>NZ_NWFK02000001.1:0-316099 GCF_002313155.2 Psychrobacter sp. FDAARGOS_221
ATTCATTCTTTGTCGGTATTGCTCAAATCAGCAGTTATGCCTTCTTTGGCGTACTCACGCAGCGCTATGGTTTATGGCCTGGTGTTAGGGGTCGGCGCCATTGTTGGTAATATGATTGGTTTATGGCCTGGTGTTAGGGGTCGGCGCCATTGTTGGGTAATATGATTGGTAAGCGCTTTTTGACCGGCATGAGTGTTACTCAGTTTCGTACTGCGCTGCTTGTTTTGATGAGTATCAGTGGTCTGGTTATGATTATTGATAATATTGATTTAATCTTATAAATCATTTACTGACAACGACATACTCAACCCTATTTATTCTCATCAATTTTCATCATCCGCTCATAGTTATCACACAACCACCAATTTGTTTATGCTAGGATAGCACTTAGCTAATGGGGCTTAACCCGTTGTGCTTTCTCATAAATTTATTATTATAGTCAGAGAAGTCTAAAATGGTTACCAGCCAACCGAGCGCAAGTACTACAAATGTAGCTTAGCGAGGTTAATACCGTAACCCTTTAGTAGTTCGCTGACTATAGTTCTTCAATCTGGCTCATACTATGACTCCCTCTATGCCACAATCAACGCCTGTACATTCAAGTTCGCCTCATATTTTAATCGTTGAAGATGATCCGGCGATTGCCACATCGTTAAGTGACTTTCAAACGCGAAGGCTGGCAAGTGACTGGCTGGATAATGCCACTAGCGTGCTACCCACTTTGACTGACTTTAATGAGCAGCAGCAGCCATTAGCTGGTATCGTGTTAGATGTAGGTTTGCCCGATGGTGATGGTCTAAATCTATGTCAGGACATACGCCGAAGTGAGCAGATTGTAGCTTAAAACAACTGCCTATCGTATTTTTGACGGCTCGCAGTGATGAGATAGATAGAATACTTGGCCTTGAAATGGGCGGCGATGATTATTGTCCCAAGCCCTTTAGTCCAAGAGAATTGGTTGCTCGATTAAAAGCCATTTGGCGCCGTGAACAACTTACCGCATCAGCAACTCTTGATACCCAAACTCAGAGCCAACAAGAGACTGAGCCGCAACAGTTGTGTTAGAGTCAGGCATTTGGCGCTATGAGCCGATGACTTATACCCTATATTGGAATGATCATAAGCTAGAGCTCAGTAATACCGAGCGCAAACTAATACTGGCCTTATTAGCCAATCCAGATCGAGTGTTTAGTCGTGAACAATTAAAATGCCATTAGTGATTATCCCGATCATCGCTTAGCTCGCACCATTGATAGTCATGTTAAATCTATTCGTAAGCAATTGGCTCAGATTAGCGAGCAGCAGGATGTTGAAATCATTCACACTCATCGTGGCTTAGGTTATGGACTTTGTGCGTCATGAGCAACACCCCTTCTCCACAATCTGAAAATCAAAGCCAACAGACCAGTGATTCCAATAGTAACGAAGACAACCGAAACACAGGTAGCACATCCACGCCGCCCAATTGGTATGCCAAGCTACACCCAATAGGCAAAGACAGTAGCGCTCACACTGCTAGCCGTAAACCTGAGAAAATTCTTAATTTGAGTTTGTTTTTTCGGATTTGGATTGCAGTTGGGGTGATTGTCATCATCTCGGGTATTGTGGTTTTCAACCAGTTGTTTACCTACGTTCGCCCTATCACCCAGCAAGTGATTGAAGATACTTTAGTGGACACCTCTAAACTGTTGGCTGCCAGCTTACAATCTGCGGTCGAAAGCGGAGAGATTTATAACAGCAGCTATCAGGCCATGCTTGATCAAGCTTTCACGACCCCTTCACTTCCTGAATCTGACTCAGGGTCGGCTGCAACTGAAATAAGCAACACATCTGAAAACATTAAGACACAGCCATCTAATTCGAGCGTAAATTCTGAGTCATCAAATGAGTCACAACCTTTAAATCCAGTGATTAAAGCGTTACCTTTCGAGACCCAAGCTACTTGGTATCATCAAAAGCAGCGCAGTAGTTTCCGAGTCTATATTACCGATAACCAAGGCATCGTTATCTATGACTCTTTGCCGGAACAAGGCAATCATACTAATCCAGAAGGAAATGCCAGAGGCGAAGATTACTCGAGTTGGAATGATGTCAATCTAACCTTACAAGGTAAGTATGGCGCACGCACCACTCGTAGTGATCCCAATGATTCATCAACGTCGGTGATGTATGTCGCTCAGCCCATATATAGCTCAGATGGTAGCGGTGATATCATCGCTGTGGTCAGTGTCGGCAAACCAACCTCAACCGTGCTACCTTACCTAAATGCCACGCGACAACGGATGTTAACTGCCTCACTGATTATCAGTATCGTCACCTTAATCATGGCAGGCTTGGTCGCTTGGTGGCTGCGTCAAAGTACCTTATTGGTCACTCGCTACACTCAGTCATTGGCACAAGATACTAAAAAGCCTTACTTTTACTTGGGTCGTGAGCTTAATGAGCTAACCGATACCATTGAAAGCATGAAGCATCGGCTTGAAAATCGAGCTTATGTGACTGACTATGTGCATACTTTGACGCATGAACTAAAAAGCCCACTGACGGCGATTCGCGCCAGTGGTGAGCTATTAGAAGAGACCGATTTAGACAGTGAAGACAGACAAATGCTCAGCCAGACCATCACTGAGCAAAGTATCAAATTGCACTCGTTGATTGACCGCTTGTTGCTATTGGCAAAAATTGAACAGCCTACATTCAAGTTAGCGATTCAAGCCATAGATCCAGATGCACTGGTTCAGACTCTAATTGCCGGCAGTGAAATGCAGCGTCAGTATCAGCATCTAGAGATTGACTATCAATGTGACCTGAAGCAGTCCAATCAAAGCTTTATTTTTGCCGATGAGTTTTGGATGACTCAAGCCTTACAAAATGTGCTTGATAATGCCTTATATTTTGCGCATCACAAAGTACTGGTGTCAGTGACTACGCAGCAAATTAACAAAGCACCTTTTATCAAGTTGTCCTTTATTAATGATGGTGAACCCATACCTGAGTATGCTTTAGCTAAAGTCTTTGATCGCTATTTCAGCTTATCGCATCAGTACAATAAGCCCACCAATAACCCAGCTCAGACACCTAGCTCACCAGCACCGAGACAACAAGGTAAAAAAGGTACCGGACTGGGACTAACCTTGGTAAAACAGGTGATTGAACGTCATGGTGGTTATGTCAGTATCCATAATCTAAGCGATCAAAGTCAGCAACATAACAAAACCCCTGAGACTAACTCAGGGGTTGAGGTGGTAATTTTATTACCTATCGCACCGCTTCAAGATTAAACGCGGGTACTATTGAATATGTGGCCTAATGAGTGTGTGTCTTAAAGGGTTTTTATCAAAGCGCTATAAATACTACTCACCCTGGCTAAGCGGTACAATACGTTCATTTTGACCACTACCAATCATACCTTGGCTACCAACGCCTTCAGGATTGCTTTGTAGATAAGCCGTCATTTCAGCAATAATTTCAGGATCATCATTGGCTAAGATACGCTGCTTGATCATCTCTACCGGGGGCACAGGTAAGTTCTTCAATAGCGACAACAGCTGAGTATCATTACCTTTGGCAACGACCAGTTCAATCAATTGACGGGCATCAATTGGCAAATCTGGTGTTGACTGAGCCATCAATGCTAAGTGATACGCACCATGAGTATCTCATCTTGCATGATGCGTCGCTCAATAGCAGTATAGGTCTCACTGGTCGCTCCGCCTGCTACTCTTAGCAAGTGAATACATTTTAATGAAGACTGTTCTTCTTGTTCAGCAATGGCCAGAATCTTTTCTGATTGTGCCTCTAGCATTTGTCTTTTTTGCTGTAATTTATCGTTGCTCATGATTATTTCCTAACGTTATTAATGGTTATTATTTATTCAAGGTTTTCATAAATGACTCTTAGGCGATAAGTAAAAACCAATCTTCTCGCCCTATTGCTACTATATGTGGTGCTAAAGATTCATTTATAAAGTGAGCATATACAAAAACATAACAGGCGGCTCTATCTTTAAAAAATCCCAAAGCAATCGTCAATAAAAAAAGCCTTAGCATGAATCTAAGGCTTTTTTTATTGAACAACTCTAATATAAACTTAAATCATTTAGTGCAATTAGCTAGCAGGGCTATGCTCTTCAACCAATGGCTTTAATTCGCCTGATTGGTACATTTCTAAGATAATGTCTGAACCGCCCATCAACTCACCATTAATCCACAATTGTGGGAATGTTGGCCAGTTGGCAATTTTTGGCAATGTCGCACGAATTTCAGGGTTTTCTAAAATATTAACGAACGCAAAAGGACGACCAATTTGAGTTAACACTTCAATGGCACGAGCAGAAAATCCACACTGTGGAAACTGTGGTGTACCTTTCATATATAAACTGGGTTTTCTTTGATTTGATTGCGGATTAACGTTTCAATATCTTGCGCTTGGTCTGTCATAATAAATCCTTAATTGATTTGGAAAATCGATTACCTAAAAAATAAAATACTAAAATATAATACTTAAAATAATGTGCTGAGTGTTTAAATTTAGGCCAATGTCTCTTTTATGGGGATGCTGATTAAAATTACAATAATAAATCCAGCATAACCACACTTTTAACTGTAGCCATCTCGAACATCTTAACGGATGCTTTCAATAACAGCTGTTGCTAAGCCCTAAAGCTAAAAGCTAGAGTCATATTATGCGTCAGCCCTAGCTGTTTTTTATTACCCCTAACTGAGTAGTGGCTACTACTTTCTATTTAGCTTTAAGCTTAATTTTAAACGTTGTCTGTCTGGGTCAGTAATACCACAGCACTGACCATGATACCCTCTTGACGTCCAGTAAAGCCAAGCTTTTCAGTGGTGGTTGCTTTAACACTGATATTATCAATCTGAGTATTTAAATCTTCAGCAATGTTGGTGCGCATCGCCAGATTGTGTTTAGCCAACTTTGGTCGCTCACACATCACCGTGATATCTGCATTTACCAAATGATAGCCTTTTTTGATAATTAAATCATAGACATGACGCAGCAGCACACGTGAATCTAGTCCAGCATTGGCCTCATCAGTATCTGGAAAGTGTTGCCCTATATCGCCAAGAGCCAATGCACCAAGCAGCGCGTCAGCCAAAGCATGCAATACCACATCACCATCTGAATGCGCCAGTAAACCGACCGGATGCGGGATATTCACCCCTGCTAAAGTCACAAACTGCTCGGCTGTATCGATCACATCTTTTGGATCGCAAAACGCGTGTACGTCAATACCTTGCCCAATTCTTATCATTATTTGCCTTTCAGTGTTATAATTTAGCCAAATTTTAGCATAGTTTGTGAGACTTATGACCACATCCCCTGTTTTTGACAACAACCACGCCACTCTTCCTGCCTAAGCCTAAGCGATGTACCCAATCCGAGTCAAACTCGGGTCATCGTCGGTATGTCAGGTGGCGTCGATTCTTCTGTTTCTGCGGTATTATTGCAGCAAGCTGGTTTTCAGGTGGAAGGCCTGTTTATGAAGAACTGGGAAGAGGATGATGGCACAGAGTACTGCACAGCGATGGAAGACTTAGCCGACGCGCAAGCGGTGTGTGACAAAATTGGTATCAAACTGCATACCGCTAACTTTGCGATGGAGTATTGGGATCGCGTATTTGAACACTTTTTGGCTGAATACCAAGCCGGACGCACCCCTAACCCAGATATTTTGTGTAACAAAGAGATCAAGTTTAAAGCCTTCCTCGACTATGCCGTAACCTTGGGTGCTGATTATATTGCAACCGGTCACTACACCCGTCGTAGCGTGAATTACACCCGTGAAGACGGCGTTGAAGTCGCGCACTTAATGCGTGGACTAGATAACAATAAAGATCAAAGCTACTTTTTGCATGCCGTTGGTGGTGACAAAATTGCCAAGACTTTATTCCCAGTTGGCGAATTAGAAAAGCCAGAAGTGCGTAAAATAGCTGAACAGCATGACTTAGCCACGGCGAAGAAAAAAGACTCCACTGGTATTTGCTTTATCGGTGAGCGCCGCTTAAAGACTTCTTACAACAGTACTTGCCTGCCAAGCCAGGTGATATTGTCACCGATGATGGCATCACGATTGGTAAGCACGATGGGCTGATGTATTATACCTTAGGTCAGCGTGGCGGTATTGGTATTGGCGGCGTTAAAGACCGCCCTGAAGAGCCTTGGTTTGTGCTACAAAAAGACCTAACCAATAACCAATTAATTGTTGGTCAAGGCCATGATCATCCGATGCTATTAAGCCAAAGCTTAGTCGCTTACAAGCTTGACTGGGTTGAACGTATTGCACCTAAAGCCATCTTTAGCGAGGACGGCCTAAAATGTGTGGCCAAAACCCGTTATCGTCAGCCCGATCAAAGCTGCACGGTATTTGCTGACTCTGAAGATGGCAACCGCGTAAAAGTCATCTTTGATGAACCTCAACGTGCGGTTACCCCAGGTCAATCAGCGGTATTTTATATTGGAGAAGTTTGCTTGGGTGGCGGTGTGATTGAGTCGTTTGAGTAGCTTTAGCATTTTAAAGGCTTTAGCACCTTAAAGTATAGTTCCGTACTTATTTTAAGCGGTTACACCCTTATAAGTTGAGGATAAGATATTGACGTTTATTCTGACGTTGGCAGTTATTTGGTTATCAGCGGCATGACTAGTGATGATCAAGCCTATCAAATGGCTAACCAAATAACTGCCAACGTCAGAATAAACGTCAATATTATCCTCAACTTATAAGGGTGTAACCGCTTAAAATAAAGTACGGAACTATACTTTAAGGTGCTAAAGCCTTTAAAATGCTAAAGCTACTCAAACGACTCAATCACACCGCCACCCAAGCAAACTTCTCCAATATAAAATACCGCTGATTGACCTGGGGGTAACCGCACGTTGAGGTTCATCAAAGATGACTTTTACGCGGTTGCCATCTTCAGAGTCAGCAAATACCGTGCAGCTTTGATCGGGCTGACGATAACGGTTTTGGCCACACATTTTAGGCCGTCCTCGCTAAAGATGGCTTTAGGTGCAATACGTTCAACCCAGTCAAGCTTGTAAGCGACTAAGCTTTGGCTTAATAGCATCGGATGATCATGGCCTTGACCAACAATTAATTGGTTATTGGTTAGGTCTTTTTGTAGCACAACCAAGGCTTCAGGGCGTCTTTAACGCCGCCAATACAATACCGCCACTGACCTAAGGTATAATACATCAGCCATCGTGCTTACCAATCGTGATGCCATCATCGGTGACAATATCACCTGGCTTGGCAGGCAAGTACTGTTAAGAAGTCTTTAAAGCGGCGCTCACCGATAAAGCAAATACCAGTGGAGTCTTTTCTTCGCCGTGGCTAAGTCATGCTGTTCAGCTATTTTACGCACTTCTGGCTTTTCTAATTCGCCAACTGGGAATAAAGTCTTGGCAATTTTGTCACCACCAACGGCATGCAAAAGTAGCTTTGATCTTTATTGTTATCTAGTCCACGCATTAAGTGCGCGACTTCAACGCCGTCTTCACGGGTGTAATTCACGCTACGACGGGTGTAGTGACCGGTTGCAATATAATCAGCACCCAAGGTTACGGCATAGTCGAGGAAGGCTTTAAACTTGATCTCTTTGTTACACAAAATATCTGGGTTAGGGGTGCGTCCGGCTTGGTATCAGCCAAAAAGTGTTCAAATACGCGATCCCAATACTCCATCGCAAAGTTAGCGGTATGCAGTTTGATACCAATTTTGTCACACACCGCTTGCGCGTCGGCTAAGTCTTCCATCGCTGTGCAGTACTCTGTGCCATCATCCTCTTCCCAGTTCTTCATAAACAGGCCTTCCACCTGAAAACCAGCTTGCTGCAATAATACCGCAGAAACAGAAGAATCGACGCCACCTGACCGACGATGACCCGAGTTTGACTCGGATTGGGTACATCGCTTAGGCTTAGGGCAGGAAGAGTGGCGTGGTTGTTGTCAAAAACAGGGATGTGGTCATAAGTCTCACAAACTATGCTAAAATTTGGCTAAATTATAACACTGAAAGGCAAATAATGATAAGAATTGGGCAAGGTATTGACGTACACGCGTTTTGCGATCCAAAGATGTGATCGATACAGCCGAGCAGTTTGTGACTTTAGCAGGGGTGAATATCCCGCATCCGGTCGGTTTACTGGCGCATTCAGATGGTGATGTGGTATGCTTTGGCTGACGCGCTGCTTGGTGCATTGGCTCTTGGCGATATAGGGCAACACTTTCCAGATACTGATGAGGCCAATGCTGGACTAGATTCACGTGTGCTGCTGCGTCATGTCTATGATTTAATTATCAAAAAAGGCTATCATTTGGTAAATGCAGATATCACGGTGATGTGTGAGCGACCAAAGTTGGCTAAACACAATCTGGCGATGCGCACTTGCTGAAGATTTAAATACTCAGATTGATAATATCAGTGTTAAAGCAACCACCACTGAAAAGCTTGGCTTTACTGGACGTCAAGAGGGTATCATGGTCAGTGCTGTGGTATTACTGACCCCAGACAACGTTTAAAATTAAGCTTAAAGCTAAATAGAAAGTAGTAGCCACTACTCAGTTAGGGGTAATAAAAAACAGCTAGGGCTGACGCATAATATGACTCTAGCTTTTAGCTTTAGGGCTTAGCAACAGCTGTTATTGAAAGCATCCGTTAAGATGTTCGAGATGGCTACAGTTAAAAGTGTGGTTATGCTGGATTTATTATTGTAATTTTTCAGCATCCCATAAAAGAGACATTGGCCTAAATTTAAACACTCAGCACATTATTTTAAGTATTATATTTTAGTATTTTATTTTTTAGGTAATCGATTTTCCAAATCAATTAAGGATTTATTATGACAGACCAAGCGCAAGATATTGAAACGTTAATCCGCAATCAAATCAAAGAAACCCAGTATTGTTATATATGAAAGGTACCCACAGTTTCCACAGTGTGGATTTTCTGCTCGTGCCATTGAAGTGTTAACTCAAATTGGTCGTCCTTTTGCGTTCGTTAATATTTTAGAAAACCCTGAAATTCGTGCGACATTGCCAAAAATTGCCAACTGGCCAACATTCCCACAATTGTGGATTAATGGTGAGTTGATGGGCGGTTCAGACATTATCTTAGAAATGTACCAATCAGGCGAATTAAAGCCATTGGTTGAAGAGCATAGCCCTGCTAGCTATTGCACTAAATGATTAAGTTTATATTAGAGTTGTTCAATAAAAAAGCCTTAGATTCATGCTAAGGCTTTTTTTATTGACGATTGCTTTGGGATTTTTTAAAGATAGAGCCGCCTGTTATGTTTTTGTATATGCTCACTTTATAAATGAATCTTTAGCACCACATATAGTAGCAATAGGGCGAGAAGATTGGTTTTTACTTATCGCTAAGAGTCATTTATGAAAACCTTGAATAAATAATAACCATTAATAACGTTAGGAAATAATCATGAGCAACGATAAATTACAGCAAAAAGACAAATGCTAGAGGCACAATCAGAAAAGATTCTGGCCATTGCTGAACAAGAGAACAGTCTTCATTAAAATGTATTCACTTGCTAAGAGTAGCAGGCGGAGCGACCAGTGAGACCTATACTGCTATTGAGCGACGCATCATGCAAGATGAAGATACTCATGGTGCGTATCACTTAGCATTGATGGCTCAGTCAACACCAGATTTGCCAATTGATGCCCGTCAATTGATTGAACTGGTCGTTGCCAAAGGTAATGATACTCAGCTGTTGTCGCTATGAAGAACTTACCTGTGCCCCCGGTAGAGATGATCAAGCAGCGTATCTTAGCCAATGATGATCCTGAAATTATTGCTGAAATGACGGCTTATCTACAAAGCAATCCTGAAGGCGTTGGTAGCCAAGGTATGATTGGTAGTGGTCAAAATGAACGTATTGTACCGCTTAGCCAGGGTGAGTAGTATTTAAGCGCTTTGATAAAAACCCTTTAAGACACACACTCATTAGGCCACATATTCAATAGTACCCGCGTTTAATCTTGAAGCGGTGCGATAGGTAATAAAATTACCACCTCAACCCCTGAGTTAGTCTCAGGGGTTTTGTTATGTTGCTGACTTTGATCGCTTAGATTATGGATACTGACATAACCACCATGACGTTCAATCACCTGTTTTACCAAGGTTAGTCCCAGTCCGGTACCTTTTTTACCTTGTTGTCTCGGTGCTGGTGAGCTAGGTGTCTGAGCTGGGTTATTGGTGGGCTTATTGTACTGATGCGATAAGCTGAAATAGCGATCAAAGACTTTAGCTAAAGCATACTCAGGTATGGGTTCACCATCATTAATAAAGGACAACTTGATAAAAGGTGCTTTGTTAATTTGCTGCGTAGTCACTGACACCAGTACTTTGTGATGCGCAAAAATAAGGCATTATCAAGCACATTTGTAAGGCTTGAGTCATCCAAAACTCATCGGCAAAAATAAAGCTTTGATTGGACTGCTTCAGGTCACATTGATAGTCAATCTCTAGATGCTGATACTGACGCTGCATTTCACTGCCGGCAATTAGAGTCTGAACCAGTGCATCTGGATCTATGGCTTGAATCGCTAACTTGAATGTAGGCTGTTCAATTTTTGCCAATAGCAACAAGCGGTCAATCAACGAGTGCAATTTGATACTTTGCTCAGTGATGGTCTGGCTGAGCATTTGTCTGTCTTCACTGTCTAAATCGGTCTCTTCTAATAGCTCACCACTGGCGCGAATCGCCGTCAGTGGGCTTTTAGTTCATGCGTCAAAGTATGCACATAGTCAGTCACATAAGCTCGATTTTCAAGCCGATGCTTCATGCTTTCAATGGTATCGGTTAGCTCATTAAGCTCACGACCCAAGTAAAAGTAAGGCTTTTTAGTATCTTGTGCCAATGACTGAGTGTAGCGAGTGACCAATAAGGTACTTTGACGCAGCCACCAAGCGACCAAGCCTGCCATGATTAAGGTGACGATACTGATAATCAGTGAGCAGTTAACATCCGTTGCGCGTGGCATTTAGGTAAGGTAGCACGGTTGAGGTTGGTTTGCCGACACTGACCACAGCGATGATATCACCGCTACCATCTGAGCTATATATGGCTGAGCGACATACATCACCGACGTTGATGAATCATGGGATCACTACGAGTGGTGCGTGCGCCATACTTACCTTGTAAGGTTAGATTGACATCATTCCAACTCGAGTAATCTTCGCCTCTGGCATTTCCTTCTGGATAGTATGATTGCCTTGTTCCGGCAAAGAGTCATAGATAACGATGCCTTGGTTATCGGTAATATAGACTCGGAAACTACGCGCTGCTTTGATGATACCAAGTAGCTTGGGTCTCGAAAGGTAACGCTTTAATCACTGGATTAAAGGTTGTGACTCATTTGATGACTCAGAATTTACGCTCGAATTAGATGGCTGTGTCTTAATGTTTTCAGATGTGTTGCTATTTTCAGTTGCAGCCGACCCTGAGTCAGATTCAGGAAGTGAAGGGGTCGTGAAAGCTGATCAAGCATGGCCTGATAGCTGCTGTTATAAATCTCTCCGCTTCGACCGCAGATTGTAAGCTGGCAGCCAACAGTTTAGAGGTGTCCACTAAAGTATCTTCAATCACTTGCTGGGTGATAGGGCGAACGTAGGTAACAACTGGTTGAAAACCACAATACCCGAGATGATGACAATCACCCCAACTGCAATCCAAATCCGAAAAAACAAACTCAAATAAGAATTTCTCAGGTTACGGCTAGCAGTGTGAGCGCTACTGCTTTGCCTATTGGGTGTAGCTTGGCATACCAATTGGGCGGCGTGGATGTGCTACCTGTGTTCGGTTGTCTTCGTTACTATTGGAATCACTGGTCTGTTGGCTTTGATTTTCAGATGTGGAGAAGGGGTGTTGCTCATGACGCACAAAGTCCATAACCTAAGCCACGATGAGTGTGAATGATTTCAACATCCTGCTGCTCGCTAATCTGAGCCAATGCTTACGAATAGATTAACATGACTATCAATGGTGCGAGCTAAGCGATGATCGGGATAATCACTAATGGCATTAATAATTGTTCACGACTAAACACTCGATCTGGATTGGCTAATAAGGCCAGTATAGTTGCGCTCGGTATTACTGAGCTCTAGCTTATGATCATTCCAATATAGGGTATAAGTCATCGGCTCATAGCGCCAAATGCCTGACTCTAACACAAACTGTTGCGGCTCAGTCTCTTGTTGGCTCTGAGTTTGGGTATCAAGAGTTGCTGATGCGGTAAGTTGTTCACGGCGCCAAATGGCTTTTAATCGAGCAACCAATTCTCTTGGACAAAGGGCTTGGGACAATAATCATCGCCGCCCATTTCAAGGCCAAAGTATCTATCTATCTCATCACTGCGAGCCGTCAAAAATACGATAGGCAGTTGTTTTAAGCTACCAATCTGCTCACTTCGGCGTATGTCCTGACATAGATTAGACCATCACCATCGGCAAACCTACATCTAACACGATACCAGCTAATGGCTGCTGCTGCTCATTAAAGTCAGTCAAAGTGGGTAGCACGCTAGTGGCATTATCCAGCCAGTCACTTGCCAGCCTTCGCGTTTGAAAGTCACTCTTAACGATGTGGCAATCGCCGGATCATCTTCAACGATTAAAATATGAGGCGAACTTGAATGTACAGGCGTGATTGTGGCATAGAGGGAGTCATAGTATGAGCCAGATTGAAGAACTATAGTCAGCGAACTACTAAAGGTTACGGTATTAACCTCGCTAAGCCTACATTTGTAGTACTTGCGCTCGGTTGGCTGGTAACCATTTAGACTTCTCTGACTATAATAATAAATTTATGAGAAAGCACAACGGGTTAAGCCCCATTAGCTAAGTGCTATCCTAGCATAAACCAAATTGGTGGTTGTGTGATAACTATGAGCGGATGATGAAAAATTGATGAAGAATAAATAGGGTTGAGTATGTCGTTGTCAGTAAATGATTATAAGATTAAATCAATATATCAATAATCATAACCAGACCACTGATACTCATCAAAACAAGCAGCGCAGTACGAAACTGAGTAACACTCATGCCGGTCAAAAAGCGCTTACCAATCATATTACCAACAATGGCGCCGACCCCTAACACCAGGCCATAAACCCATAGCGCTGGCGTGAGTACGCCAAAGAAGGCATAACTGCTGATTTGAGCAATACCGACAAAGAATGAATTGGCTGTTTTAGTGGCAATCAAATCCTTTGGTGAGGCCTGAATTCATATAAAACGGATTAAAACTGGCCCTAAGCCGCCAACTAAGGTGCTGACGAATGCAACCAAAAAGCCTAAGGAATAAAGCCTGATTTTGGCATGTGAAAGGTTTTGTCCACTTTGCCAAATTTGTATTGAAATAAGGTGGATACCAAGAATATACCAACGGCCAGCTGTATCCACTGCGCATTAAGCGGCTAAATAACAGTCCCGATAACCAAGCGCCGGCAATAGCACTAGGCACGTAATATAAGATAAGACGCCAATCAATATCATGCCAAAACAACAGCATACGTGAAGGGCGTGATAAGAAAGTACCTAGGTTAATGATGGGCGGGGCAGAAGAGGCGCCGGTTAACAAGACACGGCGGGTATTAATAGCAGTGCGCCCCCACCCCCGGAGATGGTCGATATCACAAAAGCAACCACACCCAGTAAAAATAGTGCCACAAGGTGCCAAAGCGGTAGGCCAAAGCCAACATCTACAAAAGAGGTAATGTCTAAGGCAGTGGCAATCATAAGGCACCTGTATAATAAAAATACGCAGTCGTTAGTTCATGCTATTTTTGCTAAATAGCGGTTTACTGCGTTTATTATAGCCCTTTGCAATTGGCATAGTAAGTAACAGTAGTTGGCCAGTCTGAAAAAATACCTTTTACCCCAACTTGCTGCGCTAAAACATCAATGTAATATACATATCGCCATCATTATTAATCGCATCCTCAAGCCCGGTATAATACCAGCCGCCGCCATTGGCAAGTGGCCCTGAACGCTCAAGTGACCAAGTGATCATATCAAGTCCAGCGGCTTTGGCCTGCATAGCATACGTTGAAGGTTTAATTTACCTTGGCCATCACTGCTAACCAATAGCCAAGTGGCCGGAGCAATAATATTGACACCCATTGCTTTCAGCTGCTGTGGTGAGTGCTTCCAAGTGCTCGGATCGTCTTTATTAAAGGTTTGGTTATCAGCGGTTTCATTGCTGTCATCAATCAGATACACCGCATTTTTACCAAACTCTGGATCGTGCTGCTGCCAAGCCAATACGTCTGATAACTGAAAAGATTGTGCAAATACATCATCAGGTGCCACGCCAGCACGGCGATAGGCGTTAATCAGCTGCTGACGATAATCTGCTTGAGTATAAGGCTTACCATCCGACCCTATATGTGGCATATCCACGCTAGGCGCTTTAGCTCTGGGGTGTGCTTCAATCCCAAAGACTTTGCAAGCGCAATGTGCTCGTCTAAGCTTAATAGCTGTGCATTTTGGTTATAAAGCTCAGTGCGCCAAGTAGGTGTCGCATTCATATAATCGGTTAGGCTAGTCGCCTTTTTATCAGCGGCATCCATTTTGCCCATGCAATGATTTAAATTCGGCTAAGCTAATGTCCGAGGTGCGACATTCAATATCACTGGCATTGGTCAAGTTACCCATGGCATCAAATTTAGGCGGCTGAGTACATGATTGGCCAAAGGTGTGGTCAATATATTGGTGGTGGTATGCAGATCATTTTGGGCATGGCGACATACCAACTCATGGTCTTTAGTAAAGGCCACATCACATTCTAAAACACCTGCGCCCATACGCGCCGCAGCCATATAACCATCAAGGGTGTGTTCAGGATATTGTAGCGGTGCACCACGGTGAGAAATCGAAAAATCGGTTTTTTTCGGGGTCTGAGCTTCACAGGCCTGTAGCTCTTGTTTTAACGGACTATCGTCCATATCATCTATTAAATAAAACGGCCTTGAACCATAGCTGTAGTTGACTTGTTTTGTGCGATTATCTGACTTATTATCCGCGCTATTCTGAGCATGAATTAAAGGGCTATGAGCGGATTGACTATGCTGCTGATTTTCGGTTTGACAGCCGCTTAATGTCACTGAAATCACGCCAAGGCAGGCAAGCCAAGTGCTGTGCTTTTTAAATAGGGTAGGGCTTGTCTTATTATCACAATGGGTACGCGATACGCTGTCCGACAATAACGGTTGCTTTTTTAGAGAGTGTTTTGACCTTTGGGGTAACATGGGCGCTCCTAGCCGAGTGAACTGTTAGTGATGTGATATAGTCTGCTAAATGATAAACTGACTGTGAATGATTTAAGCGGTATCTTTTAAGCTATTGTTAAAACAGTTTTTTTAACGATTATTTTTATAAAATTGTCAGTTTGGTAATAACCCTATAGATTAAAATAAGCCGGTTAAAATAGCTCATTAAAAACGGGTAAGGGTTAAACTAACCCAACTAATTGACAAGGTTATGACAATCGACACATATAACCGTTTAAACTTAAAATGATTTTAAAATAAGACAAAATAAGGAAGAAATATGACAACCTATTTAGACTGCGTCATTGTTGAACACAACCCACAAAATAAAGCGATTGATAAAGCAGTAATTTGGTTACATGGATTGGGCGCCAGTGGTCATGACTTTGAACCTGTGGTTCCTGAGCTGGGCTTAAACTCAGAGTTAGCGGTACGCTTTGTATTTCCTCATGCACCGCGAATTCCTGTCACTATTAACGGTGGTATGGTGATGCCGGCTTGGTATGACATTCTTGAGATGAGCCTTGAGCGCAAAGTTGATGTTGAGCAGATTCAAAAATCCGCCGCTGCCATTAATGACTTATCCAGCGCGAAGTGGATCGTGGCGTGTCACCTGACAATATTGTGATTGCTGGCTTTTCTCAAGGCGGCGCAATTGCCTATCAAGTTGCGCTAACTCATCCGCAAAAGCTAGCTGGTTTGCTAACATTATCGACCTACTTAGCCATTGATGATTCTGCCAATTTCAGTGATGCCAATAAAACCTTACCAGTCAAGATTGACCATGGTACTCAAGACCCGGTAGTGCCTGTACAGTTAGGGCAGCGTGCGACTGAGTCATTAAAGCAGTTGGGCTATGATGTTGACTTCACCACTTATCCGATGGCGCATCAGGTGTGTATGCCTCAAATAAAATCAATTGGCAACTGGCTAAATACTGTTTTGACCTAATAAAGATAATCTAATTTAGATCTAGATGGTTAGATTGAAAAACCGTCAAATCAATCTCATACCATAGGATAAAGGTAACTATGCAACGATTTGCTAAGTTTGTGGCTGGCAGCATGGTGACACTTAGTGCATTAAGCTTGAGTACGCAAGCAATAGCTGCTGAGTACTATAACTGCTCTAACCCCAGTGGTTGTGTGTTGGTTGCAAACGTGCATCCTGATAATGATGCAACAGCGACTCAATATCCTGTGGTACTGGTACATGGACTGGGCGGATTTAACGAAGTATTTGGTATCGTTAATTATTTTAACGGTATCCCAGAGGCGTTAATGCAAGGCGGCACTGATGTCTATGTGACCAAAACTTCTTCCATGCAAGATGCAGAGTATCGCGGCGAGCAGTTGCTACAACAGGTCAAAACCATTACGGCAGTTACCGGCAAACCAAAGGTCAATTTAATCGGTCACAGCTTAGGCGGTATCGATATTCGTTATGTGGCTGAAGTAGCACCAGAGTACGTGGCATCGGTGACCGCTGTTGCTAGCCCTGAGCAGGGCTCGAAGATGGCGGATTGGCTGTTATCTGTGGTATCCAAAGACAACCCAGCGTCAGATGCGCCCAAAGATCGATTTAACTTATTTGGCCGCGCCTTGATTGCGTTTCATAACGCGGTCGGACGTTTGTTTGACTTTGGATCTGGCATTGACGTTAAGCAGCTTCAGCATCAAGACTCTATTAAAGCAGTGATGGGCTTAACCACAGACTATATGACTGGGTATTATAACAAAAAATACCCTGCTGCCATGCCCAGTGAATATTGTGGTCAGCCTCCTGCGGAATATGTGATAAACGGCATTCCGTATTACTCTTTTTCAGGGGTAGGGACAGTGACTAATAGCTTTGATCCCAGTGACTATATGTTGGCTTTAACCGGGCTAACCTTTGATAAAGATGACCCTAATGATGGCCTAGTATCAGCCTGTTCAAGTCGTATTGGCTACGTGATTCGTGATGACTATAAGATGAATCATCTAGACTCAGTCAATCAGATATTTGGTCTTGTCTCTCGTAGTGAGGTTGATCCAGTCTCAGTGTACCGCAGTCAAGTAAATCGTTTAAAAAATCAAGGTTTTTAACAAAGTTTCAATGCAAGGTTTCACTAAGGTGTAAATAAGAGAGACTATGCCAAATCAGTCACAGCAAAATAGTCAGAAGTCGTTCAGTATAAAAGCTGCTAACCCAATTGTTTTGGCGTTGTTGTTCGTATCGATAATCGCGCTGCTTATATGGCTGTTTAAAAGCAAAGAGTCTGCTGATAATACGGATGCTAATATAGACAATACAAAGCCAGTGCAAGCTGTGAATCAGTCTCAGAATGAAAGTGATGATGTGGTGACTGATGAAGTCATCGAAGATTTAGACTATACCCCAGATGCGTTGACGATAGGCGTAGAAAATATGCCCAGATCATTGCAAGGAACACAGGTTGATGGTGATTTAATTGTCAATGAAGAGTATGAGCTGGTAGAGACTCGAGAGCTACGCCGTTTGTTTGATTACTTTTTATCGGCACAGGGTGAAGAAGACAGTGACACCATTAATAGACGCGTTGAGTCATATATTAGCAGTCGCACGCCTGAGCCCGCCGCATCGAAAGCCATTGATTTGTATTATCAATACCTAGCCTATCTACAACAGTTATCAACCATTGATGGTAAATATGGTAATCAGTCTAAACAGGCTAACGAGATGAATGTGCAGCGCATAAAACAACAACAGCGTGAGGTTCAGGCTTTAAGAAGTAAGCTGTTTTCAAAGCAAGCAAACAAGGCCTTTTTCGATGAAGATGATGCCTTGGTTGATTACAATGCGGCGATGTTAAGTATTGCTCAGGATAAGTCGCTCACTCAGGCGCAAAAGCAGCAGGCGCGTGATAAGTATATCAATCAATTACCTGAGTCTGCGATTAAGCAACACGCCAAGCAGCAAGCCAATATCGAGCAGTTATTGACGCGTACCCAACAGTTACAACAGCAAGGCGCCAGTCAAGATCAATTATTCGCGATGCGCTCGCAGATGGTAGGGAAAGAGGCGGCTCAGCGTTTAGCACAGCTTGATGCCGAGACAGCAGACTTTGATCAAAGGTTTGAGCAATATCAGGCCGTTAAGAATAAAATACTAACCGCGACAAAAGATGAGCAAAGCCAACAACGACAAATAGATCAGCTACAAAATAAGCTGTTTAGCAAAACGGAGCAAAAACGCTTAACCGGCTACGCGCTATTTAAACAACAACAACAGTAGTAGGGCGTTTGTGGTCATCGATTGCTGATTGGTTGTAGTTTTTAATCTGTCACCTATTATCTGACTAAGGTTAATTATCAAATAGCAGTTCTTTTTTATAGTTTTATAGTCCAGATTTGAGATAGAGTCTGGGCTGTAGGGTATAAAAATGTCAGATAACGACCGATAAAATCTACTTCACAAACTTCCAATAAAACAAAATAATTAAAATACAGCACACCAATAAAATAATTAGTAAGCGTTTCATCCAATAGGGAATCATTGGTTTTTGATAACCCATATTGTCTAATCTATTATCAACACTGCTTATTAAACGGTTTTGATTGACTTGACGGGTATTCGCTTTAATAGTTTTAGCTTTGCTAGTGCTGTGCTGTTTGTCGGAAATGGCCTGCACCTTTTTGGCTTGTTTTTGCTTTAAATGCTGCTCATAGTCATCGATAATGGTTTTAGCCTCACTCATGCTAATGTTGCGTTCAGCAGCAAGTTCTTTAATGGCCAACACTAGATTATTTTTCTCAACCATTTGAGCGATGTGTTTGGGCAGGTTATTTGTCTTTGACATAACAATTCTCTTAATGTAAAAAAGCACTTTAATAATTTAAAGTGCTTTTTGTCAATACAAGCCAGATTGGTTTAGCTCTGGGTAGAGCAAAGATTATTTATCTTTCCAACGCTGAATGGCTTCTTTGATAACTTCTTTAGCTTCAGCAACATCACCCCAAGACTCAACCACAGTTGTGCCTGGTTTTTTCAGGTCTTTGTAATGGCTGAAGTGGAATTCAAGCTGCTCGATTAAACGTTTTGGTAGATCTTCTAAGCTGTTGTAAGCGTTGCCAGTGGTGCGATCATCAGCTGGAACTACAACGATTTTGTCATCTACTTCGCCATCATCAACAAACTTCATTACACCGATAACTTTTGCTTTTAAGAAAACACCAGTGGTTAATGGCTCATCAGTAATAATTAGCGCATCTAACTCATCGCCATCTTCGTCAAGCGTTTGAGGGATGAAGCCATAGTTACAAGGCTTAGCAAAGATAGCAGGCTCAACACGGTCTAGCTCAAATACAGCCAGTTCACGGTTCCATTCGATTTTGTGGTTACTGCCTGTTGGGATTTCAACAACAACGTTAATCTCGCCGCCATCAACATCGCCTGCATCTAAAATTACGTTAAAATCTGCCATTTTGTTCTCCAATAACAGCGCTTCTGTGAGCACTAGGTGATGATTGTTTAAAAGTCCTGCTGATTATAACAATTTTTGACCGATTGCCAAGTTATGACAATATTCCAAAATAACATTTGTCAGCTTAAATTCGCTAAGGTTTAGTTTCAGGGGCTTATAAATAAAACCCATAAATATATTCATAACTATAAGCATAAATACAAGTACAAATAAAAAAAGCAAATAACCTAGGGCTATTTGCTTTTTTGTTCTAAGGCTCTATTTAAGCTTAGATCTTTTCTTGTACTTTTTCAGCAGATTTAGAAACGCCTTCGCCTGCTTTAGAAACGTCTTGGCCGAAACCTTTGAAAGTGTTGCAACCAGAAAGAACGATTAGAGCAGCGAAAGAGGCAAGAGCTAGCTTTTTCATAGTAAATCCTTAATATAAAGAATAAAAGTTTAGTGGGTCAAAAATAATGTTGTGCGTCAAGGATAACGCAAACTTGATATGCATAACCAGCCAAAATGAATAACCAGTTACTTATATTATACAATCATATCTTTCCTACAGCCATATTATCAACCGAACTTTTAACTGAATATAGAGTTGTTTGGTAACTCTATTGTATAAAAGTGTTGAAAATTAAACTTAATGCTGGATAACTTTAGTTTAATTTTATATAACCTAAATACAATCGATATCCTATAAGTTTTAGAAACATATCAGAGATATAGAAGATATCCTTGGTAACATATTATATTAATATTATGAATAACGACAACACATTAATGTGTGTAATTTATCTAAAACTGTCATAAAATTGTAAATTTAATTTTCATTGTAATGCAAATACGCTTAAGGGCAGATTTATGACCATCCATATTGTACTGGTACATCCTAGAATTCCAAATAATACCGGCAGCGCGATTCGCCTGTGTGCCAATACGGGGGCGCAGTTACATTTGGTTGAGCCGTTAGGCTTTGATTTAGAAGACAAAAAGTTGCGCCGGGCTGGTCTTGATTATCATGAATATGCCAATATGCAAGTACACAAAGACTGGGAGCAGGCTAAGCAGGCTCTAAATCAGGCAGGATGTGAGCGCATGGTGGCATTGACTACTAAGCTAAGTCACCCTTTTTACGAATATGATTTTGCGCAGACAGACAGTGGCGATAAGATTGAAAATATTGCTTTGGTATTTGGTTCTGAAACCGCAGGACTAGCCGATGATATCAGGGCAGATATCGGTGAGAAAAACTGGCTGCGCTTGCCAATGCTACCAGACTCACGCAGCCTTAATTTGGCAAACAGTGTCAGTATCTGTCTGTATGAGGTGTGGCGCCAGCAAGGCTTTGTTGGAGATGAGGGGCGCAGTACCGGCTATACTGAATTAACGCCGTACGACCCTAAATAACCGCTATGATCCTAAATAATAGGCAATGACTTGTCGTCGTAGGTAGCAGTAAGCAGCCAGATGTTAAGTAGGTTATAACCAAATCATAACCAAATTATAAACAGTTAGGCGGTTTAGGCAGTCCGGCAATACGATTGACATGACGAGCAACCAAGCCAGTGTTAAACATTTGCTGTAGTTTTTGGTTGCTAATATCTTGATCTGGCAGTGTTTTCATCAGGTACTTAATCAGTGGCCGGGTCGAAGGCGGGTGATTAAAGTTATTGTGGAATTCTCGAACTTTATGCAACACAGCGTAGTGTTCCGTGGTTAAAGACACGTCTAAAATATCGGCCAGCTGCTGCGCAACCGCTTCACTCCATAAGGTATGATCGACTAAGTGCCCCTCATTGTCTAATGCAATGGGGGTTTGGTTATCAGAGTGAATATTTAAGCCAGCCAGTGCCGTGGTATCTGTGGTCATAGTGTTTTTTAGCTCGTTTTAGTGTAAAGCTCGTTTTATTGTTTAGTTTGACTGCTAAGTCTGCTCAAATCATAAGCTAGATAAAGTTAATCAGTATTTACTAATAAATCTTAGATATTAAGTTATGTCGTAGATAATAAGCTGTACAGTAAGTACTAAGTCGTGGAGTGTAAGGTCACCACACGATGGGTCTTTTGAGTCAGGTTGACCCAATCTAAGTCACTTAATACGGTTACCCCGGTCAAATCTAGGTTTAGTTTGGCGCTGTCATTAAGACGGTCAATATCCTCAGCAAGTACATACCAAGCACTAACACTGTCGATGCTACTTTGAATCTCATCATCGCCATTGAAGTCTTTGATATATGCCTTCGCCCAGGCATAGTAAGCGCTTGATTCGCCAAGTAACAAAATACTGTCACCTGCCTGCCAAAGTGTGCCTAATTCCCTTATAAGCGGTTTTAGGGTATTCATGGTTGCGTGAATTTGAAACAAAGTGGCCATAATCTAAACTCTTTTAATGGGTCAATGTATTAAGACAAAAGGTGAGTTAACTTAATGGGTTAACTGAATAAGATAAAGTGCTATGAGAGCAGCAGTCTGAATTAAAACGAGAAAATCTGCTCAAACTGGCTGGCATCAAAATCCTCAGGAATAAAGTCAATCTGCTCAGTAATCTCATTAGGCACCATGCCGGTCAGCCAGCTGCTAAACACATCATCAGGCAGCCATGCTGGTGGTAAGTCATATAAATCAAGCGATTTAATCATGCCATGAAGTCGACTGTCTGGCTGCATTAATAGCCCAAATACTGAGCTTCCCAACATCAGTTGTACCTGTTGACCAAAGGTCGCTAAGGTCAATGCCAAAGCACAACCTTCATAGGTTGCCGTTTCTGTTGCGGTTGTCAGACGAATTAAAATAGCCACTGCGTTTCCTATTTGTGTGAATGGTTTTAGACGGTCTTATCTTTTTATTTATTATTATTTGGGTTTTACTGTATTTGGGTTTTATTGTCTTTTTTACGCTCAATTAAATACCAATTAAAAACTAAAAAGACACCACTTTTTCAGCGTCTGCTAAAGCGGTTGCAAGATCACCCAATCCAACCAGCTCAAAGCCTGCTGCTAGATTGTCAGCTGCCAAACCATTTGAGGTTAAATCATGGCGTTTGGCATTGTCTTCATCGGTAATCCCACGCGTTAATGCGGTACTGACGCAAACCGGCAACGGCTGATGAAACTGCTCACTTAGTGCTCGCCATTTTTCGGTTAAGTTATCTCTGTCTGCACTCTGCCAGCGTAGTTTATTGGCCGTATGCGCCGCATCAGCATAAAAAAACACGCTCAGTTTTGATGAGCCCGAGTTGTCAGCAGCTTGTGACTGCAAAAAGGCGTGTGCATAACGATAGGCATGGGTGGCAAGCGGATGGCTTGGGTCAGCTGTGATCAGTAGTAGAGTTGAGGCAATAGTCATAATCAGGGCAACTGTATTTAATAAGATTCAGTGAATGTGATGACCTAAGTTAAGTAAATAACCTTTTATGCTAAAACAAGTTAGCTTAATACAGGTTAGGTCATTAAAAGCGTTATGGTTATATTTATTATTAGGGTTAAACCGCATTATCTCAAGAGCCTAGTGTTAAAAGATAGGCATCTATTAAGTGAGGTTTGTCATCAAACTGTGATTAAAGCGCCATAAAACTGTCAACTGCCATCCGTACAGTGAGGGTATAAAAAATATAACTCATTAGAGGACCTTTATGATAACTCGGTATTGGCAGCAAACACAGCAACCACACTTGCAATCACCTATTCAGCGCAAATCAATGCTGGGTGAGTCAGTAGGGCGCATAGAGCCAATGATGTTTTTCACTAAAAACACAACCTCCACTAAAAAAGCAACTTCTGACACATCTAACTTCCACAGTGCTAAGTCTCAATCATTTGAGCCTAATCATTCCGTAGTACAGCCTACTGATATGCCAACCCTGCACGTGCTATTGGTAACGGAAACTTGGTTACCTGACATGAACGGGGTGGCGATGAGCCTACAGCGTATCATGAAGCAGATGGCTGAGATGGGGCATCAAGTCAGTTTGGTAAGACCTAAGCCAAAAATGAGTGGTAACGATAAATACAAGTTGAGTGTTCAGCAGCTTGTAGAACAAAATAGCTTTATTGCAAATGACATACAAGTGAAAGGTATGTCGATTCCAAAGTATGCAAGCCTACAGTTTGGCCTGCCGTCTTATCCTACCTTTATAAAGACTTTAAAGCGCATTCGTCCTGATATTGTACATATTGCGACTGAGGGTCCTTTGGGGCTGGCGGCATTACTGGCTGCCAAGAGGCTTGGTATTTCTGCAACCACTGGTTATCACACTCAGTTTCATGACTTTAGCAAGCACTTTGGCCTTGGCGTCCTTGCTGAGCCGATCATGACTTATTTTAAGTGGCTGCATAATAGCTCTAAAGCAACCTGCGTGCCCAGTCGCAAAACTTACAATGACCTTGATCAGCTTGGTTTTAAACGTCTATACGAAGTGGGACGTGGTGTCGACTTGGTGCAGTTTAATCCGAAGCATCGTAGTAATGTGCTCAGAACAAAATGGGGTGCCAATAAAGATGACACCGTATTGGTGATGGTCAGCCGTTTATCACCAGAAAAAGGCATTGATTTGGTGATTAAAAGCTTTCAAGCTTTAAAGCAGTCTCAACCACAACGCGCACTGAAACTGGTTATCGTAGGTGATGGACCGGATAAACCACGACTGGAGGCTTTGGCGAAAAACAATAAAGCCGATATCCATTTTGCAGGGGCTCAAACCGGTTTGGATTTATCTGAGCATTATGCCAGCGGTGATGCATTCGTGTTTGCCAGTCAGGTAGAGACCTTTGGTAATGTGGTGATTGAAGCCATGGCCAGCGGGCTACCAGTGTATGCCTTTGATGATGCCGCAGCGGGCATGTTGGTAGGCTCTAATCAAACAGCTGAAGTGGATAACCATCCTATAAAAGATAATCCATCTATCAAACAGAGCGATAAAGGGGCATTGGCAGCATTGGGTAATGAGCAAGCTTTTATTAACATGGTCGCAAACCTACCTGAGCAAGCGCGGTTGCACCAGCAAGGTCAACTGGCGACAGCTAGTGTGGCACAATTTTCATGGCAGCGTCCTGCTAAGCAGATGCTGGAGATGTTTTATAACGCCATTGGTAAAAAGGGCTAAACAGGGCATGGCAAAAAACTAACGCAAAAATAAAAACCAAAGCGTTAATACTAAAATAAAAAGAGATAATAACAATAATAAAATTAAATAGTAAAAAACGATAATTAAAACAATAAGTTAATTGAATAAATTCAAATAAGGAGTAAGGTTAATAGTAATTATAGGGCAACATAAAAATTGGGCTAATGATAAATCAACGTGTGATCGCAATCTAGCAATTACACCAAGATCAATAGGTCAACCAATACAAGGGGATATGACGTGAGACGCAACCACACTAAACTTCCAGATACCAGCAAGCCTCGCACGCTTGCCAAGCAAAGTGTAGAGCCAAGTCCTTTGTTTGATTTATTCACCAAAAACTCCACCATGGCAGTGTATGTCAATCAGTTCATCTCTTGGGATACCAACCTGTGTATCCATATCAATCGATACTCAACCAACTATGTCATAGCCACCTTCTTTAAGGTGGTTAGTCGTTTAGGCGATGGATGGTTCTGGTATTTGATGTTAATTTCCGCTTTTGTATTAAATGGTTTATCGGCAATCATACCTTTAGTATCGACATTGGTTATCAGTCTTAGTGGACTGGCAATTTATAAACTACTAAAAGTTAAAACAGTGCGCCCAAGACCGTATCAAGTGCATCAAGTCATCGTATTGGGTGAGCGACCACTGGATGTGTTTAGCTTTCCCTCAGGGCATACCTTACAAGCGGTTTTATTCACCTCAACCTTAGGCAGCTATTTCCCTGAGTTGTTGCCTATCATGCTCCCGTTTGCTTTATTGGTTGCCTTATCACGTATGGTATTGGGCCTTCATTATCCAACTGATGTGTTGATTGGTGCCTGTATTGGTTATGCACTGTCTTTATGGGTAACCGATGTACAACAATTGATTGAGCAAGCAGTTGTGGTAATCGGTTAGATTTGAATCTAGTGTGGTTTGTATTATACGGCGGCTTTGAAAATTAAATAGTGGTTGTGGTTATAAGATGGAAATAGTTTTTAGATAAATTTAGTTGTTAGATAGCTATATTTATGTTATCAGTATGTCGTTATTAGAAAGCTATCACTGTTAATTATTAAAGCTAAATAGTATCCACTATCAATTGACCAGTAGCCATCATATAGCAATGGAAAGTAATGGATTAATTAAAAAAATATCGCTCACCTTATTTGCAACACAAGCAAAAAAAATTAATACAACCAGTCATCTTGTCAATGTCAGTTATGTGGTAGGCTTATAGATATATCAGTACATATTAGGAGCCGAGCCTTGCCATCTGCGAATCACACCTCTCATCTTTTAGCTCAAGACAAGCTAGCTCAAGACAAGCTAGCTCAAGATAAACAATCTATTTCATCCAATCAGACCATTCCCGCCAGCGCCATAACGCCTGAGTACATTGAACAATTAAGAATAGCCAGTCCATTTGCGTATCAAATTTGGCAAAGTAGACAATCTGTTTGTCAAAACTTTTTGACCAGCTATCCCTTAGGTGAGTCATTATCACCGCAACAAGTCTGTGATCTAATTGATGACTACACCTTAGACGATGGCCTCGATGGTGAGCTGCAGCGTGCTGATGAAGCAGGGGTCATGAAGGGGCTACGCCGCTTACGAGAGCTGCTAATGCTGCGCTGGATTTGGCAAGATGCACTAGGCATTATCAGTTTGGAGCGCCTAACCGCTGAGCTGTCTTATTTTTCTGATAACTGCATTATCTTTGTCAAAGACTATGTGTGGGAGACGATGGTCAAGCGCTATGGTCGGCCTACTTTTATCGATGCCAAAGGTCAACAACAAGTTGATGATATGGCCATCTATGCAATGGGTAAGCTTGGCGCTCAAGAGCTAAATTTATCCAGTGATATTGACTTGATCTTTGTGCATCGCGCGCGCGGTCAGACCGATGGAGATAAAACGCAAGGAACTAAGTGTATTGATAACAAGCGCTTTATGATCAAACTCGGTCAAGGCATTATTAAGATACTTGATACCAATACTGCTGATGGCTTTGTCTTTAGAGTGGATATGCGCCTGCGTCCATGGGGTGAGGGCAGTGACTTAGCGATTCATTTATCGGCGTTAGAGAAGTATTTTGCTGATCAAGGCCGTGCTTGGGAACGTTTTGCTTGGTTAAAAGCGCGTATTGTCAACGATATTGACAATACTTTTAAACAGAATCTAGACGACATTACCAAGCCGTTTGTGTTCCGCTATTATGTGGATTACAGTGCCTTTGCTGCACTGCGCGAAATGAAGTCATTAATTCAGAACCAAGTGGCGCAAAGGGAAGATTTAGACAACGTCAAATTAGGCGCGGGTGGTATTCGTGATATAGAGTTCGTAGTACAGGCCTTTCAGTTAATTTATGGTGGCCGTCATAGTCAGTTAGAGGTGAAACCTTGTTTGCAAGCCATGCAAGTGCTACATGAGTTTGACTTTTTAGATGACCAAACCTATCACAACCTAGAAGCTGCTTATCGATTCTTACGTCGTGTTGAACATGGTATTCAAGCCATTCATGATCAACAAACTCAAAAGCTACCCAGTGACCCTGAGTGTCAGCATAACTTAGCCATTACCTTAGGGTTTGACGGTTGGGATGCCTTCTTGCAGCAGCTTAATACGCATCGTAAAAATGTGCATATTCCCTTTGATCGGATGGTTACTGAGCGTCAAACGGCTACCAATACCAGTGTCGATGCTAAAGATGAGCTACAAAGCCTAACCCGTATCTTAACCGAAGAAAATAACAACAAGCTGGAGCAGTTTTGGAACAGTAAACTGGTCGCTAATTTGACCCAAGAAGCCAAGAATCGACTGGATACTGCCTATCCGGTGCTGGTGCATGCGCTACTTGAGCATGAGAATAAGCAGGGTAAGGCAAATGTGGCTTTGCCGCGCTTAATCGATCTATTAGAAGCCATCTGTCGCCGCTCTATTTACCTGGTGATGTTGGCTGAGAATCCTAATGCTACCGTCAACTTAATTCCCATGTTGTCAGCCAGTCCTTGGATTGCTGGCGAGTTGACGCGTTATCCTGTGCTTCTTGATTCATTTTTGCAGCAGCGCTACCGACATCTGCCGGACAAAGATGAGCTTGCCAATATCTTACGTCAGCGCTTATTGCGGGTTGAGCCAGATGATGAAGAGACACTGCTAAACGTGCTGCGACTGTTTAAAAACAACCAGGTATTGGCAGTCGCTGCCAGTGACGTGATCGCTGAACGTCCGATTATGAAAGTGTCAGATTCTTTAACTTATATCGCCGAAGTGGTGCTAGAGTTTACTTTGGAGCGGGCATTTTCTGAACTGGTTAAACGCCATGGCTATCCGATAAATCAACAAGGCGAGTCGGTGACGGAAGCACACAGTGGCTTTGCCATTATCGGCTACGGCAAGCTTGGCGGCATAGAGATGTCTTATACCTCTGATCTAGACTTAGTGTTTATCCATCAGATTAATGAGCAAGCGATGACTACCGGCGGCAAGCCGGTTAGCGGTATGAAATTTACCGCACGATTAGCACAAAAGCTAATGACATATCTGAATACTCAAACCCGCGATGGTCGTGCTTATGAAATTGACATGCGTTTAAGACCGTCGGGCAATGCCGGTATGATGGTGGTCTCAAGTCGTTCATTTGAGCGTTATCAGCTCGAAAAAGCTTGGGTGTGGGAGCATCAAGCCTTGGTGCGGGCACGTGTTATTTGTGGTGATAAGCGAGTGCAGCACAGTTTTAACCACATACGTAAGCAGGTGTTGACCCGTCATCTAGACATCAATGAGCTGAAACAGCAAGTGATTGAGATGCGTAATAAAATGAAAGATCATTTGGGCAGCAATCAACAAACCCAGCAGCAAGGCAAATTTCATTTAAAACAAGACGCTGGCGGTATTGTCGATATCGAGTTTATGGCTCAGTTTGGCGTATTGGCACATGCCCACGCACATCCTGAGCTGGCTCAGTGGAGCGACAATGTGCGTATCTTTGAAAGTATGGCAGCAGCCGGCGTTTGGGATGAAGAGACCTGTCAGGGCTTGATTCAAGCCTATTTGGACTTACGCACTGCAATACACAAAATTGCGCTGGCCAATGAAGATATCGTGGTCGATGTCAATCCGTGGCAGAAGACACGTGAATTTGTCATATCAAAATGGAATCAGATTGTTGTATAATTTTTACGTGGCTTTTATCAAACTAAAATTTGATGGTCAAATACATTCTCAGTGCTATACTTAAGCTTTAAAACTTATGCTTTATAAGAAATAAGTCATGAACCACTTAGGCGCTCAGCTTAAATGACTATCAGCGCTTAAATAAGTATCAGAACTTAAATGAAAGTAATATAAGTCTAAAATACAAAACGTTAGGGTTTATCCATACCTGTTTTAGTCAGATAGTCTAGATAGACCAAACAGGATGATAGACCCAGTCACTCTCTAAGTTATGGAATAATTATTATGAATATGGCAACAACCGACGGTAAACTTTGGCTAAATGGCACCATGCTTGAGCAGCCAGATGCTAAAATTCACGTACTAACCCACAGCTTGCATTACGGCATGGCTGTTTTTGAAGGGGTGCGTGCCTATGAAACGGATGACGGTCGTACTGCAATCTTCCGTCTTGATGATCATACCGATCGCTTGTTGGGTTCTGCTAAGATTTTCCAATTAGATGTGCCTTATGACAAAGCCACTTTGGATCAAGCACAAAAAGACGTGGTTAAGCAAAATAACTTAGCGTCTGCCTATATCCGCCCACTTATTTGGGTAGGTGCAGAAAAGCTGGGTCTGTCTTCACGTGGCAATAGTATCAATGCAATGGTTGCTGCCTGGCAGTGGGGCGCCTATCTTGGTGAAGAGGGTATTCAAAAAGGTATCCGAGTTAAAACCTCATCGTACACACACCACATGACCAATGTCACCATGTGTAAAGCTAAAGCAGCGAGCAACTATCCTGTATCGATCATGGCCAACCAAGAAGTAACACGCAATGGCTATGATGAAGCAATCCTAATGGATCCACAAGGTTATGTGTGCCAAGGCTCAGGTGAGAACTTATTCTTAGTTAAAAATGGCGAGTTACACACCCCAGATCTAGCCGGCGGTGCGTTAGATGGTATTACCCGTCGTACAATTATCCAGTTCGCTGAAGACTTAGGCATCAAGGTCATTGAACGCCGTATCACGCGTGATGAATTCTACCTTGCTGATGAAGTATTCATGACAGGTACTGCTGCTGAAGTAACACCAATTCGTGAATACGATGATCGCACTATTGGTAATGGCGGACGCGGTGAAATCACTGAGAAGCTACAGACCTTATACTTCGATGTGGTGCATGGCCGCAATGAACAATACAAGCATTGGTTAAGCTTCATTGACTAAAATAGCTCGTTTAGTGAGTTGTTAATAAGCAGTTATGCAGCTAACTATTTAGCCAGTAACTGATTTATAAAAAAGCAAAGGTCAGTGCCTTTGCTTTTTTGTTTTAGTGCTTTTTAATTGATAGAGAATGACGGTATTTGCTTTTAAGGTTATAATAGTACTTTTATCCTATACACCCCACTGAATGACTTTTATCATAAAAACTTATTACAAAAAAAGACTAAATACTATGAAAATTCTAATAACAGGTGGCGCAGGATTTATTGGTTCTGCTGTGGTGCGTCATATTATTGAAAACACCCAAGATGAGGTGCTCAATATTGATAAATTGACGTATGCAGGCAATCTAGAATCGCTGGACAGCGTCTCAGACAACCCTAGATATCGCTTTGAGCAAATAGATATTTGTGACAGACAGGCGTTAGAGCAAGCTTTTGCTAGCTTTAAACCGGATGCCATTATGCATTTAGCCGCTGAGTCACATGTTGATCGCTCTATTGACGGGCCTGCTGAATTTATACATACCAATATTGTTGGCACTTACACTCTGTTAGAAGTGGTGCGCCAATATTGGCAACAATTAGATGCTGACAAAAAACAACGCTTTAAGTTTCACCATATCTCAACTGACGAAGTGTATGGCGATTTAGAAAATACCTCTGATTTATTTACAGAGACCACGCCTTACGCACCAAGTTCGCCTTATTCTGCTTCGAAAGCCAGCTCTGACCATTTGGTTCGCGCTTGGCATCGTACTTATGGTCTGCCAGTAGTAATTACTAATTGTTCTAACAACTACGGACCATATCACTTTCCTGAAAAATTGATTCCACTGGTTATCTTAAATGCACTTGAGGGTAAGTCGTTACCTGTCTATGGTACAGGTAATCAGATTCGTGATTGGCTATATGTAGAAGATCATGCCCGTGCGTTATATAAAGTGGTAACTGAAGGCGTGGTAGGAGAAACTTACAATATTGGCGGACACAATGAGAAGCAAAACATCGAAGTGGTTAAGATGATTTGCCACATCTTAGATGAATTGCAACCACAAGCTGATGGTCAATCCTATGAGTTGCTTATTACCTTTGTTAAAGATCGTCCAGGTCATGATCTGCGTTATGCTATTGATGCCACTAAGATTCAACAAGAGCTTGGCTGGAGGCCGGAAGAAACTTTTGATACCGGTATCCGTAAAACAGTACAATGGTATCTAGACAACCTAACTTGGTGTCGACGAGTTCAAGACGGCAGTTATCAACGTGAAAGATTGGGAGTACAGCCAGAATGAGTAAAAACATGAGTACCAAAGGCATTATTCTTGCAGGAGGCTCAGGAACACGCTTGTATCCTATCACTAAAGGGGTCTCTAAGCAGCTACTGCCAATCTATGATAAGCCAATGATTTATTATCCGTTGTCTGTGCTGATGCTGGCAGGGATTCAGGATGTTTTAGTCATTAGTACCCCAGAAGATATCGATGGTTTTAAGCGTTTGCTTGGTGATGGCAGTCAACTGGGTATTGATATTGATTATGCGGTTCAACCAAGTCCTGATGGGTTAGCACAAGCGTTTGTTATCGGTGAAGACTTTATTGATGATAGTAATGTGTGCTTGGTGTTGGGCGATAATATCTTTTATGGTCAAGGCTTTACGCCCATGTTAAAAAAAGCAGTAGAACGTCCATCCGGCGCTACTGTGTTCGGTTATCAAGTCAAAGACCCTGAGCGTTTTGGTGTGGTTGAGTTTGATGACAATCAACGCGCCATTTCATTAGAAGAAAAACCGGCGCATCCAAAATCGAATTTTGCGGTCACAGGTTTGTACTTTTATGATAATGATGTGGTTGAAATGGCCAAGAAAGTACAGCCATCAGATCGAGGCGAGCTTGAGATTACCAGTATCAATCAGATGTACCTACAGCGTGGCGACTTAAATGTTGAATTACTCGGTCGTGGTTTTGCTTGGTTAGATACTGGCACACATGAAAGCTTGCTTGAGGCAGGGATGTTTGTTGAAACTATTGAAAAGCGTCAAGGTTATAAAGTGGCCTGTCTTGAAGAAATTGCCTATAACAATGGTTGGCTAACCGAAGATGAGGTATTACAGCAGGGTCAAAAGCTGAGTAAAAATAGTTACGGTCAATATTTATTAGCACTGGCAGAAGGCAAGTTATGAGTTTAGTTAATTTGATTGATTTGCCAGTATTAGGCGATGATAGAGGCTCGTTGGTTGCCATTGAAGCAATGGACACCATTCCGTTTGAAGTTAAGCGGGTCTATTATATTTTTGATACCAAAGCTGGCGTTTCGCGCGGTTTCCACGCCCATCATCAGCTACAACAATTGGCTGTGTGCGTATCAGGAAAATGTCGGATGCGTTTAGATAATGGTCAAACCAAAGAAGATGTTTGGCTTGATTCACCAAGTAAAGGTCTGTTAATCGGTGATATGATATGGCGTGAGATGCATGATTTTAGTGAAGAATGTGTGCTACTGGTATTAGCCAGTGAGCATTATGACGAAGCCGATTATATCCGTGATTATGATGAGTTTTTGAAGAGCGTCAATCAATGAGTTTTATTCACCCATTAGCAGATGTGAGTTCTACCCATTTAGGTGAAGGTACTAAGGTTTGGCAATTTGTGGTCATTCTTAAAGGCGCTATTATTGGCAGAAACTGTAACATTTGTGCTCATACCTTTATTGAGGATGATGTAATAATTGGTAATAATGTAACACTAAAATCAGGTGTGTATGTTTGGTCAGGTACAAGAATTGAGGACGATGTATTTCTAGGTCCTAATGCAACTTTGACTAATGATATGATGCCGCGATCAAAACAATATCCTGATAGATTATTTGGTATTACCTTAAAAAAAGGGGCAAGTATTGGTGCTAATGCCACGCTTTTACCAGGTGTGACTATAGGTGAATACGCTATGGTAGGTGAGCTATGCTGAAAAAACCGTAGACAAAAACTTGGTAAACTAAGGAAGACAAATAGGAGTTTACCATGACAAAGAAAGCTAAAAGATACAGTGAAGAATTTAAAGCAGAAGCAGTTAAAGCAATAGAGAATAATGGTGGCAATGTTAGTGCTACAGCTAGGCGGTTAGGGCTGCCAATGCAGACACTGGCTAACTGGCAACGAAAAGCCAATCAAGGCATGCTCAAGGGTACTAAGCAATACGATCCAGAGCTTGTTTCAGCCCTTGAAGAAATGAAGCGTTTAAAGCGTGAACTAAAAATAGCACAAGAAGAACGAGAGATACTAAAAAAGGCCACGGCGTACTTTGCGAAACACGGTCAGTAAGGTACGCCTTTATTGACCATCACAAATATGAATTTAGCATTACCAGCATGTGTAAAACCCTTGATATTAAACCATCAAGCTACTATGACTGGACCAAGCGTAATATCAGTGCTCAGCAAATACATCGTAACCGCTGTGAGCTGCTTGTAAAAGCTGCGCATAGTGAGACTAAAGAGCGATATGGTTATCAGCGTCTGCATGCACATTTAAGTGAGCATGGACATGAGATTAGCAAGTACATGGTGCGTAGTATCAAGGAAGAACATGACATCAAATGTAGACGTCATAAACGCTTTAAAGTGACAACGGACTCAGACCATAACAAGCGAGTCTATCCTAATTTTCTTAAACAACAGTTTGGCGTTAACCGTCCTAATTGTGCTTGGGTCAGTGATATAACCTATATTTGGACAGATGAGGGCTGGCTTTATTTAGCAGGCGTCAAAGACTTATATACCAAAGAATTGGTTGGCTACGCTATCGATAAACGCATGAAAGCAGATTTAGTCTGTAGAGCCTTAAATAAAGCAATCAAGGATAAACGACCTAGCCAAGGGCTTATTGTACATTCAGATAGAGGCAGCCAGTATTGCAGCGAAGATTATCGCAAAATGATCAGTAAATACGGTTTTAAAGGATCTATGAGTGCGAAAGGTAACTGTTATGACAATGCGCCAATAGAGAGCTTCTGGGGCGTTTTAAAGAATGAGCTGATATATCATCATAATTACAAAACTCGATTTGAAGCAATCAACAGTATCATAAAATATATCGAGTTAGATTACAATCAAGTCAGGATTCAGCAGAGTTTAGGTATGAGATCGCCAAGACAAGTTTGGATGGATTTCTATCGTCAAGCTGCCTGATCAAAATCTCCCAAGTTTAGGTGTACGGATTTGACGGCAGGGGTCAAAACAGTACAACACAGTTAAACACGGCTAATCCTGCTTTGGATATTGAAGATGACGATGATTTAGACGGCTTTATCAATGTGACCGAGCAATCTATTAAAGCGTTGGTCACACAGCTACAAAGCGCAAATAGCTTTGATGAGATGCTAACTCTTCTTAATGACGCTCAATTAAACACCAGTGATATTGCGGATGCGTTGGCATTGGCTGGCATTAAGGCTTTTGCTGATGGGGTTAAATAATGGCGGACAAACTTTTAGATGACGAACCCAAAGTTATACCTCATGAGGCCATTGCTTATATTAAGAGTAAAAAGCTGGCAACCAGCTATAACTGGTCAGAGATATACGCACAACAGCATGCCTCAAAGTTTACGGTTGCTAAGATTATGGAGATGGATGTATTAGATGACATCCATCAATCTGTAATTGAAGCCGTTGCTGAAGGACAAAGTTTTTACACATTTAAAAAAGGCATACTTAATCGACTTGGTGAGTCTGGCTGGGGTAACTTTGAGCAAGCAGATGAGGTAACTGGCGAAAAAATAACCCGATTGTCAAACCGTCGATTAAGAAAGGTCTACAGCGTTAATAAAACTCAGTCTTATCACACAGGCTCTTGGCATCGGTTTGAGACTAACAAAGCCACTCACCCTTACTTACGCTATCGCCTTGGGCCAAGCAAAGAACATAGACTTGAACACAAAGGGTTTGAGAGCTTGGTATTGCATGTTGATGACCCGTTCTGGCAAACACATATGCCTATGAATGGCTGGGGCTGTAAGTGCTGGGTGCAAAGCCTAACTGCTGAAAAAGCGGAGAAAATGGGTATCAGCAAATCACCCGAGGTTGAATTGCATGACTGGGTGAATAAATCAACTGGTCGTATTCATAAAGTGCCCAAGGGTATTGATCCAGGATTTGAATATAATGTCGGTAAGCATCACGAACATAAAGCGCTTGAGATGGTGACAGATAAGCTGTCACAGGTCGTGACGCAAAACCCAGGCTTAGCCAATGCCACCATGACAGCCTTGCTTAATGATACAGCTCAAAAAGCGATGATAGCTAAAGTGGTACATGACATGGTTACTGATATTGCTGAGAATAAGCGTGCTTATGGCAATACGCTGGCAGTTGGCACTATAAAAGATGAGGTTGTTGATAAGCTTGAGCAACTGGGTAAAGCGCCATACCATCGCATTATTGCCGTACGAGATGTGGATATATTGCATGGTTTAAGAGATAGTAAGCAGAAATTAGATAAGCATTTAGATATAGAGTTCTGGCAAAACCTACCAATCGAGCTACAAAACCCTACTGCAATTTTATTACAGAGTAAAGAGCAACAACGGCAAAAGAATGCACTTGATACATTAGTGTTTGTTTACGCTCAACAAAATGGAAAGCTACTCGTTAAAGTTGATTATGCTGTCAAAACAAAAGATACCAATGGCGAGAAAAAACAAATTTTATTGAATTTGGTAAAAACAGGGTCGGCGTTATCTAAGGATGAGCTATCTACTTTAAGGGCGTTTGAACTACTGTGGGGGGAGTTATAAGAAAAGATGGCGTTTTTATGTTGGGTTGGATTTGAACCAACGTCACTTGCTAACCTATTTTTGTAATACCGCCATCATAATACTACAAAACCACAGTTAACAATCCCTTCTACCTGAATTGGGCTCTACAACATAAAAACTAACTAATATTATACGCCAAACCCCACTCCTATCAAGTAAAAATCAGTAAACCACTTTAATAATACCCTCCTTGACATATTGCTAATCTAAGCAATATGAAAACACCTCTATATACCACGCTTAACAATACCAATCAAAGTCAAAGTGACGTTATCACTGCACTTTGCCGTAGCTTGCCGTCTGACTCTAATACAGACAGCGGGCTATGGTTGCCGCTTATTCCCATTGGTAAGTTTAGTGGACGTGATGGACGTAGCTGGAACAACAGCGACCCTGAAGCGGTCATTAAAAACACCACCCTGCCGTTTATCTTAGATATCGACCATGCCAGTGAAACCACACCAAACACTGAAGCTAGCGGCTGGATAACTCAGCTTAAGATTGAGAACAACCATATCTTGGGATTGCTTGAGCTCAATGGTCTTGGCAAACAAGTCATAGCCGATAAGCGTTATAAATTCTACAGCCCCGCCTTTAACGTCACCAAAGATGGCGTGGTACATGCACTAGCTAGTGTCGGCTTGACCAACAAGCCGAACTTAAATGTACCCGCCCTAAATAATGCAACCACCAACCCAACGCAAAAGGACACTCCTATGGATCCAGAATTATTAAAAGCCCTTGGCTTACCTGAGGATGCTGATCAAGCAGCAGTGCTTGACGCTATCAAAGCATTAAAAGCTGCTAAGTCAGAAAAAGAGCCACAAACGCCTGATTTAAATAGCTTTGTGCCGCAAGCAACCCACACTCAAGTGGTCACTGAGCTTAATACTGCTAAACAACAGCTTGCAGACATGAAAGCTGCAAAGCATCAAGAAGCAGTAGAGACGGCCATTAACACGGCTATTGTAGATAAAAAGATTGCCCCTGCTGATAAAGAGTTTTACACAAAATGTTGCTCAACTGAGCAAGGCTTGGCTGACTTTAATAAGTTTGTATCAACCAAAGCAGCAATTATTGGCGACAGTAACTTACCAAATACATCACCCAAAGATGACAAAAGCACAGAGCTAAACAGTGCGCAACAAGCAGTCCTGGCTCAAATGGGTGTTGTCTTAGATTAAGCAACACCTGCTTTAACACTTTATTAATCAGTAAATTTATTCAAGTAAATCATAAAACATAAGGAACAAGCTCATGGCTTTAGTTAATGCTGCAACGCTATCAGCACTCAATACGGCGATTAAACAGACATTCCAAAAAGGTTTGGACAGTGTTGAACCTGAATACACCCAGATTGCGACCGTCGTACCCTCTAGCACTGCCAGCAACACTTACGGATGGCTGGGTGAAATGCCGGACATGCGGGAATGGATCGGTGAACGTGTGCTAAATGATATTAAAACGCACGGTTACACCATTGTTAATAAGCTGTATGAATCAACGATTGCGGTGAAACGTACTGATATCGAAGATGACAATCTTGGCACATTAACCCCACTTGCAGAAGCACATGGCCGCCGTGCGATGCAACATCCAGATAAGCTGGTGTTTGGTGCATTAAAAGACGGTCGCAACCAACTGTGCTATGACGGCCAAAACTTCTTTGATACTGATCATCCCGTGTATGAAAAGCACGATGGTACTGGCTCTGCCACCACTGTATCAAACCTTGACTACGATGCTGACTCTGGTGAACCAGCGTGGTATTTGCTAGATACCAGCAACATCATCAAGCCAATCATCTTTCAGAAGCGTAAAGACGTTGAGCTGACAAGCATGACCAAGCTGGATGATGAGTCAGTATTTATGCAAGACATCTTCCGTTGGGGCGCTCGAGCACGTCATAACGTCGGCTATGGCTTTTGGCAAATGGCGTATATGTCAAATAAACCATTAACTAGCGACAATCTAAACGCTGCCATTGCACATATGCAGTCACAAAAGGCTGACGGTGGCCGTGAGCTTGATATTAAGCCTACTTTGCTAGTTGTCCCACCATCACTACGAGCCAAAGCGTTAGAGCTCGTAAAAGCGGAACGCTTGGCGAATGGTCAGACCAACATCAACAAAGATGTGGTTGATGTGTTAGTCACTCAGCGAGTGTAACCAATCTTTTAATGTAACGATTTAACACCAAGCTGGGCTAAAACGCCCAGCCCTTAAATCACATAACTTAATAACTTAGCTTTATAAAAATCAAAGGACACAAACATGAGTAACAAAGTTTTAGTATCAGTGATGGCAGCCGGTTGCCTAAGTCGATTTCGTAATGGCATGCAATTCACAAAGACACCAAGAGATATTGAGGTTACGCAAAGCGAGCTGGCAGCGCTTGAAGCCGATAGTTATCTTAAAGTTAAGGTGCTCTCCGATGATGCTGATATCAAAAATGCAAGCGGTTCATTGGGCGTTGATGAAGATATCGCAGCAGATTCAGGTGCTGATACGGCTCAAAGCGATGATGCAGGTGCAAATGCTACTGAAAGCGATGATGATTCAGAGGCATCTGTTGAGCGTTTAGCTGTCATCACTGAGTCAATGCGTGGCTTAAATCTTGATATGACAGCAGATAAGCCAACTGTCAAAGAGCTTAAAGATGCTGGTCTTGATGTGAGCGCAAAAGAGCGTGATCACGCTTGGGATGTGCTTGTTGCCGAATATACCGAGAGTATCCCAGAATGAGCTATGCCGCTGTCACAGATCTAGAATTGCGCTTGGGCACGCAGACAGTTATTGAACTGACTAACCCGAAGCGCCGTGCTGACAGCATTAATACGCCAGTTGCTGATGCAGCTATTGCAGATGCCACTGGCATTATTGATAGCTATATCGGTCAGCGTGTGAGCCTGCCGCTTGATATCGTACCTGCTTTAGTTAAGACGCTGGCTATTGATTTAGCTGTGTACTATCTAAAGGTCAAGCTTGGTAATACAGGCAATGCGGATAACGCTACTACTAAGCTATACGATGATGCCATCAAGCATCTTGAGCGATTTGCCAAGGGCGACACCAGTCTTGGCTTAGCTATTCCTGAAGATAATGGTGATGATGACGCCAATCAAACCAGTGATCATGCAGACATTAGCAGTGAGCCACGGCAGTTTACTCGTAATAAGATGGGTCGTTTAACTTAGCATAAAAATATTAAGAGGTTGGGTTATGTACGCATCTGATGAACAAAAAAGCGCCCAGCAAGCGATAAAAGATTTTAATGAAGTTATTCGTCCTATTATTGCTAATCTAAGTTTAGAAAATGAAAAAAAAGGCTATGCAAAAGCTTTGTTTATATTAGCTTGTCATGAGCTAGCAGCTGCAACTGGTGATAAATTCGAATTTACAGTCGATTTTTTAACTAGCGCTGCTAAAAGCTATTTTGAAGATCATGCTTCTCAGACGCCCTCTGAGCCGTCGTAAAGATAAAAAGCGGTCATAGCACCATAATTAAGTTTTGAACAAATTTAAAAAGGGTTTAAAGCGATTTAAAAAGGGTTTGATGTGAGTACAGCGATAACATGGCAAGGCTTGGCTGATTGTAGAGCGCTTTTTGCAAGATTGCGTGAGCAGACTGACGACTTGACCCCAATACTCGACACCATTGGTCATGAGCTCACTGAAAGTACAAAAGAGCGTATCGCTGATGAAAAGAAAACGCCTGAAGGCACAGCGTGGAAACCTCTCACTGAAAAGTACGCCAGATATAAAAGCCGAAAATCAAGCGGTGGCTTACTTGTATATACAGGCATGTTATTGCAATCAATTACATACAACGTGCCTACTCAACGCAAAGTAGTGGTTGGTGCAACTGAAGAATATGCTAAATATGTCCAAGCAGAACGTCCATTTTTGGGGATTAGTAATGATGACAGCAACGCCATTATCAAGCACATTAAGCGAGCATTAAGAGATGCAAATTAGACAACAAATCGCCCAGCGTATCAATGACTATGACCAAGCTCATGACCAGTTATTTATTGAGGTTGCTGACAGCGGGCAACTTGATGAGGTGCTAAGAAACCGAAGTACAACTGAAGCTTGTTATGTCATCAAATTGGAAACGCAAGCGCAAAGCCAAAGCGAATACTATCAAGCCGTTACGGAGCGTTATCAGATTATTACTATTTGCAGTAACTACACAGATAGCTATGGTGCAGCGGTTGGTGAACGTGCGGAAGCCATGCAAGATACGGTGTTTAACGCTATTAGTGGCTTTATTTGTACTAAAAAAGGTGACACCACTGACCCGCTCAAGTTTGTCACTGGCGGACTGGTCGATCTAAAAGACAGCTTGCACGTGTGGGCGGACATATATGAGCTGGGCTATACCCAACAAATTAATCAGCAATAAAGGAGTAAATGATGCCACAAGTTGCATTAAGTCGTAAATTCAAGAAAAAGCTATTGCTATGGGGTATTGGTGACCTCGCCGCTAACGAGCTGACACCCGTTGAAACTAAGGATGTCGATATTAGCTTTGAAGGTGACACCATCGAGCAAGAAAAAGACGGTGAAAGCTGGGGTGCTAACAAGAAGTTTCGTACAACAGATAAGGTCAAAATCACAGGTAAAGTCGCATTTGCAGCAAGTGGCACCGCCGGTACCGCCCCTGCTTATCGTGACTTGTTCTTGATGGCTGGGCATAGTGAAACTGTATCAGAAGAAGGAAGTACAGTCACTTATACGCCTGAAACCACAGACACCAATCATGGCACCGTGGCGTTTTTACTCGATGGGCAGTTTCACATTGGCAAAAAGGCCCAAGCTGAAGTCAAACTATCAGCGAACAGTGGCGAACTTGGCTACTGGGAGTTTGAAATTAGCATGGTAGGCGGTACTGTGCCAATCGAAAAACCGAGCGACTTAAATACAATCGTTGAAGGTTATAAAACACCAAAAGCGGTTAACTTCGCTAACACGCCTGTATTTAAGCTGGGTAATAAAGACTATGCCATGAAAAGCTTCAGCCACACCACAGGCAATGAGGTGACCTCGCTTGATATGGTCAACCACCAATCATCCATGATTAGTGACCGCAAACCTGTGGTTTCTATTACCGTTGGTGCGCCGCAATTAAGCGAGATTAACTTATATCAAAAAGCCTGGGACGGTGAAGAAATGCCATTGGTGCTTGAGCACGGCACCACGGCCGGTCAGAAAATCAAACTGGACTATCCAGCGGTAGCTTTAGATATCCCCAAAGCGACCGATATGGACGGTGCATTGGGCTACGAGATTGAGTGCAGCGTCATGCAATCAGCAAGCAAGCCACCATACACCATTGTATTTAGTTAACTCATCAATCCAACTCTAACCTAGCAGTTAACCCGTTTAACTGCTTTTAAACCCACTTAAATTAGGAATAAAACCATGTTTAAACTTAGCGATGTCACCGATACCTATCCTTGGACAGTAACTATTAAGATGCCACATAACGGCAGTTATAAAAAGACAACTGTAAAAGTGGACTTTAACCGTTTACCACATGATGAACGTATGCGTTTAATGGAGCGTATCCAAACAACGCAAGACGTTGAAAGCGTAGAAGAAGTTGAAAACGACTTCTTTGATAAGGTCTTTGCTGGTTGGCATGCAGGTCAAGTGAAAGATGAGAATGGTGACGACTTAGAAGTTACTGACGATACTAAACGCCAAGTGCTGACTATTTCAGAGTTTCGCCAAGCTGTTATTGATGGCTACTTTGACAGTGTGGCTGGTGACAAGCTAAAGCAAAAAAACTCCATGCGCTAGGTAGTCATGTGGCTTGTCAACGGCAAGCCTATCAAACCTACCTAGCCGACCAACAAGCCCTTGATGACGCATTTGCAGAGTTTGGCGTTGAAGCAGAAAAAGAAGAGTTTGAATTTGAAGTGATGACAATATGGCGTGAGTTTGAACCAATCTTGCCGTTATTTGACTACATTGTATTACAGCACAATAGCTTTAACGGTCATGTTATGGGGATTGATTGGATTGCAGTAGATATTTTGCTAAGACGAGAAGATGTCACTGTAACGCCAGATGACTTTGCAAACTTTAGAGCCGCCACCGATGGCTATGTGAATAGCATCAATGAGCATTTAACACATGGCTCTACAGCCTAAACAGTAAACAGCTTTAATAATACTCAGCAAGCCCAGTGTTTATCTTAAACACTGGGCTTTTTGTATTTATATTAAAGGATAAATAAATGGCTGAAGAGCTAAAGTTTGGGCTAGTTATATCTGCTGACGGCACAGCAGCGATACGTACACTTGAAGAACTTGAAGACGGTCTAAATGACGTTGATAAGACGTCAGACAAGGCAGGCAAAAGCACAAGCACAACGTTTGATACGATGCGACAACGTGCAATGAGTTTCGGTGGCACGCTAGCCAACGTAGCTAAAAAAGTAACCATGTTTGGCGGTGTAGTTGGTACGTTGGCAGGTGCGTTAAGTTTAAATTCTCTCGTAGATACTCAACGTCAGTTTGATGTGCTTAACTCTCAGCTTGTTACAGCAACAGGCGGAACAAAAGAAGCGGCTGCTGCATTCGATGAGTTGACTAAGTTTGCATCAACAACGCCTTATGCTCTGGAGCAATCTGTCAGTGGGTTTGTGCAGCTCAAAAACTTAGGCTTAGATCCAAGCATGCGTAGTATGCAAAGCTACGGCAACTTTGCAGCGGCTATGGGTAAAGACTTAAATCAGATGATTGAAGCCGTTGCTGATGCGTCTACATTTGAGTTTGAGCGATTAAAAGAGTTTGGTATCAAAGCTAGTCAGCAAGGCAATAAAGTAGCGTTTACTTTCCAAGGCGTCACTACAACGGTTGGTAAAAATTCAAAAGAAATTCAGGAATATCTATTAGCTATCGGTGAGACAAAGTTTGGTGATGCGATGGCTAACCGAGCCAAGACCTTGGATGGTGCGCTTAGTAATTTGGGTGACAACTTCAATAGTTTGAAGCTGGCGGTAGTGCAATCAGGTATTGGTGATGTCATACAAGACATCGTTATCAGAGCGTCTGACGGTCTAGCAAGGATGACAGATGCGTTGAGAGAGCCTGAAAACGCCGCTAAGCTCAAAAGTGCTATTGAGTCAGTAGGTGATGCTTTTAATCAACTGCAAGGCTTTGTTGATCAAGCAAAAGATGTTATTGCGCATGTCATCGAAGTAATGAGCCAACCTGAGAATATCGAAAGAATGCATAGTGCATTGGATGCGCTGGGTGATGCTTTTAATGATTTGAAAGATTTTGCATCACAAACAATTGATGTCATCGGTCAAGTAACAGATTTTTTAATTGATAACAAAGAGATTGTTATCGCGTTAGCGAGCGGTGTTGCGGCGGCAGCGTCCGCATTTTTGTTATTAAACGGTGTGATTGCTGCTTGGACAGCAATTGGTACAGCAGCAACCGCAGTAACTACGGCATTTGGTATTGCTGTCGGTATTGCCACCAGTCCAGTCACTCTGATATTAGCAGCAATCGCAGGCTTAGTCGCTGTCGGTGTCTATTTATACCGCAACTGGGATGAGTTGTCTGCAAAAGCAAGTGAAGTCTGGCAAGGCATCAAAAACTATGTGTCTGAAGCGTGGGAAGGTGTTAAAGCCAAGACGTCCGAAGTATGGGAAGGCATCAAGAGTAAAGTAGCCGAAGTATGGGACGGCATCAAGCAGAAAGTTGTCGATACTGTGGCGGGCTTACCGCAGCCGGTGCAAGACATGATTACCAATATACAGTCTATGTTTACTGGTATCAAAGATCTGGCTGTTGCTGCTTTTGAGTTTGTTGCAGACAAGGCACTGTGGGCTGTCGAACAAATTACTGTCATTTGGCAAGGCGCAAAAGAAGTCTTTAGCACGGTTTGGGATGGCCTGTCAGCGGCTGCATCTGTTGTATTTGAGAGTATCAAAGGTGTTGTAGCGACTGGCTGGGAAGCGATTAAGTCAACTGTGAGTGCTGGTGTTGATATCGTTGTATCAGTGACTAAAGTTGCGTTTGATGGTTTAAAGACCGCCATATCAAATACATGGGATGGTATAAAAGCCTTTGCCAGAGATGGTTGGCAGGCCTTAAAAGCTATCTTTACAGCAGGCATTACCGCTGTCGCTATTGTATTTAACACAGGGTTTAATACGGTTAAAACGGTTGTTAAAACTGCTTTTAATGCGATTAAAGCGCTGGCAAAAGGCGATATTGAGGGCTTTAAAACAACGATTAAATCAGGGCTGGATAAGCTAAAAGGCATTGCTAAAACAGCAATCAGTCAGTTTGTTGATGCATTTGGCACTTTGGGATCTAAGCTGTTGCAGATTGGACGGGATGCTGTACAAGGTCTCATTAATGGTGTTAAGGAAAAAATCAGCGGTGCGATTGATGTTGCTCGCAATTTAGCAAGTAGTGTCAGCGATACTGTCAAAAACTTCTTTGTCATCCGATCGCCATCAAGACTATTTAAAAAGTTTGGTGAATGGCTGTCAATAGGCTTGGGCTTGGGTATTAAAGGCAAGCAAAGCGAGGCTGTACAAGCGGCGCTAAATCTGGCTCAAAATATCTATAATGCGATGAGTGGCATTAAAAAAGACATCGCTTTATTCGGCAAAAATAGTGAGTTAGCCAGCTTTGATTATGACCGTGCAAACGGTATGTATAAGGGTATCAAAGACAGCGTATTAAACAGCTATCGCAATTTAATCAAAGCAAAAGAAGATTTAATCAAACTGGATGCCGAAATAAACAAAGTAAATGAGTTTACGATTCGACAGCAAACGTCTTTAGAGCAGTATGCGTTTGAAACATCGCTGATCGGCAAGCAAGCCGATGAAGTTGAGCGCTTGCGGTTTAGTCACAACCTACTTAATCAAGCCAAACAAGATGGCAAAGATTTATCTGAGCAAGCCCAACAGCAGTTGTTGGCAACCACACAACAAATCATTGCTCAGCGTGAAGAATTGGTTGCTTTACGCACTAAGAAACAAGAAGCTGAAAAGATGGCAGACTTTACTGCTCGACAGCAATCAGCTTTAGAAAAATACGCTTTTGAAACCTCACTGATTGGCAAGCAAGCCGATGAGGTTGAACGCTTGCGCTTTGAACGTAACTTGTTAAACCAAGCGGAGCAAGCAGGTATTACTTTATCAGAACAGGCAACCCAAAAAATCATAGCACAGCGTGAAGAACTGATTGAGCTACGCAAGCAACAGCAAGCGCTACAAGATAATAACTGGGTCGATGGATTGCAGTCAGGCTTTCAAAGCTTATCTGATGGCGCTAAGAGCTTGAATGAAACTATGCAACAGGCCACGACTGGCGCCTTTAACAAAATGAGTGACAGCTTTAGTAACTTTGTGGCGACGGGCAAAGGCAGTTTTAAAGACTTAACCGCATCTATCTTACAAGATATTAGTAAGATGCTGATTAAGTTTGCTATGTTACGTGTCGCTAAAATGGCTGTGGGTATGTTTGAAGACGGTGGTGCTTTTGCTGGCAGCGGTCTGCTTGAGCTTGCTAAAGGCGGTGCGTTTAATAATCAAGGCATCCAGTACTATGCCAATGGCGACATCTTTAATAAGCCAACAGCTTTCCGGCATGCTGGTGGTCTTGGTGTCATGGGTGAAGCAGGCCCTGAAGCGGTTATGCCATTAACTCGTGGACCTAATGGCAAGCTAGGTGTACAAGTCTTTAACAGCAAACAGAATAATCAATCTGCTGGTGTTGTTAATCAAGTGAAGATTGATATACATATCAATAGTGACGGTGCTAGTGCAGACGTACAGACAACTACCCAAGACAGCAAACAACTTGCTGAGTCTTTAAAGGCAGTTGTGTTGCAAACGTTGCAGAACGAGATAAGACCAGGGGGAATGTTAGCCCCTGTCTAAATGTTTTGCAGTGATTAGTAATAACAGGGTATGATTAAAGTTTAAACGAGCACAGATAAGGTTGAGTTATGATTAAGAAAATCCTAATTGGTTTTGGTTTATTTTTACTATTTATCCTAATAATTGGCTTTTTTGCAGGTGAAGATACTACTGAAAGCCCAGAAGATAAAACGGTAGAGGCGACACCAGTAGAAATGACGGCTACAGAAACAGAAACGCCTGAAGTGGCACCTGAGCAAGTATCAGTAGAGCCAGAACCTGACATGACACCAACAGAGGTTGCACCCGTTGAAGACACCAAAACAGTAACACCACCTGCCAAAGTAGAAAAAGAAGCTAAAGAGGCTGAGACTGTAAAGCTGAAAGAAAAAAAAGCGGATGACGGCAAACTGTCTGATGCAAAAAAAGCCGAAATAATTGAGTATTTTAAGGGTAATGATGAACCGAATGTTCTTGATGCATTATTCCCTTATGACACATTAAAGTTAGGTATGCATAATGACAGCGGCAATCGTGACGGATATGCAGAGTATGCTTGCGAAGTGCTTAAATCAGACTTTAATGTTAAGCAGGCTGTTATTGTAAGAATTATTGATATTGATAAGCTTGTTAGCTCAGATAAATGGGAAACCATCGGTGAGGCAAACTGTAACTAATAAACAGTGATAACTATCTTTTAAAGCTCTTTTAACCAACCGTTAAAGGGGTTTTTTAATGCCTAAAAATCAGTAAATCACTTTAATAAAGATAATATAGTTTTAGAGCTATTATAAGAATGTAGAACAAGCGGCCAGCAGATATTGACAGTATCTACTAGCCCCGCAGGTGAAAACACCACCATTGGCAAGGCTTGCCTCCCCGTACGGAGAACGCATAGCCTACCTATATTTTTTGTTAAAATCAATGGTGGTGTAATTATGCAATCAATTAGATGCAAATCATGTAATAAGCTTTTAGCCAAAGCAAGATATCAACAGTTAGAAATCAAATGCCCTCGTTGTAAACTCTTAAATAAACTGAGCGTCAGGAACGCCTTACAAGAAGACCATGAGTCTCATACTATTCAGGTTAAGACTCGTGGACAATCAAATACCCAAGCTATACAACAAAGCACCAACTCCGTTTGTCGGTCAAAAACGTAATTTTTTAAAAGCCTTTCGTCAAGTCATTACTGAACACATTAGTGATGGCGGTGAAGGCTGGACGATTATTGATGTCTTTGGCGGTAGTGGTTTATTAGCAAATAATGCTAAGCATCTATTGCCCAAAGCTCATGTTATCTATAACGACTTTGATGATTACAGCAGTAGATTGAGGAATATAGCAGATACTAATAGGCTGCTTATACTTTTAACAGAGGTGCTTAAAGACTCACAACGAGGCAAAAAGCTATCTGTAGAAGTAAAAGCAAGGATCAAAGCTGTAGTTACTAGCTTTAATGGGTTTGTAGATTTGCAGACATTGAGCACTTGGTTGTTGTTTAGCGGTAAGCAAGTCAGCACGCTGGATGAGTTGTGGCAACATACGATGTATAACACTATTAGACGCACTCAATATCAAGGTGCTGATGGCTATTTTGATGGTATTGAGATAACTTGCGAATCATTTGAATCACTAATGCCAAAGCATCAAGATAGCGATAAGACACTGTTTATATTAGACCCACCTTATGTCAGCACTAAACAAGGGGCATATGCACTTGACGAATACTTTGGCATGGTGCAATTTTTAAAACTTATGAACTTAACTAGCCCTCCATATATTATGTTCAGTAGCACACGCAGCGAATTGTTAAGTTATTTAGACTATATAAAAGAGTTTGATGCAAAGGCATGGGATAAGCTGGGCAACTATGATGTAATTAGTCAAACATCGAATATTAATAATAAAGCCCGCTATGTTGATAATATGATTTATAAGTTTTGATGAATGACTCAGGTCATTGATTCTAGCCCTTGATATAACTATCAAGGGCTTTTTTAATGCCTAAAAATCAGTAAACCACATTAATAACCGCATAACTCACGCCCTGCTAATCTAAGTATATGAAAACATTTACTTATGACATTGGCATACAAGCGGCAGGCAGCACTGACAACGATGTTGTGATTGTGCAATTTGGTGACGGCTATGCCCAGCGTCAGCCCAAAGGTCTTGCACCACGTTTAGAGCATTGGCAAGCAAGCAAAGTTGGCAATAAAGCCACTATTGATGAGATCAAAGCCTTCCTTGATGCACACACAGTAACGCCGTTTTTATGGCGTGTCACAAGTGATGAGCCTTTGCGTAAATACATAGCCAAAGATATATCACGCAGCCCACAGGGTGGCAGTAAATGGACGCTGAATTGGACGATGCAACAAGTACTAGCGTAATAACAATCACACCCCCAACCAATCCAAACGGAGCAAACTATGAGCGAATCTACAAACACAACTAAAACGGTCACTCTTGACGAACTATCAGTCTTGATGAGCTTTCATTATGCGAAAGAAGCTTGGGATAAAGAAGATACAGCTCAAGTCAGTATTGATTTTGATAACGAATACAAAGATTTTTTAGTTACGACCAGTGAAAATAATGTGCGTCCTGGTCGTTTCTCGAAACTACAAGCTGAAATTACTGCATGGGCTGATCAACAAATTAAGACTTTTTCTTATCAAAATAAAAACGTCAATGCATTTGTGCTGACCTTTGTAGATGATGTTTTAAGCATTGAACTTGGCTTTGAGTCTGATGCTGAGCAAGTAGACACAGAAGCATGAGAGAGTTAACACCAGAGCAAAATAAAGCAATCACTCAGCTTGAGCAAGACGTACTGCTTGAGCTGTTTGATATCGACTTTACCAAGTTTGGTGGCGACGTCTATCACTTTTGCAATCAGACCAATGAGCTTGGTCAGCCGATCGTCTGGCAAGGCGTCACTTATCTGCCATATCCCATCACTGCTGACGGATTTGAGCTTAAAAATACGGGTGCAAGCAATCGCCCTAATGTCACGCTGTCTAATCTATATGGCTTGGTAACTGCTGTCGTTGAAGATTACCAAGGTGGTGTTGGTGCAGTGGTTACAAGACGTCAAGTCTATGCCCAGCATTTAGACGCAGCTAATTTTGCCAACGGCAACCCAAACGCTGATCCTAATCAACAATTAGTGTCTCGCTATGTCATTGAGCGTTATTCAGCGTTAAATAATCAATCAGCCACCTTTGAGTTGGCAGTACCTAGCGAAACTGACGGCGCTATGTTGCCACGCCGTATCATTGTCGCCAATACGTGTGGCTGGACGTATCGTGGCGATGGCTGTGGTTATACGGGTCATCCTGTCGCTGATGAGTTTGATCAGCCTACCAATGACCCTGATAAAGACAAATGCAGTAAGTGTCTACAAGGTTGCCGTGCAAGGTTTGGCCGTAAAGCGGTACTGCCGTTTGGTGGCTTTGTTGGAGTCGATAAGTTATGACGTTAGAGCAGCAAATAATTGACCATGCAAAGCAAGCCCTGCCCAATGAGTGCTGTGGTCTTATTGTTGACGCTGTTTATATCCCATGTGACAACGTCGCAGACAAACCCATAGAGACCTTTAGGATTAGTCACGATGAGTGGCAGCCTGCTGATGTAGTCGTGCATTCGCACCCGCAAGGTCAGCGTTATTTGAGCGATGCAGACCGTAAAGCCCAGCATAAGATGCGCTGTGATTGGTGGATTGCTGTTAATGGCTCTGATAACTGGGAGTTAATCAAATATCGTTACTCCCCTCTGTTACGTGGTCGCATCTTTGAATATGGCAAACATGATTGTTACTCGCTTGTTGAAGATGCTTATATTCTGTGCGGTATTGAGCTAATGGCTTATAAACGCAAAGGCGAAGCCCAAGAAATAGCGGATAACGCTTTTATTGTTAACTTTCCACGTACTGGATTTTACCAAGTTGAATTGGCTGAGATGCAAGCTGGTGATGTCATCTTAACGTCAATCCGTGGCAACGCAAACCACGCAAGCATCTATCTGGGTAATGAGCAAGTACTACACCACCCATACGGCGGACTATCACGGCGTGAGGGGTTTTGTGACGTCTGGCACAAGCAGATGCACAGCGTATGGCGTCATAAAGACTGGCAACCAGACATGATGACGGCAATACTCAATGATTTAGAGGCAACAAGATAATGGCAATCGTAAGACTATATGGCGACTTGACTGATTTTGGCACCCGCTTTGACTTAAAGGTTAAAACAGCGGGTGAAGCCATGCGTGCTTTATTTACTCAAATAGACGGGCTGCAAAGGCGTATTAGCGAGGGCGGTTATTTTGTGCGTGTTGCTCGCAAAGATGTGACAGATAATACGATAGGCACTGACTTTAGCCGTGATTTAACGGATAACGATGTGATCCATGTTGTACCAGAAATTGCGGGGGCCGGTAAGTTTGGTCAGATTATCTTAGGCACGGCAATGATTGGTGCGGCCTTTTTCACAGGTGGTGCATCGATTGCAGCATGGGGTGCCTTATCGACAGGGCTATTAACTGCTGGTATTGGCATGGTATTGGGCGGTGTCGCCCAGATGCTGACAAAGCAGCCCAGCTTTGGCGATACGAGTAATACCAATAAATCACGCTCATCATCGTTTAGTAGCCTAGGTAATAATACTGCTCAAGGCTCATGTGTGCCAGTCGCATATGGCGAAATAATGATTGGCAGTAAAGTCATCTCACAATCGATTGAGAGCTATAAAGTGAGCGGTGATGTTGTTGCAAAAGATGCGGCACAGCTAGTGCAAACTCGTGATTATCATGTGCCAACAGCGTTTGATAACTATAACTTAGATGCAGATGATGACTCTGTGAGAGCAGTTAACTATATAGTGAGGGTAGATTAATGGGTGGCGGCGGAAAAGGTGGCGGCGGCGGACATACGCCCATCGAGCAACCAAACACACTAGAATCAGCACAGAAGCTGAAAATCATAGATTTGTTATGTGAAGGCGTGGCAGGTCAAGATGTGACTTTTAAAAACATCTATCTGGACAATACGCCAATCCAAAACCAAGATGGTAGTTATAACTTCACGGGTATCCGTGTGTCTGCACTACCTGGTACCCATAATCAGGATTATCTAGCAGGCTTTGATAGCACGGATAAAATCGTATCCGTCGGTGCTGAAGTAAAAGCAGATAAGCCAATTACCCGTACCATCACAGATCCGCTTGTTGATAGCGTCAGGGTAACATTGGCGCTGGGGTCGTTAGTTGAGATGAAGAACAATGGCGACCGTGTCGGTAGCTCTGTATCACTAACCGTCAGATGCGGTAATAAAAGCTATCCAGTTACCATAACAGGTAAAACTACGTCTGCATATCATCAAGATGTTGTTTTAACTGATTTGCCCGATACACCATTTAATATCAGCGTACATCGCAACACACCAGACAGCACTAGCGACAGTACAAGCAACGCTACGCATTGGGTAAGCTATGTTGAGTCAATCGATGCTAAATTTAGCTATCCAAATTCTGTAGTAGTCGGTCTTGAGATTGATTCTGCACAATTTGGCGGCAAAATCCCAAAACGTACTTATTTAAACAAATGGACACAGATTAAAGTACCTGACAATTACGACCCAATCAAACGCACGTATGATGGTATTTGGACGGGTGAATTTAAGACCGCTTGGAGTGATAATCCAGCGTGGGTGTTTTATGACTTAGTGACTGATAAACGCTACGGCTTGGGCGACCGTCTTGGCGACTTTGGCTGTGATAAATGGTCACTGTATCAAATCGCTAAATACTGTGATCAGATTGTACCAGACGGCTTTGGCGGTGAAGAACCCCGCTTTACCTGTAATGCGTATCTAAGCGAGCCGCGAGACGCCAAAGCACTGCTTGATGACTTAGCAAGCGTGTTCCGTGGCATTGCTGTGTGGGATGGTCAAATGGTGACGGCACTGCAAGACGCCAAAAAAGACCCAGTTGCCACTTACACTAATGCTAACGTGGTGGACGGTGCATTTGCATACTCTGGTGCAGCTCAAAAGACCATATTTACTGCTGTGCATGTCAAATACAACGACAAAGCCGACAACTACGCAACAAAGACCGAATACGTCGCAAACGATGATGCAATCAAGCGTTATGGACTCAATGTTAAACAAGTCACCGCCTTTGGTTGTACTAGCCGTGGGCAAGCAGCCCGTGTCGGTAAATGGCTCATTGAAACCTCAATTCGTGAGCAACAAATGGTTAATTTTAAGATCGGTCGTGAAGGTATCCGCCATTTGCCGTTTGACATCATTGAAATCGCTGACAATGACTACGCTGGCGATATGATCGCTGGGCGTGTGCTGTCAGTCACTGGCAATACAATCACTGTTGACCGTGCAATGACTGATATCAGCAGTATCCGCTACTATGCTAACGGCCATAGCAAAACTGTGTCTGTGCAATCAGTAAATGATACCAAAATCACGCTTACAGATACCCCAAATGGCATCGAGCAATTAGGTGTATTTAGTGCTGCTAAAACAGACGTTAAACCCCGTTTATTTAGGGCTTTAAGCATTAAAGAAGATGGCGACACTTACACAATCAGTGCCGTACAACACGATGAAAACAAAGAAGCCATCGTTGATAAAGGTGTAACTTTTGAACAAGATGATACAGCGACCAAACACACGCCTCAAGTTAGCTATGGCCGTGTCTCTAAAGATGGCGATGAATTACTAATTGCGTGGGAAGGCACTAACACCACTGAGTATCTGATCAAAATCTATAAAGACGGAGAGCTATACCGCAGCTACAGCCAAGACAGTGCCGAGATTAAACTTAAAGGCTTACCGAATGGTGAGTATAAAGCCGAAATCCGTGGTAAATCAGCAAACGGGCAACTGACTGAGCCAGTTATCAAGACATGGTCTATCGACTATGACATCAAAGGGCTAAAAGCAACATCTGAGCTGTTTGCGATTAAGCTGGATTGGACCAACCCAACGAGGGTTATTAATAAAGCCAAGATTGAGATATATCGTAGCTTAAGCAATAACAGAGCGACTGCAACCAAAGTTGCTACTTTGTCTTACCCCACCGATACATTTATTCAAAATGGCGTTAAGTTATCGGAAACACATTACTTTTGGTTACGCTTAATCGATGACCAGGGCAATATGGGCGACTGGGTAACTGTGAGTGGTCAGTGCAGTAGTGACACATCGCAAATTGTCGCAAGCATTAACGGCAAAATCACCCGAACTGAGTTATCGCAAGCATTAATTAATAGCTTACAGACTGATATTAATACGGCTAAAACCCAAGCTATTAACAGTGCCAATGTTAACGCTGATAATAAAGTAGCCGCTGAAGCCACTAAACGTGCTCAAGCATTGCAAGCAGAAGCGACCAAGCGAGCTGATGCAATACAAGCTGAAGTCACAGCACGGCAGAAAGCACTGGCAGCACAAGACAAAAAGCAAACAGACGCTTTGACTGCTAAAGCTCAACAGCTTGGCACGCAAATTAGTGCGGTTGAGACTGTCAATGATGCTCAAGCTAAGCAGTTAACAACATTGACGGCTAAACAAGGCAATTTAACATCTGGTTTGGAAGTAGAACGGACAGCACGTATTGCGGGTGACAATGCTGAGGCTGAGGCTCGTCAAACGTTGGTAAGCAGAGTTGGCTCTGCTGAAAGCAGTATCAACACTCTGCAATCTACAAAGGCCAGCAAGACCGAAGTAGCAAGCCTTGCACGCAGCGGACTACAAAGCGAGTGGCGTGATGATATTGACGCTATTGAGATAGGTGGTCGGAATTTATTAAGAAATAGTGAGTTTAATCAAGGTTTAAATTTTTGGTACAAGCAATCGACAGGTTCTTCATTAGAAAAAGATGGCACCATGCGGTTAACTAAAGGTGCTGATATTTACCAAACAGGAGTAATTGCTAGCACTCCATTGATAGCTACTGTTTGGTGCAGGGGCAATGGCTCTATATTATGTAGATATGGAGGAGGTTCAAGGACTGGTTATGTAACACTAAAATCTGATAGTGAGTATTTACCATATTCGTTTGTCATTAGCAGTAAAGGCAATACCAACTTAATTATAGACAGTCTAGGAGATGTGTTTGTTCAGAAAGTAAAACTAGAAAAAGGCAACAAGGCTACAGACTGGACACCAGCACCCGAAGACGTCGCTGAAGAAATCAACAACACAAAAGCCAGTCTTGATGAGTTTAAACAGACTCAAGCGACTAAAGACCAAGCTCAGACTGTGGTTAATAGCCAAGCACTGTCTCGTATCAATAGTGCCGAAAGTAGTATCAGCAATCTGCAAAGCACCAAAGCCTCTAAGTCTGAGGTAGTGAGCCTTGCACGTACTGGGCTGCAGAGTGAATGGCAAAGTGCAGCGAATACAGCTAAACAGCAAGCAATCAATGCTGCCAAAGCAGATGCCAAAGCTAAGGCAGATGAGGCCAAGTCTGCTGCTCAAGAATACGCTAACGCTCAAATTAATGCTAAGAGCGTTAGTGATAAAGCATACGCTGACGGTCTCGTAAGTGCTGAAGAGCAAAGGGCTATTGACGATGCCAATGCTAAACTAGCTGTTGCTAAGGCGGACGCTAAAGCCAAGGCAGATGCAGCTGAGTCAGCAGCTAAAGCTCATGCAGACGCTATTGAGATTGGTGGGCGTAACTTACTGATTTCTGAAAGATATAAATATACACCAAATATAGATGGTGAGTTTCAAACACTCACATTTTCTAATAAAACGTCAGAGGACTTGCTAAAAGCATTTTGGCTTGAGCCAGGTACTTATACGTTCTCATTGTTGGCTAGTTTTGCTAACAATGGCTCAGAGGGTCAGTTTAGGGTGTATAGAATTTATGGGAAAAATACTATAGGTTATTTTAGAGCGCCTAGTGATTATGTAGATGGGGATACTGTCAAGCTATCTCATACATTCACATTGGAGTCTCGTGCAGCTGTAAACCTGCAAGTATATAACCATAATTTTGGTACCGCTTTTGTTAGCAACGCCAGTGTCGGTGCTATTAAGCTAGAAAAAGGCAACAAAGCAACAGACTGGACGCCAGCGCCAGAAGACATTGCTGAAGAAATTAACAGTACAAAAGCAAGTCTTGATGAGTTTAAGCAGACTCAAGCGACTAAAGACCAAGCTCAGACTGTGGTTAATAGCCAAGCACTGTCTCGTATCAATAGTGCCGAAAGTAGTATCAGCAATCTGCAAAGCACCAAAGCCTCTAAGTCTGAGGTAGTGAGCCTTGCACGTACTGGGCTGCAGAGTGAATGGCAAAGTGCAGCGAATACAGCTAAACAGCAAGCAATCAATGCTGCCAAAGCAGATGCCAAAGCTAAGGCAGATGAGGCCAAGTCTGCTGCTCAAGAATACGCTAACGCTCAAATTAATGCTAAGAGCGTTAGTGATAAAGCATACGCTGACGGTCTCGTAAGTGCTGAAGAGCAAAGGGCTATTGACGATGCCAATGCTAAACTAGCTGTTGCTAAGGCGGACGCTAAAGCCAAGGCAGATGCAGCTGAGTCAGCAGCTAAAGCTCATGCAGACGCTATTGAGATTGGTGGGCGTAACTTACTGATTTCTGAAAGATATAAATATACACCAAATATAGATGGTGAGTTTCAAACACTCACATTTTCTAATAAAACGTCAGAGGACTTGCTAAAAGCATTTTGGCTTGAGCCAGGTACTTATACGTTCTCATTGTTGGCTAGTTTTGCTAACAATGGCTCAGAGGGTCAGTTTAGGGTGTATAGAATTTATGGGAAAAATACTATAGGTTATTTTAGAGCGCCTAGTGATTATGTAGATGGGGATACTGTCAAGCTATCTCATACATTCACATTGGAGTCTCGTGCAGCTGTAAACCTGCAAGTATATAACCATAATTTTGGTACCGCTTTTGTTAGCAACGCCAGTGTCGGTGCTATTAAGCTAGAAAAAGGCAACAAAGCAACAGACTGGACGCCAGCGCCAGAAGACATTGCTGAAGAAATTAACAGTACAAAAGCAAGTCTTGATGAGTTTAAGCAGACTCAAGCGACTAAAGACCAAGCTCAGACTGTGGTTAATAGCCAAGCACTGTCTCGTATCAATAGTGCCGAAAGTAGTATCAGCAATCTGCAAAGCACCAAAGCCTCTAAGTCTGAGGTAGTGAGCCTTGCACGTACTGGGCTGCAGAGTGAATGGCAAAGTGCAGCGAATACAGCTAAACAGCAAGCAATCAATGCTGCCAAAGCAGATGCCAAAGCTAAGGCAGATGAGGCCAAGTCTGCTGCTCAAGAATACGCTAACGCTCAAATTAATGCTAAGAGCGTTAGTGATAAAGCATACGCTGACGGTCTCGTAAGTGCTGAAGAGCAAAGGGCTATTGACGATGCCAATGCTAAACTAGCTGTTGCTAAGGCGGACGCTAAAGCCAAGGCAGATGCAGCTGAGTCAGCAGCTAAAGCTCATGCAGACGCTATTGAGATTGGTGGGCGTAACTTACTGATTTCTGAAAGATATAAATATACACCAAATATAGATGGTGAGTTTCAAACACTCACATTTTCTAATAAAACGTCAGAGGACTTGCTAAAAGCATTTTGGCTTGAGCCAGGTACTTATACGTTCTCATTGTTGGCTAGTTTTGCTAACAATGGCTCAGAGGGTCAGTTTAGGGTGTATAGAATTTATGGGAAAAATACTATAGGTTATTTTAGAGCGCCTAGTGATTATGTAGATGGGGATACTGTCAAGCTATCTCATACATTCACATTGGAGTCTCGTGCAGCTGTAAACCTGCAAGTATATAACCATAATTTTGGTACCGCTTTTGTTAGCAACGCCAGTGTCGGTGCTATTAAGCTAGAAAAAGGCAACAAAGCAACAGACTGGACGCCAGCGCCAGAAGACATTGCTGAAGAAATTAACAGTACAAAAGCAAGTCTTGATGAGTTTAAGCAGACTCAAGCATCTAAAGACCAAGCTCAAACTGTTGTTAATAGTCAGGCGCTGTCTCGTATTGATAACGCTGAAGGCAAGATCACGTCTTTACAGCAAACGTCAGTAACCAAAGACAAAGCCCAATCTACTCACACCATCAAAACACAAGCCATTGCTGGCGGTAAACGAGCTCTCGCAGGCATTGCTGTTGGGGCAATGGCAAATGAGCAAACAGCAGAAAGCGAAGTCATTGTTATGGCTGATAAGTTTGGCGTTGTCAGAGATGCGGGTGATGGCGTCGTCAAGCCAATGTTTACTGTGCTTAATAACCAAGCGGTCTTTAATGGCGATTTGATCGCAGACGGCACAATCTTGGGTAAGCACATCAAAGCCAATCAAACACTATCAGCACCAAAAATACAAGGCGGTGAGTTAAATATCAACAACCGTTTTATTGTTGATAAGTACGGCAACACGACTATCCAAAGTAGCACAGCTAAGACTGGACTGAAAATCACGCATGAAAAAATCGAAGTCTATGACAGCGCTGGGCGGTTACGTGTCAGATTGGGCAAGTTAAATTAAGGAGCAATGATGCAAGGGTTACAAGTATGGGATGAGAAAGGTAAAAAAGTATTAGATACGTCATTTACCACTTTCAAAATTTTAAAAGAGGTGCAAGGCATAAATCAGTCAGAGATAACAAGGACTGTTAGTTTTACACACCCCTTGCTCGCTGAGCAAACGCCGTTTTATATGATAAAGCCATTAATGGTACTAAGCAGTGTGGGTGTCAGTGTTAATGTGCAGTTCGAAAGTACTAAGTGCACGGTTACGTTTACAGCTCTTAACTATCGATATAGAGACTTTTCAAAAACTAAAGTAATTATTGGAGTGTACTAATGTTCGAGGTGTATAACTCTGATGGATCACTACAAGTGACTGCAAACCAAGCTTATGATCTGTCACTGACATCAACTATTATACAACAGCAAGCAAGTGCTACTTATATCGATCCAAGTAAAATATACGCACTGCAACCCGTTGCAGATGACGATAGCGGTGTTACTCACCTGTTCTTCAATCCCAATAAACCAGACGGATTGATTCAGATAGCTGGTAGTACAGGTGCTAAAGTGCATATATTTGATTATATGTTGCCTCAGGCACGACAAAATGAGTATGGGCTAGAAGTATATGACAGCGATGGTGTAATTACATTTAGTAGTCGCTACCCAAGTCTGAATGTTATTGATCATATCAAAGCTGATGCTGGGATTGATGCTCAAAGACACGGCAGACGTAATTACGGTACTACTAACTTAGCAATTGTCCCTAATAAAATACCATTCATCATCCAACTTGGAGGTGTTGCTAATCTCGCGTACTTTATTACTACGGTATGGACTATAGAACAAGGAGAGTTGTGCTGGTATACAAAAGCAGTAACCACCGCACCCCCATTCGAAAACTTTGAATCCAGCTCCGCAATCGACTTTTTGGTTATCGACACAAGCCACTTTTAAATAAGTACAGCTTGGACTGACGATTAAAGCATCTTTAAATGCTATTTATAATAGCCTCAAAGATGCTTTAACAAGGTTAGTATATACAATACAAAGCAATAAAAACCAGTTAAAATGGGAACGTTTAAAAGGCGTTTTAACTGGGTTTTTTGTTCTCATTTTGACTGGTTGCGATTCTCATTTTTAGCGACCGGCTACATGGGATGAAACCGTATACGGTCTCAATCGGGAAAATAAATTGTTTGTCACTGTAGTTGTTTTTACACAGCTGTAAGTATTGCAATAGCTCACGACGGAACTGGCGATAAATACCTTGATGACGATGAGAGCGTAAGTGGTGCTGTGTCGCGCGGCCACCATCAACAGTCGCATTCTCTGGTCGCATTAGCTTGATTACTTTATTATCATCCTCTGGATGGGCATAGACCAGCTTTTGTGTGCCTTTACCAAGTAATTCAAGTTCTTCTACTGCAATCATGTTGATCTCGCTTTATATGCTATGTTGGTTCAAATAAAATAAATCTGACTTTAAACAATGGTCTATAAAAACAGCGTCTATCGAAAAGGTATTGATTTGGCAAATAGGGCGTCTTTGGTTTGATCTACCAATCTATTGGCTTCACGGCGTATTTTAGCCAACCCTTTTTTCTTTTCTGAGCGCATACGTTTACGACGGTCCTCTTCTAAAGTACTGGGTAACACCAATGCTTCTGCAGATTTATTTAGAATAATATCTTGGATACAAAGTGCTGGTACCATTTGATATACCGGCATGACGTTTTCGTTAATTAAATCTCTAAACACAGTTTCATCAATCGGAAGCATGATGTGCTGTAGCGTATAATTCAGCACCTTTTGAGCGCCCTGTCTTGAAAGAGTATAAGCACCAGCACCTAAGTGCTTGCCTTTTAAAGGGATTAATTGACGCTGTTTTTCGATAGATGTTTGTTTTTTGGTGTTTAACAGTACTTTGTTATCTACTGTTTCAATCTTAATGATATCCCAACTCGGCTTAATCCAGTCAGAGTTGTTTAGAAAAAAAGCAGCATCTTGCCCTAAATATACATCGTCCTCAAAAACTGTGAAGTGAGATACGCCTTCATCAAGTGCTTTTTTCCATACCGCCACATGACTCATCATGCAAGCCAATTCAACCGGTGTTAAATGATCAGGCTCAAGCTCAAAGGGTAGGGCTTTGTCAGTAATATACTGCTTAGCCGTCTCAGGCGTTAGTGCATCAAAAAACTCAAAATCGACTTGCTGCTTGCCAAATTCTTTTTTGATATGTTGACGGCGCTCTGTTGCCGACTTTAGACTAATGACATAATTTTTCATAACAAAGTGACCTATGGCAGTTATTTCGATTTCGCTTTAGCGGTCGCTAAATGTTTCATAGCTGCAGATTTATTTTTTAACATGCGCATTTGCTTCTTAAGGTTATAGCTGGCGTCTCTTTTTTCTCTATCTTTACGCTCAATATTTTGTTCAGTCACTGAGCCTAAGATATCGCTATCAATGCCTAAAGGTCTGACCGGAGCTGGCCAAATACCCAAACCTTTACCATTTGCACTTAGCCAATTTTGGAAAAAGATATCAACTGGCATGGAGATAGGTTTGCCTTTGGCAACGAATTCAGCAGCACCTTGACGTGACCAAATCAGTCCAAGACCGCGAATTGGAAAATAAAAGGCATGCCATAAGCTATGACCCTCTAGTGTCGTGATGTCATGCGCTAGCTTTTTCTTCTTTGAAGCCAGATTCACCAAATACCAGTCTAGTTCAGGATGCTCATGTAAATAGGCTAAAGTCGCATCGATAATCCTCTTAAACTCAGATGTGATTTTCAAGTCATCTTCAAGCACAACCAAATAATCAGCATCAGTCTGCAAGAATTTCTCGGCACATTGGTAATGGCTTAAATAACAGCCAATTTCAGAGTTTAGTAAACGTCGACCCAGCTGTTTTCTAGTTTTAGTATCATCATAGTCCTCAAACTCTGATAGCTGTTTGCCGCGTCCATCATAAGCCGAGACACGCTCAAAAGGCCAGTTCACAGCGTTTAGCTGTTCTGTTGCTTGCTTTAAACGTTCTTCGCTACTGTCTAGATTAATTAAATAAGTGACTGTTTTCATATGATGGTCTTAACCGATTAGAGATGATAAATAACACATTAAACCGCAACATATTGTCAGCTCTTAGCTTGAATATAGGGCGGTAAATATAAAGACATATCCTTAATATGAGGATGGTGTTACGAGTTTGCAAGCAATGCCGATGGAAGGTGCGACTCAAGCTTTTTATTCATGGCCTCGCTGACTTGATCAAACAAGCTTGGATCAAGTTGATCCATACTCTGAATACAACCATATTTAATGGATGGGTCAGACAAATCTTGCAAAAACTGGGGAACACTACTGTCATTTTTTAGATAGTTCAAATTAAGATTAGGCAGCAAAGTGGCTTGATTTTGCTTAATTTTAATATGGTTCATTAATGACACTGGGTCAAATTGATTGATGTCACGAAATTTGTGCTTGATCTGGTTTTTAAGTAGTTTTGGATTATCGAGTAAATATGACTTAATGGTTTGCTTGTCATTGATATGAGGGTAGTGGTGAATTTCAAAAAACTTATTACCTGCGTAGACCTGCTCGGCACCCAGCATTTGTGCAGTGGTGTATTTGGGTTGTAAGGTCTTATTAAATACGTCGTGTAAAAAGGTGCGATATTTTAACTTAGTCTTTAATATGGTCTTTTTACGCCAATGACCACGAATAATAATATTACCGTTGCTGTCAATGAAGTCACTCACTTGAGCGGGCGAGTTAAAGAAAAAGTCATCATCAAGACTGATGAAGTAGTCAGTTAAGCCAGGAATATTCCATAGCATGGTTTCAATAGACAAGCTGTTAAAGGTCGGCAGATACTGCTCATAACCATCAAATATTTGTTTGTGATCAATGATTTGAATTTTGTCTTTGTCACAAATGCCTTCTGTCACAAAGTCATCAATAAACTTAGGTTTTTGGCCATCAGTGACGATATAGATATGACGACAAAACGGGACGTACTTTAAAATAGAGGCCACGTTGTAGTATATTTCATTGACGCTATTAAATCGGGTCGGACTAATGGCATTCGATGGAATATCATCTTGCTGCAGATAAGGCGCTCGTTTTTTATTTAAAACGGGATCATCACCATCTACCCAGGTGAGTACTAGGTCAAATTTTTGATCGCTTTGAGACATGATTTCTCCGTTTTATAGGGTTGTGCTTGTTTACAAGATATTTATAGGGTGTATTGTTATAACGTTTTTAGCTAATTGCAGTTTTTAAAACAATGGACTTCATAACGGCATTGTTTAAAATAAGGGTTGTTTTAGACTACTGCCAATAATCTTTCAGCCAAGGGCTAGGCTTCACATGGCGATACCATTTACCGCCGCCACCTTTGATTGCATCAGGTGGATTAATTTCACCATGGAAGATGACGATTTTAGCGCCTTCTGGTAAACGCGGTGCCTTCACAAAGTTTAACGGACTAGGTGCCATGCACTGGTATTTGAAGCTGACACACCAAGTCTTATCCCAATATTCTAAGTGATGATGTTTACGCAAGTAATTAGATAAGTAGGCCTGTTCATGACGCACTTCATTACGTATGGTAGAGAAGTTAGTTTCAAAGTTGCTTAATAAATTCGGATAAGTATTCTGTCCTACTTTAAAGCGATATACAGAACTGTTACCAATCATACGCCAGGGCTTCTTCCAATCACGAATAATCACCACGCTGTCATCATGCTTGGCTTTGTATTCGAAGAAAGCATCGATATTATCAACAATCACAATATCAATGTCTAAAAACAAAGCTGTGCCTTTTAGATCATACAGCTCAGGCTTAAAGGTAGTTAGTTTTTTCCAGCCACGTTCAGGCAAACCTGAAGGCAAATTTAACTCAGGGATAGGGTAGCAGGTTACATTGCTATTAATGCCAGTTGAGTCGTCAGTTAAGCAAACCATTTCAAAGTCTAAGGTTAGGTTACGCTTAACCATGTTGTACAAGCGGTTGACGTATTCAGGGCCATATTTGGTACCCCATTTCATGCAAATGATATAACGCTTATCATCGCTATCATTTAAGTGATGATTAGATTGACTATCAGGCTGAACGCTGGTCTGGGTATTACTCATGGAAGACTCGTGCAAATAAGTGATTTATTTAAATAGATTTTAGCAGATTATGCAGCTATTTGGCTGTTGTATTTTAATCGCACTGTTTTTCAGTTACTTAATAATTGTAAATATAGTCAGCGAACTAAAAAAAAGTGCCCCCACTTATGATAAGCAGGGACACTTTTTAGTCTTATGGTATAAAACTTTGAATTTTGTAAAACTTAGGGCTATTACCAATGACTACTCTTTGTAGACTGATACAACACTAGGTAATACATACAGCAAAGTTGTTATTATTCGTCAGCCTTTGGCTTTTCACGTAAACGAATACCTAGCTCACGTAACTGACGGTTGTCAACTTCTGCAGGCGCTTGAGTCAATGGATCTTCTGCTGTCTTAGTTTTCGGGAAGGCAATCACGTCACGGATTGAGCCAGCACCAACCATTAACATGATTAGACGATCTAGACCGAAGGCTAAACCACCGTGAGGAGGCGCACCATATTTAAGCGCGTCTAGTAAGAAGCTAAACTTCTCATCGGCTTCTTCTTTAGAGATACCTAGGGCATCGAATACTGCACGCTGCATCTCAACCGTGTTGATACGTAAACTACCGCCGCCAACTTCAGTACCGTTTAATACCATGTCGTAGGCAATAGATAATGCCGTTTCTGGGCTATTTTTAAGCTCTTCAACAGAGCCTTTTGGCATGGTGAATGGGTGGTGCATTGCTGTCCACTGGCCATCATCTGTTTCTTCAAACATTGGGAAGTCAACAATCCATAATGGTGCCCACTCACAGGTCTCCATATTCATATCAAGACCGATTTTGACACGTAGTGCACCCATCGCATCGTTCACAACCTTGGCTTTATCAGCACCAAAGAAGATGATGTCGCCATTTTCAGCGCCAGTACGCTCAACCAAGCTCACCAGAACCTCATCGCTCATATTTTTGATGATAGGTGACTGTAGGCCTGACTCTTTGTCAACACCATTATTGATGTTGCTAACGTCATTTACTTTGATGTATGCCAAGCCGCGAGCACCATAGATGCCAACATACTTAGTATATTCATCAATTTGCTTACGCGTTAATGAACCACCGTTTGGAATACGTAGCGCAGCAACACGGCCTTTAGGATCGTTAGCTGGACCTGCAAACACTTTGAACTCAACGTCTTGCATCAAGTCAGCCACGTCGACTAATTTTAATGGAATACGTAAGTCAGGCTTGTCTGAAGCATAGTCACGCATAGCGTCAGCATAAGTCATGCGTGGGAACTTGCCTAGGTCAACATCAAGCATCTTTTTGAATAAGTCTTGGATTAGACCTTCGTTGATGTTCATGATGTCTTCTTCATCTAAGAAAGACGTTTCGATATCAACCTGAGTAAATTCTGGCTGACGGTCAGCACGTAAGTCTTCATCACGGAAACACTTAGCGATTTGATAGTAACGGTCAAAGCCAGAAACCATCAATAGCTGTTTGAATAACTGTGGTGACTGAGGTAGGGCAAAGAAGTTACCTGGACGAGTACGTGATGGCACAAGATAGTCACGAGCACCTTCTGGAGTAGCACGCGTTAAGATAGGCGTTTCAACATCTAAAAAGCCGTGATCATCAAGATAACGACGGATAGTAGAGGTCGCTTTGGCACGGAACATCATACGCTCAAGCATTTGCGGACGGCGCATATCTAGATAGCGATACTTTAAGCGTAGGTCTTCGTTGACTGTGGTATTGTCATCATTCAGTGGGAATGGCGGTGTTTCTGATTTCGCCAACACTTCAATTTCTTTGGCCAGTAATTCAACTTTACCACTGGTCATATTTGGGTTTTGAGTGCCCTCATAACGCTCACGAACACGGCCTGTAATTTTTAATACATATTCAGGACGTGCCGCATCAGCAGTTGCAAACGCTTCTGGTGTATCTGGATCGATAACAACCTGCAAAATACCTTCACGGTCGCGCATATCCAAAAAGATCACGCCACCATGGTCACGGCGACGATGAATCCATCCTGCTACAGTGATGGTTTGCTCTAGTAACGCTTCGGTTACTGCCCCACAATACTCGGTACGCATCATAAATTGTCCACTACCTATAATAAATTATAAAATTAATAAACTATAAAATTAAGAAGGTTCTCTCAATAAGAATTTTTATCAAACGTACATTATGCCTAATCTTGGCAATTGTTACAACCAAAACCCCCTTGAAATTATGCAAAAGCAAACGCATATTACTATCACCAGACAGATTATTTATAAAGGCGTGCTTTAAACATCAACGCATGCCATATTATTGACCGATTAAGGACTATTTATGTTGTTTCACCCTGCAAAAAATCCCGTTGAGCTTAAAGTTATTCATTTAAACAAAGTTCAAAATGATCGCCGTAAAAGTTTAATCCATGTGATGGAAGACAAAAATGCGGTCAAACAGTTCCAAAAGAAATTGGCCAAAAAAGCCAAGCATAAGCTCAAGGAAAAAGGCAAATCAAAACAACAAAAACGTATTTTTGTGCTTGATTTTGATGGTGATATCAAAGCCAGTGCCGTCAAGCACCTACGTGAGGAGATTAGCACCATCATCAGCACAGCCAAAAAAGGTGATGAAGTTGTTGTGCGCTTAGAATCAGGCGGCGGCATGGTACATAGTTATGGTTTAGCAGCGGCGCAATTAGTCCGTTTAAAAGACGCAGGGCTAACTTTGACCATTGCCGTCGATAAAATTGCTGCCAGCGGCGGTTATATGATGGCCTGTGTTGCTGATAAAATTTTAGCTGCGCCATTTGCCGTGATTGGCTCGATTGGTGTGGTGTCGCAAATACCTAACTTTAATAAGTGGCTCAAAAAGCACGACATTGATTATGAGATGTTTACTGCTGGTGAGTACAAACGCACGGTGACTGTGTTTGGTGAAAATGATGATGAAGACCGCGCCAAATATCGCGAAGAGCTTGAGCAAACCCATAATTTGTTCAAACACTTTGTCACCACTTATCGCCCACAGCTAGACCTAGCTAAGGTAGCCAATGGTGATCATTGGTATGGTGAAGATGCGCTACATTTAAGCTTGGTTGATGAGTTGAAAACCTCTGATGCTTATTTATTAGAGCAAATGGACAGTCATCAAGTGTATGCCATTATGTCGCGTCAAAAGCCAACGCTTGCCGAAAAGCTAGGCTTTGCTAATGCAGCTCATTCTGCGGTATCTGGTTTGGTTAACACTGCCACTCGATCAGCGATTGGTGTGCTGGGTGATAAACTGCCTGAAGTCATGAGCAAAATTGAGCAAGACAAACGCTTAAAGTTTTAATACTGTGATTATTTTTATTGCTGAGCTCTTTATTGCTGAGTTGCAAGTTGAGTAACTGGTTGAATGACCTGCTAGGCTAAAAACAGACGCCAAAAAGTTGGCATAACACGCTACAAAACAGCAGCTCAGTAAATAGCAATCATGGTTAAATATGCTCAATGATAATAAAAAGCGACCTTAAGGTCGCTTTTTTGTGTGGATTTATTGAGTAACAACCTGAATGATAAGGGTCAGTAATCAATAACCACGGATGGGTATACTATGAGTAATGCATTGAGTCATAAATTGTTTTTAAAGTCCCCTTCAATTTTAAAGGCGGGTATCACAGCAGCATTGACTGCCTCTGTTGCCCTAGGTTCTGGCTGTGTCTGGAAGCCTGATTTGGCAGCGACTCAGCTTAAGCAATGGGAATTGCCAACCAGTCGTTATGTTGAAGTATCTGATGCTAAGGTGCATGTGGCTGAGTCGGCTTTGTGTCACAGCACAGCAGTGACAGACTCAAACAAGGCTTTAGCTGCCAGTGCTGCTAACGGTAATAGTAGCAGCACATTGCTGCGTCACCCCAGTACGATTAACTCACAACCTCATCAAACACAAACTCATCACGCTCAAGCTGATCCATCACAATCAAGCCCAGCACAAGCAGCGACGACTGGTGATGGGGTAGAGACTTTAGTTTTAATTCACGGTACTTCCGCAAGCTTACATACCTGGAATGGCTGGACCCGCGAGCTTGAGAATGACTACTGTGTGGTGCGCTTGGACTTGCCAGCCTTTGGATTGACCGGACCATATACTGAGCCTAGCAAGCGCTATAGCATGGACAATTATGTCACCACGGTTGTGCAAGTGATGGACAAGATTAACATCGATAAAGCAACCATCGCCGGTAACTCATTGGGCGGTGGTGTGGCCTGGTTAACTACGCTTCAGCATCCTCAGCGTATTAATCGCTTGATATTGGTTGACTCGATGGGCTTTAAATTTGAACCTAAGCACATTCCTGTCGGTTTTAAGCTAGCACAATATCCGGTTCTTGATCCTATCGTTGCCAAAGTTCTGCCCAAAAGTTTAGTACGCAAAAGTATCGAAAGTGTCTATGTTGATGACAGTAAGATTAGTGATGATCTGGTGACGCGCTATTTTGAATTAACCCGCCGTGAAGGCAATCGTCAGGCATTAACCCAGCGTATGCGTGAGGGTATTGTGATGGATGAGGTCAGTGAACTTGGCCGTATTCAGCAGCCGACTTTAATTATGTGGGGTAAGCAGGATGACTTGATTCCTGTTGACAGTGCTTACAAATTTAAGCAGGCTATTCCTAATAGCAAACTGGTTATATTTAATAATTTAGGCCATGTACCCCATGAAGAAGATCCTAAAGCTACTGCTGCTGTGGTAAAGCAATTTATGCAATGAGGTGTTTGTGACGTTAATCACAGATGTCAGCACAATATGTTATAAAATTAAGCTCGCTATTTCGATACAGCATCTCAGTTTATAAATACAGGGAAGTGACATAAAATGACTAACAATAATAAAATTCAAAACTCATCATTGAAGAGCAAACAAAAGACCAAAAAACTGTCGACACCTATCAAATTAGCTGGCTTGACACTAACTGCAGGCGCGCTTGTTGCCAAAGCAGTATGGCGACCTGATATGTCGCTTGAGCAATTGCATCATTGGCAACTCCCCAACAGTATGTTTGTACCTATTAAAGATGCCAACATACATGTGGTGATGTCTGGAAAATGCATCACCAATACAGATGATGCTTACAAGTCGACTGAAACCATCGTTTTATTACACGGCACCTCAGCAAGCTTGCACACTTGGGATGGCTGGACCAAAGCGCTTGAGTCGGAGTATTGCGTGCTACGTTTGGATATGCCGGGATTTGGATTAACTGGGCCATACACCGATGAGAATAAGCGCTACACATTAGACAATTATGTCGATACCGTGATTAAAGTTATGGATGCGCTTGGTATCGGTAAAGTATCGATTGCAGGTAACTCATTGGGCGGAGGTGTGGCATGGCTGATGGCATTAAAATACCCAAATCGGGTGAATAAGCTGATATTAGTCGACGCCTCAGGGCTTAAATTTAAATCTAAAAGCGTGCCGATTGGTTTTAAACTGGCGCAATATCGTATGCTCGATTCGCTCATTACCAAGGTGCTGCCTAAGCGTCTTATTCGCGACAGCGTACAAAGTGTTTATGCGGATACCTCCAAGGTTACTGAAGCGCTGGTCAATCGTTATTATGAATTGGCATTACGCACAGGTAACCGCAAAGCATTGATTCAGCGAATGCGTGAGGGGTTATCGACTCGGCAAGTGGGGCAGTTATCTGATATCACACAGCCGACGCTCATTATTTGGGGCAGGCAGGACAAACTCATTCCAATCGATAGCGCTTATCGATTTGAGCAGGCGATACCCAACAGCCAATTGGCAATTTTTGATAACCTAGGCCACGTTCCTCAAGAGGAAGACCCAGAGGCGACAGTTGCAGTGGTGAAGCAGTTTTTGCAGTCATCAGCGTTAAATGATTAGACTTTAGTTCAGCAAAACGATTAGCTGTTTATCTGCTAGTCAGTAGTTTATTTTTCTATTTTGTGATTAGTCTGTGTCTTGTGACTAGTCTGTGCTTAGCACCGGCAATTGGTCATGTTTTAAACTCGCATTGTAAGACCATATGGCCTTTAAAGCGGGCAGTTTATCTAGGTCAATTGAGGTGTAGTCACCTTTGACATTTAACTGTCGATAGTCAGGTGCCCGCTTTAGTATCGATGTACCACTGAAAGAATAGCTGATTTTTTGCTGCTGGTTATCGGTGACTGTGATGGTAATACTGTTGGAGCCTTCCTTTCCGCCTAATGATTGCCGCCAGCGATTGTTATGCAGACTGTTGAGGTCTTTTACTATTGCTTCAACCGCCTCAGGGTGTTGTTGAATATTGTAGGAGATTGTTTTGCTGGTAAAAGGATAGGCTATGTCAATGGCAGTGACCTGTTGATGAAGAGGCGGCGGCTCGCTCGTCAATTCACTTCTAAGCTGAAAATAACTTTCTAAAAAATAAACAGCGGCGATGGCTGCTAGTATCACAGTCGCTAAAACAAGATAATTAAATGGTTTGGCTGATTTCATAAAGCGTCATTTATAGTGCGTAAAAGGAGTGGATGCAAAGTCGATAGTGAGTATACTGTACACCAGCTTTTGAGATTAGCAAAAAGGCAATCTAAAAACCAGACGAGTTTAACCTGAAAGCTGATAGTAAAGGGTAGAGTCGATGAGTATGCACCAATCACGCCTTGATTTTGAACAGTTTCACCCTCATAGACTCTCTAATTCATCATATAATATTTTGATAATCGTGATTTTTTAATCGCAATGTTTTAATTTTTATTTTATTTTTTTAATACTACGTTCACCTTTTAACAACACGCTTAATAACACTCTTTTATTGATACTTATTCTTATAATGACTAGTCAACGAACGGCCAAATGCTAAAGTATTTAACCTTGCGACGTTTATTTATAATGTAGCGCGCATCTGGTTAATTTAATACCATTTAACCTTCTTTGACTATGACAAAAATAGCTGACCCAAGCCAAAATTATGACAAACGATACCAATAGTAAACCCTCTTCTGATCAAGACATGACAGATCAAAATAGCTCGAGTCAACATACGCAGCATAAAGCGGATAACCGTCAAAAAAATCAGCAACAGCAATCAGATAAATCAGCAGTAAAACCGGTTATTACGCCGACCAATGACATTTTGACTGCTAAGCAACTAAATGAGCTGCCAGTTTTGGCAAAAGACCGTCATTTTTTAAGTCGTTTGCAGCGTGAGATTACTCGTCCTAACAAAAACATACCGCCAAAAGTTGTGGCTGAAAAACAAGCCAAGTTTGAACAAATCAAACAGCGTTCGCAGCAAGCGGTACAAGAGCGCATGGACAGCATTCCTGATGACATGCCAGCGCGTCTTAATCATGAGCTGCCGGTCAGTAAGCGCGCTGAGGATATTGTCCAAGCCATTATCGATCATCAGGTTATCATTGTGGCCGGTGAAACTGGATCGGGTAAGACCACTCAGCTGCCCAAGCTTGCCATGATGGCAGGGCGTGGTGTGACCGGTCAAATTGGTCATACACAGCCCAGACGTTTGGCAGCGCGTAGTGTGGCTAACCGTATCGCTGAAGAGCTAGAAGAGCCACTGGGTGATACGGTCAGCTTTAAGATTCGCTTTAATGAACAAGGCACGGCCAAGTCGGTAGTCAAATTGATGACCGATGGTATCTTATTGGCTGAGCTTGGTCATGATCGATTTTTGTCTCGATACGACACCATCATTATTGACGAGGCGCATGAGCGAAGTCTAAATATTGACTTTATCATGGGTTATCTTAAGCAGCTGCTGCCTAAGCGCCCAGATCTTAAAGTCATCATTACTTCGGCCACATTAGATACCGGCCGCTTTAGTGAATACTTTGCGCAATATGATAAAGCCAAAAAGAAAATGATTCCGGCGCCGGTTATCGATGTCGAAGGTCGTGGTTATCCAGTAGAAGTGCGCTATCGTCCGCTAACTGACACGCCTGTGGGCAGCTCTGATGATGACAGCTATGATGACTTTGAGGACAACTTGCCTCGAGCGGTAGTGGCAGCGGTAGAAGAGTGTTTTGAAGATGCGGTAGCCAAAGGGCATCCTGAGCATGCTGATATCTTAATCTTTGCAGCTACCGAAGCTGAAATCCGAGAGATGCAGGAGGTATTGATTGCGCATGGGCCGCGTCATACTGAAGTGCTGCCGCTGTTTGCGCGTCAATCTTATTCTGAGCAGCAGCGTATTTTTAAGCCATCGGGTCGTGGCCGGCGTATTGTGATTGCCACTAACGTTGCTGAAACCGCGTTGACCGTACCAGGTATTCGTTACGTCATTGACTTAGGTTTTGCTCGTATTTCACGTTATTCGTATCGTTCACGGGTGCAGCGTTTACCGATTGAAGCCATTTCCCAAGCGGCAGCCAACCAGCGTAAAGGTCGCTGTGGTCGTGTGGCACCTGGTGTGTGTATTCGTCTATATTCAGAAGAGGACTTTGCCAGTCGTCCTGAATACACTGAGCCTGAAATTCTGCGCACCAACTTAGCATCGGTTATTTTACAGATGGCCAATCTACGCTTGGGCTCGGTTGAAGACTTTGACTTTATTGAGCCGCCAGACAGTCGTCTGGTCAAAGATGGTCGTAAACTGCTTGATGAATTAGGCGCGCTTGCACCCAAGCGTCCGGACGCTAAAAAGCCATTGGCAAAGCAGACCTTAAATGATGTTAAACTGACGCGTGTTGGTCAGAAGATGGCGCGCATGCCTATTGATCCAAGGCTGGCGCGTATGTTGGTTGCCGGTAGTGACTTTGATTGTATGCTAGAGATGCTGATTATCGTTGCGGCACTTGCGGTTCAAGATCCGCGAGAGCGTCCGGCTGAGAAGCGAGCACAGGCCGATCAAAAGCATGCTTTATTCCGTCAACCAGACTCTGACTTTTTGTTTTATTTAAGTCTATGGCAAGCGCTGTATGCCGGAGGCAGTAATAAGCTAAGCAGCAGTCAGCGCCGTAACTTTGCCAAAAAGCACTATCTAAGCTTCCCGCGTTTGCGTGAATGGGAGCGTACTTATCGTCAGCTAGAGCAGATGGTCACTGACTTAAAGCTGCTGACTGACTCGGGCACCGCACAAAAAGATATGCCCAAAAGCTTGCCGCAAGCAGCACTTAATGCAACAGCGCAAGCCAAAACCGCTAACAAAAAAGCCTCTAAATCAAAATCTGCTAAAGGCAAAAAGACTTCACAAAATCAGTCGTCCAATCAAATCAGCACCCAAGTGTCTCCAGTACTGATTGCCGACGCTGATGACGTCAATGATGAGCTGCGTGCGGTGAAATATGCCAACTTGCATAGAGCCTTATTAACTGGTTTGCTATCCGTGATTGCACACAAAACCGATCAGCGCGGTGAATACCTAGCTGCTCGACAGCAAAAAGCCAAGATTTTCCCTGCCAGTACTGTATTTAAGCAAGCACCTGCTTGGGTGATGGCGTTTGAAATAGTTGAAACCTCGCAAGTGTTTATGCGTACTGTGGCGAAGATTGAGCCGGAATGGATTGTCTCGGCTGCCGGTGATTTGCTTAAGTATCACTACTTTGAGCCGCACTGGTCGAAGAAGACCGGTCGAGTACGTGCTTACGCACAGATTAGTTTGTTTGGTCTGATTGTGGTCGCCAAGCAGTTGACTAACTATGAGCAAGTCAATCTAGAAGAGTCACGCGAGATCTTTATTCGTGATGGCCTAGTCACGGGTAATTTCGGTCGCCAAGCACCGTTTTTACAGCATAACTTAGAGAAGATTGCCGATGTTGAGCGTATCGAAGATAAGCTACGTCGCCGAGACTTATTGGTTGATGAAGAAGATCTGTATCAGTTTTATGAGCGTAAAATCCCCGCGCATATTGCCAGCCGTAAGGCCTTTGAAGACTGGCGTGCTGAAGTAGAAAAAGAAGATCCGCAGTTCTTATTCTTTACCGATGAAGATGTGCTCAAAGAGACGGCACCAACCACAGGGGAGTTCCCTGAGATTTGGCAATTGGGTGATTTAAAACTGCCGCTTAAATACGTTTTTGATCCAGCTTCAGAAGATGATGGAGTCAGCATTCGTGTGCCATTGGCGGCCTTACCACAGTTAGATGCGGTCGAGCTGCTATGGGGTGTGCCAGGTTGGCGCTATGAGCTGGTATTGCAGTTGTTAAAATCTCTGCCAAAAGACATTCGCCGTAAGATTGTACCGATTCCAGATACCGCCGATCAGCTGTATGACGAGTTAGAAAAGAATCACCAAGTAGGGCTGCTCAATCAATTGTGCCAAGCCTTACAGCGTCGAGGCGTGGTCGGGGTGACGGCCAATGACTTTAATCCTTCAGCCATTGATCGTTATCTACAACCACAGATTTGTGTGGTCGATGATAAAAACCGCATTATCGAAAAGGGTCGTGACTTAAAGGCACTGCAGCAGCGTCATGCATCAGAAACCAGTCAAGCGCTAAGCTCAAGCAAAGACACTGAAGGGGTACATACTGAGTTCCCAGAGCACTTTAGATTCAGTAAGAACCGCCATAGTGCCGGTATTGTTATGAAGGAGTTTTCGGCCTTAGTCGCTGATGAGGCGGGCGAAGCGGTTACTATCCATCAGTTTACTGACGTGACTGCGGCTTTAACCGCGCATCGCAAGGGCGTGCTGACCTTAATCAGGCTGCAACTGGGCGCCAAACAAAAGCAGCTGACCAGCCAAATTGATAAGACCTTCAAGCTGGCATTTGCACCACTTGGCGATATGGAAAAGTTAAAGACCATTCTCGTCGATGCCACTTTAGATGCGACGATGGAAATTCATGCGCCGCAGTACAATGATCACAAGCAGCTGCTACCGGATAATGCCGATCAGGCTGCGTATAAGCTGGCCAAGCAATTGCCATTTGATGAGATTGATTTTAACAAAACAGCCGAAGTGCTATTGGCGCAGTTTTTATTGCAAGGGCAGACGGTTCTTAAGCTGTTAAAAGAGGTCTATAGCCGTTGGCAGCGTATCCGTCGTAGTCTGCTGATGCTCGATCGTGAGATATTCGGCGAGTCGATTGATGATATTGAAGATCAGCTCGATGATTTGCATTTATCGGACTTTGTGTACCGTATGGATTATGAACATTGGCAGCAATATCCTCGCTATTTAGAGGCGTTAGAGATACGCATTGAGCGCCTTGAGCACAATCTTGATGGTGACCTAGATGCGGTTTATGAGCTGGATGTGCACATGGAGCGTCTCGCTGGCCGTGCTGACGATGACAGCATTAGTGAATACCGCTGGCTGGTTGAAGAGTTTCGCATTCAGCTGTTTGCACAGCCAATGAAAACCCGTCAAGCCGTATCACAAAAGCGTCTGGAAAAAACGTGGGCCAAAGTGACTGCCCGTAAATAGCTGTTTGGGCTGGATAATTTGGAGCCAATCTCGCTTTTCGCTACTATCTGCCAGTCAGGATGCGGCATTCGCTAAGCGATACACTGTCTCTTACTGCGTGAGCCAGTGTATCGCAAGCTGCTGCAACCCATCTTGACCGTCAGTATATCCGCTACAATCGAGGCTAAACCGCATCCCACGGCCACATTCAAAGCCTTTAAAAATATCGTATATAGACTGGCATCGAGTTTGTTGGATTTCGTCCCTCGACACCAACCTACAAATTATACAAGATACAGATCCCTTCCTTTGTTAAAGGAAGGGTTGGGATGGATTCTATCTCGTCACGTGCTCTTTTTTATCAATACGGAATAAATTTAAACTAAGCCTATGCATTCTCGTAACGAACCATCTATTAAGCTCGCCGACGACATCCGCCAGTATTTGCAAATCCATCAGCTTAGCGATAGCTTGCCGGCGATTAGTTATGAAATACTGGCCTTGCAGTTGTTAGACAGTATTGAGCAACAGCAGCAAATTGAGGTTTTATTTAATCAATCAATACCGCAAACTTGCTGTGATCCAAAATCACCAGACTTTGACCCTATTAAAGCCATTGTGCTATTAAAAGATTCAGATTATGACGAAGCCTGCTGGCTGTGTTTTTTGCTGATATATACCAATGACAGCGAAGACAACGATTGGGCGTTTATGCGTTTATTGTATGGTGCTTTAGGATTATCAGAGTCTAAGCTGACATGGCAGTTTATAACGCAGCAGGTGTCATCAGTAGATGAGGTCTTGCAAGACGTTTCGGAAGCACTGGCATCGCATCATCCCAAGCCGAAGTTTGGTCATCATAGAGCTTATGAGTCATTGGCTCAGTTGCCTGCGGTGTTTAACAGCTATATTGGCTTTATAGGTGAGCAGGGCGGACATCGTGCTTTATTCAAGCCTGAGTCAAATAGGGCTAAGTCAAATAAGGCGGAAGCTGATAAAACGGCTTATTTTCAAACGCTATATACATTGATACGCCAAAATATTTATCGATTTGGACGGCTATCGACTTTTGAATATCTGTGTTTGCTCGGCAAAATGGATTTGGCAGATGTGGCGCCAGACAGTTGTTATATAGCAGAGGCCAGTGGTCCTAAACGTGGTGCTAAGCTGTTATTTGGTATGTTAAACAATGAGCAATTAGATGCACATGCGGTTGGTTTAGCCGATTATTTAGATGTCGGCTATCAGCAAATGGAAGCGGCTATTTGTCACTGGCAAAAGTCACCGAAGCGTTATATCGCTGTCAATCATTAAATATAGTTAGCGAAATACTAATCGGTTACGGTGTTAACCTCGCTAAGCCTACATTTGTAGTACTTGCGCTTGGTTGCCTTGTAACCATTTTAGATTTCTTTAACTATACTCAGTCTAAAAAGCCTGAATATATAAAATTTGAACACAAAAAAGGAATACCGCTTGGGTATTCCTTTTTTTATTTTACGCTAATCAAAAGCATTTATATTATTAAGATTCCCAGATAACCGATGAATCAATTTGGTCAATGCTGCCGCGGCCAGTTAGTAACATTGCCATTTCAAATTCGTGTTGCAGTATTTTAAGCGCTTTTTCAACACCATCTGCACCGGCTGCGCCTAATGCTTGAGCAATGGGCTTACCTAATAATACTGCATCAGCTCCTAATCCCAGTGCTTTTAGAACATCAGTACCACGGCGGATGCCACCATCAAGCAGTACCGGAATACGCTTTTCAACGCGCTCAACCACTCTAGGCAGTGCTTCAATAGTTGGCGGTGCAGTGTCTAGCTTTCTGCCACCATGATTAGAGACAATAATCCCTGCTGCGCCGATATCAATGGCACGCTGTGCATCTTCGGCACTGACAATGCCTTTAATTAATACTGGTAGCTTAGTGTAGGCAATAAGCTCTTCAACCAGTTGCCAGCTGACTGGTACTGGTCGGCCAATTTTGTAAGGGGTAACCAAATCATCTGGCAAATTAAAGCCGATTTTCTGCTCTTTGTTGCGTACCGCAGAGGCCACTGAGTCTAAGGTAATACAGATGGCGCGGCAACCGTTGGCTTCTACTTGCTTGATGACGTCTTTGGCAAACTGTTTGTCTTTTTGAATATATAGCTGAAACCAAATAGGTGTGGTCGCTACTTGTTGAATGTCTTCTAATGAGGTAGAAGTAAAAGAGCTGATCACACAAGCGGTATTGGCTTTACCAGCCCCTTTAACAGTCGCTAACTCACCATCAGGATGCATGATTCTTTGAAATGCGAATGGGTCTACCATAATGGGGTAGTCTAGCGTATCACCAAATAAGCTGACTTTAGTGTCTAACTCGCCTGCTTGATTTAGCACTCTAGGGTTTAAGAAGATATCGTCAAAAGCGCTGTGATTTTTGTTAAAGGTAATCTCTTCGCCAGCGCCGGTTGAGACATAGGCAAATGCGCTTTGACTCATGTGTTTTTTTGCCAACACTTCAAAGTCAAACAAGTTGGTAACTTGCGATAAGTCGTTGATAGGATAGTTTTCAAGTTCGTGTTGTAAGCTTTTATTTTTCATAGGGGACTTCCTTATTCTAGTTATATTTTAAATACATTTTATTTAAGGGTTGTGACTTCAGTGTCTAGTTTTATGTTTCAAGCTTTGGTGTTCAGGACTGGGTCAGCACGTTGATTAAAAAATATACTCAAGACCAGCGCCTAACGCAAAGATATCACTGTCACCATTGGCATATACAGCAGAATTATTGCCTTGAGCATCAGTCACCGTTCCAACAACGCCGCGCACATCTTCTGCTTTGTTATAGCCGGTATAGGCATGGGCAATGATATTTTTGCGCAAGTGATACTGACCGCCGACCACATATTGCTGAGAGTCTGCACCACGCACACCGCCAAGATCGCTACTGTTGTTGTACTGCGCATATAAGGTTGTTGGACGCGATAAACCATCTACTCGCCATTGTGCGCTCAGTACATAGCCTTTTTCTTTAGTCGCCATGTCATCATAATCGGCCTGTTGATATAGAGCACCGATAGTGACTGGCAGATCTGAGATGCGTTCTAAATCGTAGGTTGCTGTGGCACGTACCACATCGCCGGCAATATCGATGTCTTTATCGTAGGCAATACTGGCGATTAAGCCGCTGTCTTGATCGTAGGTGACATAGCCGCCGTAACCTTCGCTATCTGCAGGATTGTCAGAAGGCTCATCTGTACTGTACATCAAGGCAACCTCAAACGGCAGATTGTCCTTTTTGGGCGAGGTCCATAGTGCCATATTAGAGACACGAGGAATGGCATCGGTCATATTTAACGCACGCACATCAGGCTCAGTTGCAGAAAGTGCTGTTGTGCCATTGTTATCCCAGTAACCACGGGCGACAACCACATTGTTTATCAAATCAATCGGCGTCCAGTATCTACCGACGCGCAATGTGCCCCAGTCTTTATTGCTTAGACCCAAAAAGTTACTGCGGTTTTGTAAGCTAACGTCAGTACTGCCAGCGACATCTACGCCAAATTGCAGTTGATAAATAACATCGGTATTTTCGGTAATGGCTTCAGAACCTTTCCAACCAATCGATGATTTATAACTGTTGATATCGGTATAGTCTGTACTGTGCTTAGCCTTAAATGATTGGTTATGTTGGGCATTAAGTCGCTCAATTTCCTGACGGTCTGCTTTGAACTTACCATCGGCATAATCGCCGGCAACAAATAAATTACCAAACATGGTTGGTTCTGCATAGGCTTGAGTTGATAAGGCAGTGGCGATAGCAAGGCTTAGCACAATTTTTTTCATAAATATCACTATATAAACACTAGATTAACGTAAATGATGGATATCAAAATCCAATAAAAAGGTTGGTTATAGACGTTATAATCTAGCTTATGATAGGCAGATAAGCAAATGCAATTATTAAGATATTCTCTTTATATTTAAAAATAAAATAATTTATATTAAGCAATTAAGACTGCTATTTAAGCTAAATTGGTCGAGGTAAATTATAAGTCTAACGGGATTCATAGACGCTCTCTTTTGGTTTATTTTTTTTGGCTTATTTTTTATGATTTATTAGGTAAGAACATATTATGAGTATATGCTTTATCATTATAAGGGGCGAAAAGAGTGACTGTTATAGTGAAAAGGTAAGCAGTTCTATCCGCTTGTTAAGCAGCAGGCGTGAATGGTTTAAATAACGTTAATGATTTAAGTAAAATAAATGGTTTAAATAAATTAGGAGCAAAAAATGAAGCAGATGATTAATGAGTTAGAGCAGCAGCGTTTTGATTATTTGATTAACAAGCAATATGATCAATTTGAAAAGCTATGCGATCCACAACTGCGCTATGTGCACAGTAGTGGCAAAATTGATGACTTAACATCTTATATGTATAAGCTAAGACACGGCTATTATAATTATCAAGACATCCGCTTTGACATCGATAACGTGATTGATATGGGCGAGTATGTGATGGCTACCGGTGACTTGCATCTAAAGCTGCTTGCTGAGGATAAGCCGTTATCATTACAAAACAAAGCCATTTCTATTTGGCGCAAACATGAGGATGGCTACAAATTCTTGATGTACCAGGGTACTGCGTTTTAGGTTGGCGGCTTTAAATGCTTAATACCTATTTTAATTAAATGCTAGGAAGTTATACATCATGTCAATGCATAAAGCTCATGCTTTAACGGCCAAAACAGCAAATTTTATCAGCTATATTTTAGCTTTCATTATTGTCATGTTGACTTTAAGTTTAACCGGTTGCTTCAGCAATAGCAGTACAGAAAAATTGTCGAACGCAACGGTAGTTCAGTCACCCCAAACCCAGACTCATCCGAACATTGAAAGTGCGATTGAGGTATCAGAAGTTAAACCAGTCGGCATTAACAATAAACCTTCAGAGCCTATCGCCGGTCTTGATGTGCTTGAAGTTTATACTGCAAGAACCACTGATGACGGCATCCAGTTGCGGTTATTTAATTACGATAAAATAGTATTTGTTAAGGCGCTAATACCGACAGAAGTACTGGCGTACTCTGATACGAATTCAGAACAGGCTTTTGAGTTAGGTGATCGGGTGCAAATCGTAGGGGATTATAAAAGAGGTTCAGATTACAACAATGTGACTGTGGTCAATGTTAAAAAAGTTCATAAACTAGGAGCAGATCCCGCTAAAGTCGCTTGTGAAAGTGTTGAGGGTAGAGAGTGGCGATTGGTCGGTATGGCGCAAACACCCACATGTGTTACCAACTATACAGATGCTGGCAAGCCATGTCAGTCATCCGATGAGTGTCAGGGTCATTGTATGGTAGGGCACGATATAGAAAGGGCCACTTGTGCAGCAAGTAATAGTTACTTTGGCTGTGGTGCAACCATTGAAGACTTTAGAGTAACCGGCTCAATTATCTGCATTGATTGAATTTAAAGTATGGCTGAACTTATGGCCATTGTGGCCATTGGTCAACAGGTTGGCCTTGTTTGTTAATCTATATATTTAAGGTTGCGATTAAAAATAAGTACTTAAAATTAAGGTCTCATAGTAAAACCACAGAGCAAAAGCGACACATGAGGGTTAGCTTATGTCAGTTAAGCAACAACACAGCTTGTTCGATGCAGATAGTGAACCTGACCTAACAGAGCCGGTGTCATCTTTGATTGTTAACGGCAAGTTTAGGCAGAGCAACTATCCAGCACACTTACATCCAGATGGGCGAGGTGTAGTGATTGATGTGCCAGAGGGCAGGCTGTATTATGCGCCGGCTTATTTTGATACTCACACCAGTGATGCCTATTTGGATGCCTTGTTAGGCTGTGATGATATAGATTATAAAACCCATGACTGGCGCGCTGACACACAGCCCGATGCTCATCAATTTCGACATATTGACTGGCAGCAAGACAGTATTAGTATGTTTGGCAAAACTCATCTGCTGCCTCGATTAACCGCTTGGTATGGTGACGAAGACTGTCATTACTCTTATTCTAATATTGCGCTGACGCCTAAGCCATGGAACGACTTACTGCTAAGCATTGGTGAGGCACTAATGCCGGTATGTCAGCGCCGGTTTAACAGTGTGCTGCTCAATTGGTATCGAGATGGCAGGGATCATATGAGCTGGCATGCCGATGACGAGCCAGAGCTTGGCGTCAATCCCTTGATTGCATCGGTCAACTTCGGTGAAAGCCGCCGCTTTTTATTACGTCGTAAGCAAGATCACAGCTGTAAATTAGAGATAGGTTTGCATCATGGCAGTGTGCTAGTAATGGCTGGTGCGCTGCAGCACCATTGGCAGCACAGTGTACCCAAACAAATGCGAGTAACTGGACACCGTGTTAACTTAACGTTTCGAACCATTCAGGTGTAGCTATCGCAAATAAATTGCTGATTAGGCTTATTTTTATGCGCTAGAAATGCTTATTATGTTTTATAATAACGCACAATCGAACAATCAAACCACAAAGGTGCATTATGAACCCATCATTTATCAAAAAGTCACGCTCTGCCATTATGCTATTAGCCGCTGGCCTTATCACTACCACTAGCTTTGCCAATAGCGAAGCGCGTCTTGATACCGTAAAAAGTGTTTATGCCCATGCACTGTATGACATTCAAACCACAGGTGATTATGAGGCAGCAGAAGTACTTTATCCTTTTGCAAATAGGGATTTAAGATACGCTATCGACTTGATTCAAAGTGACAGTGGTGTTGATGATGAGGGTGCGCTTACTGAGTGTCATCAAGCAGGTTGGGGCTTAAATCTGTTAAGCAGTAATGGCTGGGGGCTAGAAGAAGCGACTGCGCTTGATTTTACAGAGTTGGGCGGCGGTGACGTCAGAGTGCGTATTGACTTCGATGGCGGCTATGACATTAAAGACTATTCGTTGCTGTGCAATGGAAATAGCTGTGAAATTAGCGATAGCATCGATGTCGATGGCGTATCTGCTTTGGCCAATATCATGCAAATGTGTCTTTAACCTTGGTTAGTGCTAAATCTGATTAGCGTTAAGCCCGGATAGCTAAATGGCGGATAGTTAACAGTTGGATAGCTAAAAACCAAAGACACAGAATACGAAAAAACAGAGGGCGGATAGCTATGAATAAAGCAGCCATTCCGGCGCTATTAATATTTGCAGCGACACTATTGGGTGCGACCACAACGAGCCATGCTGAATTTGGCAAAATTGTGGATGCCGATGGTTATGTTAATGTGCGTCAAGCGCCAAGTAATAGCGGCAAAATATTAGGGCGAATAACCTCCGGTAAATTTGTCTATGTGTATGACGATGAGACGTATGACAGCTGGCTATATGGCTATCCTCAATTTGATCCAAATAATGAGTTAAATGGCTATATTCATCATTCTAGAGTGCGCTTTATCGATAGCGATAAGCAGGGGATGAGTACCGAAGTTGCGATGAGTGCCTTTGATGCAGCACAGCAAACCATTGAGTTTGCAAATGACAAAGTTCGGGTCACTATCGAAGCGCAAGACTTTGATTATCCTGCCAATAAGCATCAATTTACAGAACAATGTCACCATGACGGTAAACCATTAACCAGCTGCTACCTGAGTCATTATAAAGGTCAGCCTTTTTGGGGAACCGATGGCGGTGAGCCAAATAATATGAATCACTATAAGGCAATCACGGTAAGCATTGGCGATAACACCATTCGTATCCCGCAAAGTGATATTGAAAGCTTGTTTAATATCTATTTGAGAGATACTAAGGTTTATTATGATGCCAATACCGATAGCGTCTATATATCAGCTACAGAGGGTGATGGTGCTGGAACATATCGAGTGCTGTTTGCCATTGAGCAAGGGCGTTATATCGGCAAAACAGTGGTGTAGGGTGTAACTGTTTTAAGCGCTCAAGCGTTTTAAAGGCTTTATAAGTTAAAAAGCTGCTGTCATGTGATAGCAGCTTTTTTTATTTTTGGTATGGTTACTGGTATTCAGTCGTACTGGTTATTCAGGCTGGCACTAACATTTAGTGTTAGACTCATAGACATCTGGCGGTAGGATAAAGCCTTGCAGCCCGCAGGTTTTAATCAAATCCAGTGCTACTTTAGGATCGACATCACTCAAATCCATCTGTGCGTCAAAATCGGGATAGGGGTCTGCATCAAAGTCCTTATAATCGTAACCTAGCAGCTGAGATAAGCTTATGATTGAAGAGTCACCGTCACGCGTGACGACCACCACATGATGCAAGTCCGCATATTCAATCTGCTTTATCGCTACATACCACTTTTTATTAATAGCGATATCGTAGTCAAAATCATACTGTTTCAGCATCGGTGGTATCACAACCACAGGCACCACGGTCATGTAATCCACAGCCGGTTCATCATGACTGATATTATCTTCATTCTTCAGACGCAAATACTCCCAAGTATAAGAGGTCAGCGTATCTTCAAGGCGATTGTGAAATGCCTCATACATATATAGCATCGACATAAAACCTTGAGTCTGCATGATTTCTAGCTCAAAGCAGTTGGCACTTTGCTCAAAGTTATCGGCACATAGGTTTCTTAAAAAGTAGAAAACCGCTTTAGGGACAAAATAATCGACATCTTTGCATAGCGCAATTAAGTTTCTAATGGTAGCGACAGACACTTTGGCCACAGGTTTTGCGCGAATACGAAAAGGGAAGGTGGGTATGGTGTTTTCAAAGAAGTCACGGATGGCTTGTTGTTCTTCATCACTATAAATATTCATCTGCAATCCTCGACTTGTGTTAGGCAGTCCAATCTTTGACTGTATTGTACTTGGTGTTCTACTTTAACTGTATCTATTTTAACCGTATCTGTAGATTAGGCAATATCTGCTTTAGCACTAAGCGACAGTTAGTGACGTTTATAAGCGTTGATAGTTATTAATGAGATTGATAGCTACTGATGAGATTGACAGTATGTACTGGTTTTATATTAATTAATTAATAATAAATATATGTTAAAAATGGGAGGGGCTATGGAGAATTTCGATAAGTATGCTGAGTATACTAAATCTGAAAATTGGGGCGAGATTTGTCGGTTAAACGGTGTTGAGCTTGATTCATTTGGTACTAAAAAAGAGCTTAGAGTATTATCAGAATATTTGGAAGCCGATGAAGTGGTGTTTGCTCTAACCTCAGGTATTATGGATCAAACAGAGACCTCAAATTCATTTGATTTTGGTTCAAATACGTGGCTTGTGGTTTTAACCAGCGATCGATTTTTGTTCCTTGACCATGCGATGTTAACCAAATCTGTTGATACCCAAAGCATTCGTCATGATCATGTGCAAGCTGTATCTGCCTCTCAAGGATTTATGTTTGGCAAGATAATGATTGATTTGGGCAGTAGAATGTTAGTCATTGATAATGCTCATAAATCAACGGTTAAGGTAATTGCCAGTTTGGCCAATAAGTGGCTAAAAGAGCTGGCCGATAAAAAGTCGCAACCAACTGCTTCTGCGAATGCTACTTATCAAACCCCATTATTCGATATGTTAGAGCGCTTAGATAAGCTTGCTACATTAGGTGCCCTGACAGATGAAGAGTTCGAATACGCTAAGCAAAGATTGATTGCTTCTGAACAATTTCAAGCTGAAAAAGCGCGTTTCTTATCGTCTCTACCACAATAGCTTGACGATAAAGTAATAAAAGTCATTAACTAGTAAACGCAAAAACCAGTTATACCACAAGAGTATGACTGGTTTTTTTATTTGTTAGGGTTAAATAAATAAGGTCAAACAAATAGTTTTTCTTCGAAGCAACTTCGAAGTTCTATGTTGATATCTAATCAATTATCTAGTGAAGGTCGATAGGCCGTAATGTTGACTGACGTGCAGACAAGGTGAAGAAAACATACGCCAAGCTATAGCTAATGGTCAGTGACAGTAGCATAGACACTAAGGTATGACTAAAGAAATGGTCACCAATAAGCATTTTATATAGACCCAGTGTCCAACCAATGGCGGTTACTGTTTTAAAAATTAGGTAACGATGGCGATATAAACGCGGTAAAAAAGCAAACGCATATAATGCAAATCCAGTGCTGGCATGAGCGGCTGGGAAGCAGCTATTAGTTGAGTCAATTAAGCTGCTTGATCCACTTAAACCACTGGCTAGGCTATGACCAATACCAAGATAGGGCTGAGTGCCGCCAAATAAGGCAAGATCACTGGGACAACTGACATGGGTTGCTGTTTTTAATAGGAAAATGCTGGCAGGTATCATCATCAAAGACACGATGAGATAGCCGATTTCACGGTTTGATAATCCGATGCTAGGTAAGCCGATAATGGCATTTTTGGTTGGCGGATGAGCGTTATCTTTATGTTTGGCTGTGCCGTGATTGGTAGAATGATTGAGCTTCAGATTACTGAGGAATGTCAGCAATAAAGTCACACCAAACCCAATCAACAGGTATTTGGGTACATCATAAAATATAAAAGTCAGCGGCTGCGCGCCTTTTGATAACAGCCAGTGCCCATCGACAAAAAATAATCGATTAATTAATACATCTAATTGGCTATGGTCAAAACCAAAGACGGCGATGAGGGTCAAACACATCAGCTTAAAACAGGTGGCGCTGTCAAAATGATTGCTGCGAGAGTTCATTTTAGTGATTATCCATTTTAAATTAAATAGACAGGTGGTGAACTGGCCTGATGGATTTAGTATAGGCAGCAAAGTATGAAGATAGCGTTAAGGTGAGACGGTTTATTTGGTTTAAATTTGTGTTTGGTTATTTACCTCGCGTTAGAGGTAGGTTTATTCATTTAGATAAAACTCAGCCATACCATCAAGCTCAGTTTTTACTTGTTTCCAATGCGGCATGACTTGAGTCAGGAGTCGCCAAAAGCGCTCGCTGTGGTTGTGCTCAGCGATATGACACAGTTCATGCAATATGACGTAATCAATGCATTCTTTTGGCGCTTTGACCAAATGCGGATTCAGCACCAAGTTGCCTTGAGCCGAGCAGCTGCCCCATTGTTTTCGCATGGTTAGTAGCTTAAAGGATGGCGATGCGCTTACCCAATGTGCTTGAAATAATGCCAAAGTAAGACGTTCAGCAAATATAGTTTTTGCTTTTTGTTGATACCAATTATTAAGCAGGGACTTTACTTGTTTACCACGTTTATCTGCATCATCGATCGCTTCACTAAGCGTAACCGTCAACTTACCCCTTACCAGCTTGACGTTAGGTGCTTCATCAGGGTCAACCACCACTTTGAGTACATAACGACGACCCAAATAAAACTGTGGTTCACCGCTCACATAGCGCCTCGGCAATACACGATTGGTCTGACTTTTGAAGTCTTGTAGATGTTGCCAAATCCAGCGAGCACGCTTTTTTACAGACGACTCAACAAAGTCATCCGTTGTATTCGGCGGCACGATGACTTCTACTCGCTCATCAGGATGTACCTTGATACGCAGCTTACGAGCATTGTCTTTATGCACCAAGGTATAAGCAATCTGATGCTCACCGTAATAGAGTATCCGAGCTTGATGATTTCTATCGGTATTCATGAGTTATCACTCATCATCATTGGCTTCTAGATAGCCCAAGACGCGCGATATTAATCACCTCATCTGCCAGCTGTTTTGCATTGTCCATACCGATAGCTTTAAACAGCATCGGGATAAGCTTTAAGCGAATGTCTTTTTCCATCTGAGCTGGATTTAATGAGTTCTCGTTAACCGCTTTATTCACCGCTTCGTCAATGTCAAAAGCGTATTTGACCATAGCCTCTTCATCAAGTCCGTTATCTGCCAGATAGTCGGCATCAAACAGATGTTTGAATAACCCAAAATAAGCCTGCGCATGCTTGTTGTGTTTGCCCGACTCATCAACAAAGGCGTTGGGTACATCCGGCATATTGCGCGCTTTCACATCTTGCTCGAAGTCTGCAAACATCATGTACTGCTTGACCGGGGCATCGAACATGGCCTTGGCGTCTTCAATGGCTTGTTTTAACAACTTGGAGAAGTGCTCTTGAGCATACGGGTCATCAGCCAAATCTTGCTCAATCATTTTGGTGACACGGCTGGTTATTTTATCGGTTTGGTTGCGTGCTTCCGCATCACTCAGCTGCTTAGGCTTGATGTCTTTGCCTAAGTTATTGACCAGATAGGCGCCTTCGGGCTCTTTGACTTCAAGACCTGCGATATGCTTGTTCAGCAGGTTTCGGATATCATCCTCATACTCGTCAAAGTCGATGATCTCGTTGGCATCTTCACGCACTTGTTTACGCAGCTCAACAAAGGCTTTTAGGTCTTGCTTATAGCGCTCACGCTTACCCTCAAAGGCCGGATCTTCGAAGTAGGATGCTGATTGCAAAGCCACTTTCATCACATTGCTAAACTCAGTCAAAGCAGAATAAAAGTCATCACGCTTCTTAAGATTGGCATCAATAACGACGCCGTCTATTTCTTGCATCTTAGGAGATAGCGACTGACGCAGTGCCTGACCGTCTTGCTTATTGCGGACATCGGAGAAGATAGCCCAGACCTTTTTATGCAGCATGGGCAGTTTTTTATATTCCGTATCCATCGCGTGATACATGCCAGCCAAGTCGTCAATATCAAAGCCGCCTTGGGTACGCTCTGCTAGGTCTTGATACTTCTCAATGGTGGTATCGAGCTCTTTTAAGATACCGCGATAATCAATCAAATAACCAAACTGTTTATGCTCATGTAAGCGGTTCACGCGGGCAATGGCTTGAATCAAGTTATGACTTTTTAATGGCTTATCGATATACAGCACCGTGTTTTTGGGTTCATCAAAGCCAGTGAGTAGCTTATCGACCACGATCATAATATCGGGGCCGTCTTTTTTGCTAAACTCATCAATAATATCTTTGGTATAGGTGGTGTCATCCATGCCATATTTGGGTGCGACATTCTGCTGCCACCAGTTTTGAACAATGTCTTTGCTCTCTGCATCGACCACTTCATGACCCTCACGGGTGTCAGGCGGTGACATAGCAACCACGGAGGTAACTTTGCCTATTGCATCGAGGGCGTGCTTGTAGCGGATAGCTGAGGCTTTTGAGTCACATGCCAGTTGTCCTTTTAAGCCTTGCTGCTTAAAGTTTTGGAAGTGGTCTGATATGTCATGCGCAATCAGCTCAATACGACCTTCGACTTGATACACTTGACCTTTGCGTGAAAACTTTCGTTTTAAATCTGCTTTTTGCTCAGTGGTTAGCTTTTGAGTAATACGATCAAACCATTTATCTATCGCGGCATCATTGGTATTGAGCTCAGGTATACGCTCTTCATAGAGTAGGGGCGTAACGGTCTTATCCGCCACCGCTTGCTGCATGGTATACGAGTGGATGATTTTGCCAAACTTGTTTTCGGTCTTATCGTCTTTGAGTAGTGGCGTACCGGTAAAGGCAATAAACGCAGCATTAGGCAAGGCTTGTTGCATACGGATATTATTCTCACCATTTTGGCTGCGGTGACCCTCATCGACCAACACAATGATATTCTCACTGGGGTTATAAAACTCATCGTATTGCGCCGCTGCCCCAAACTTATTGATAATAGAGAAGATAATACGCTCATTACCGTGACCGACCTTTTTGGCCAAGTCACGGCCAGATAATGCTTTCGCTTTGGTTTTGTCTTTATCACTGAGCGCACCGGCTGAGATAAAGGTGCGTGCAATCTGGTTTTCCAAATCAATACGGTCGGTCACCACAAACACGCGGCATTTTGCCAGTTCAGGCATCCATATCAGTGCTTTGGATAAGAACACCATGGTAAATGACTTGCCACTGCCTGTGGTATGCCAAATCACGCCGCCTTCACGACTGCCTTTGTCATCAAGCTTACTAACGCGTTCAACCAGTGCCTTAATGCCAAATACTTGCTGATAGCGCGCCACAATCTTACCGGCACGGCTATCAAACAAGGTATAAAAGCGGGTCATATCCAGCAATCTGTCAGGGCGCAGTAGACTGATAATCAATCGATCTTGATCAGTTACGGCAAGCTCACCTGCGTTAATCAATGACTCATATTCCTGCCTATCACTGGCTTTGCGATGTCCAAACAGCGCATCTAATCCATCTTGGCTAATACGCTCATTTTTAAGGCGATTAAATTCTGCTTCACCAATCTCTTCTTCAGTCCATTTTGACCAAAATTTCTCAGGCGTATTACAGGTAGCATACAGCCCCTCATAGCCATTAATCGCCAGTAGCAATTGACTATAAGCAAACAGATGCGGAATATACTTTTGACCCTGATTGCGCAGATGCTGCGAGATGGCTTGGCTATTGGTAGATTTGTGCGGATTATTAGAGTCAGGGCGTTTGGCTTCTATCACCACCAGTGGCAGACCATTCACAAAGCAGACGATATCAGGAATCACATTGCCTGTGGCATCGGTGTTTTGTACCACCATCTCTTCGGCGACGTGATACGCGTTATTATCGATGTTTTCCCAGTCGATTAGCTGAATGGTCGGCGAGGTGCGCTTACCGTCAATAAATTCAGTCACACTCACGCCATACAGCAGCGCATCGTATATGGTCTCATTAGCGCGTAGCAGACCTAAGTTCATCTGCGGATTGAGCTCGCTTATAATTTTATCAATGCTTTTGTCTGACAGATGATGCGACTGACCTTCAAACATAAAGGTTTGCTGACTCAAAAACTCACGCAGCACCGGCAACAGCATCACTTGGTTAGTGCTGATTGAGTTACCGCCAGTATGGCTGCTCGTTGCTTGAGCGTTTAGTTTAGACTGGCGCAATTTCAAGCACTGTTCAGGCGATAGATAGCGATAACCCAAATTCATTAATAAGGTGAGGGCAGGTATCTTGGCACTAAATTCTTCTTTGAAGTTAATACTTGGGCTAGTGTGCATATCAATATCAAATCCCGATTCAATCATCATCAATCTCCAGCACTGTGCTCAACGCTGGCAGGGCTGGGTCGGTGTACTTAAGTGTGTTGTTATGGTTATTATCTCTATAAATCACTATCACTATAAGGTTATTATCTCTAAATGAACCGCTTTAAACAATGTGAACTCAAGATACACTTATCTCGATAGCTTTTTATCCAGCCAATAATAACAACCGGCACACAGCACACCACTGATGACAATAACCGTCAGCAGAACTACGTCATCAACCGATACACCCTTTCCAGGTCTACTAAACAACAGCGGTGACAACCCATAGACAAAGCCGCTAACCAGCACAGTAGCGAGGCTAAGTTTGCCAAATGCTTTTAACAGCGTGAGGTAAATAAAAAATGGGATATAGACTAATAGGTAATAGAAATAAAAGGTGTATAGGGTTTTGAATAAGCTGATAAACTCTGCGCTAACTGGCAGCTCAAGGCTTTGTATCAGGCTATCAAACTGCATACTAATAGCAAAAGCGATAGCAAGCACCAGCGCACCCACCAAAGGCGGTATAAAGAGTTTGTTAACGGTATTGACGACAGTTTTAAGAAGGTTCATTTTGGTGGGCAAGTTAGGTCATCCTTGATTTGTTTAATGCCTGGGTTTATATAAGATAGGCAAGCGTACCTTATCCTATTTATGTGACGATACAGCCAAAAGCACTAACTCTGTGAGTCTTTAATCCACCATGTAGAGCGTACAGCACTGCTTAAGTAGCCAATCCCGCTTTCCGCTACTATCTGCCGAGCTCATGGCGTGCGGTCTATCGTGACTAGAGTCGTTACTGCTGCCACGACACCGCCGCTAGCCACAGTCCGCAGCGCCATGACCTACGCCAGTATATCCGCTGCAATCGGGGCTAAACCACACCTAAGGCAACGTTTATAGTTTTTAAAAGATAAGCTTGCGATGTATTAATCAATAAAATACCTATCAAATTTAGCTATTATTGATTAGTTAAATAGCTTATCAATAATTATTTTTTGAACTTCAGGATGAAACTCTTCATACATAGTATTTGAGCGTACGTTATTTTTCTCGATTTGTTTTTCAATTGTGAACTTGTCAGTAACTACCCACTTCACATTTCGACCAATACTAACAATTGTAGAATCAGTTACTATGACATTATCTAAGATAATACCAATTGCTTTGACAGTGATGGGAGCACCAAATGCAGCAGCTTTGATGTAAATAATATCACCTACTTTTAGTGATTTAATAAACTGATGTAGTTCTGGCGCATCATCTTCACCCCAGCCAGGACCTGCAATCCCATTATCAATAAACTCCTGACTGACGTCTTCATCATAGTATGCACCTACTGCAAATATAGCCATTTTTCAATCCTTTTAAAGGTAATTTAATGGGTAGCTTAGACTCTATACATTACCAAATATATTGCTTAAATTCAGAATTTATATTCTCATTAACTGAAACCACATTAAAGCCATTTATGATAAGCTCTTTAACAACTGTAGCAGCAGGATGATATTTGCTAGTAGTACTATGAGAAATTGGAAGGATTGTATTACTAAACCCTTCTAAAGCTTGTAAATCAAAATCATTTTTAGAGCCATGATGAGGCACTTGAATAACATCAACAAAATCTACATAGTCAGGATAAATATCCTTGAGTTTATAGCAATGGAAATCACTATCACCAGTATATATACATCCTGACATACAGAGACACGTATAAAAACCGTTTAAACTGAAAGAAAGATATTTACAAGATTTGGTATGGTAAGGTTTATAACTATCAGAATTATTCGATAAATCTGGTCCAGAGTATAAAAGCATGGAGTTTTCGTTAATTTTCCCTGCTAATTTATCGTAAATAGAATGTAATATTGGACGAATAACAGCACTTTTTAAGCTATTAATAACATAGTCGGCATCATTCTCTAACATATTAGTACTAAAACCTACTTTATTTAATTCTCTGCTTAGTAGAAGCCTACGTACCTTGTCTTCATAGTTATAAGGAATAAATACCCAATTTATTGTCTGATTACTGATTGACGATTGAATAGTTAAAGGGGTACCACTCTCAATCTCAGTTATTGATTTAGATTCACTATTTATTATATCTTCTAAGATAAGAGGTCTATAATCTCTATTTCTATCTTCGATATCATTAACTGGTAAAACTTTAATAATAGTAGTATTAGAACCAAAATAAGATTCTGGGTCTTCAATTATTTGTCTGAGTTCTGCGGGGTAATGATGATAAAAATTTAATAATAAATTTCTTTGCTGGTTGTTTAAAAGAGGAAGAACAACCACTTTAATCTGTTTCGTTGATTTTTTTAAATCAGGTATGGATGATATATGGTCGTTGTCGAAGTGGGATATAAAGAGTATATCTACTACTTCATCTTTAAAAGCCTGTTCAACTATGGGTCTTGCTCTTACATGAGAGGTCGTTCCACAATCATATACAATGTTGAAGTCACCATGACGTTCTGAATAGAAAGCACCTTGACCTACAGGATGGAATGTACGTATCATCAAACTAAACCCCAACCCTAACTTTCCCCGTCAACAACACCTGCATCAACGCCTTTTTCTCTTGCTGTAAATCGGCAAGCTGTTGTTCCAGCAATTCGATTTCTTTATCGGCATTGGTTAATACCGCAACGATTTTTTGTTGTTCTTCGAGACTACTAGGAATTTGGACAGCTATATTAGCTAAATCTCTACCATAAACATGAATGATAGTAATACCTTGAGCTTTACGGGCAATTTCATGTTTTTTGAAATGTGTTAAAAGGTGAGCCATGAATATTGGATTTATAGATTTCTTTGGTCTCAAGATATTGATGTCACCTCCAAGTAGAATATCATCTTCAAGGACAGCAGTGGCATTAGCTAAATCTATTCCCGTAGTAGTGGTAGAAGCAGGGATTAAAACATCCCCTTGTTTAGATTTAATAGAGTTTGTTTCTAATGTTCTGCTTTTTACATCTCTAATAACTTCTCCATAGTATGTATACAGTTCACCATATAGGACACACTTATTACCACTATCGGTAATTTGACCTTTAGATATACCTTTACCTCGTTTGAAAGAGTACAAGTCAGATAATTTTAAGTTCTCCCACTCACCCTCAAACGGTTTGCCATTTCCATCGAGCAAACGCTTTTTACCGGTTAACAACTGTTGCATCAACGCTTTTTTCTGCTGTTTACTGTTATCAATCAAACGCTCAGTGGTATCAATCGCATTATCCCAAGTGGTTAGGATTTTGGCGATTTTTTGTTGTTCGGGTAGAGGAGGCAGCATGATTTTAAAAGATTTGATTTGTTCAAAGTTCAAACCTTGTCTGTTGCCGCCTGCTTGAAACCTCTCAATTTGTTTTTGACCCTCAAAAGATAACAAGTTGTATTGTAGAAACTTATTATCTAAATCCTTTTTTGGTCTAATTATACATACGTGCTGATTTACGTTAGCTTCTTTTAAAGTTGACATAGCAACTCTTCCAATTGAGGCACCGGTTATGTTCAATAGAACATCCGACTCAATGACTGAGCTGTTTTTCATAGAGCTATGCTGTTCTTCATCTATATAGGCAACATCAGATAAATCTAAACTACCCCATAAAACGTTTTGGCTTCTAATTAATGGGATTCCATAACTTTTATATGTGCTACTTCCTCCTTTAGGGGTTTTACCACTACCGATTTTATCTGTTAAACTTCCAAGCGTTTTAACTTCCCATCCATTAGGCGTCATAACCAAGCTCCTTAAGATAGTGTTCCATCTCAGACTCTAAGCTGGCAAGCTCTGCTTTGAGTGCCAAACGCGCCTCACGTACCGCCACAAGATCAATCTCTGCCTCAGGCTCAAAGGTATCGACATAACGCGGAATGTTTAAGTTAAAGTCGTTCTCTTTAATCTCATCAAGGCTGGCAACATACGCATACTTATCAACAAACTCACGTTTATTATAGGTCTCAATGATTTTTGCTAAGTTCTCATCCGTCAGCTTGTTTTGGTTCGAGCCCGACTCATACTCACGACTGGCATCGATAAACAACACCGTATCGTCCGTTTTATTCTTCTTAAACACCAATATCGCCGCAGGAATCCCCGTACCAAAGAACAGCTTTTCCGGTAAGCCAATCACCGTATCAAGCAAGTTTTCTTCAATCAGTTGCTGACGGATTTTGCCCTCACTTGAGCCACGGAACAGCACACCATGCGGCACAACCACGCCCATACGACCGGTATCGTTTTTCAGCGTTTCAATCATATGAGTGATAAATGCATAATCGCCCTTGGTCTTAGGCGGCAAGCCACGATGGAAGCGGCCATGCTCATCATCAGCGGCATCCTCGAAACCCCATTTGCTTAGAGAGAACGGCGGGTTAGCGGTCACCACATCGAATTTTAATAAGTTGCCTTGGTCATCAAGCAGCAGCGGATGACGCAAGGTGTCGCCCCATTCGATACGGTGGTTGTCCTCACCATGCAAAAACATATTCATTTTTGCCAGTGCCCACGTTGAGCCAATCGCCTCTTGCCCAAACAGCTCATAGTTTTTGCTGCCTGAGTTTTTGCGTGCCATCGCGCCGCATTTAATAAGCAGCGAGCCTGAGCCACAGGCTGGGTCACATATGGCATCACCCGCGACAGGGTTTAGAATAGTCGCCAACAGATTTGACACCTCAGGCGGAGTATAGAACTCGCCCGCACTCGCGCCAGAGTCGGCAGCAAAGTGCTTAATCAGATACTCATAGGCATTACCAATCACATCAAGGCTACCCACACGCGATGGGCTAAGGTTGAGCATCGGCTTACCAAAGTCTTCAAGTAAGTGACGCAGCAGCTCGTTTTTCTTCTTCTCATTGCCTAAGCGGTCGGTGTTAAAGCTGATGTCTTGGAACACGTTTTTCAGCTTATTACCGTTGGCCTCTTCAATGGCGTGTAGCGCCTCGTCAATACGCTGACCATTGCCGGGCTGATGACGCTGCTCGTATAAATCCCAAAAGCTGGCACCATCCGGCAACACAAAGCGCTGGTTGCTCATCAGCTCTTTGACCAAATCCGCATCGCCATACTCCTCCATCAAGGTGTTGTATTCATCACGGTACACATCGGACAAATACTTCAAAAACAGCATGGTTAAGATAAAGTCTTTGTAAGTATCGGCGCTAATCACACCGCGGAAGGTATCACACGCATTCCAGACGGCTTTGTTAATCTCGGATTGACTGATTTGGGTGGTGGGCATGAGAAGGTCCTTAACAGTATGAATAGGGATTGGCAGTTGCTCATAACGACAGCACTCAACACCTGCGTACAGATATTGAGTGGGTGTAGGGACAATGAGGGCGTGTTGTCACGGAAGGATATTGTAAGGTTTATGTTTAGCCTAAGCAACTGTTCGCAACGGGTAACAATAGGTAGCAACAGGCAGCATTAGCCACATTGGTCGCTCTTATCGCTTACCAATGATTTAGTACGCAACGGCTTAATAGCTACTGCATTATCACTAACCAATAGCTTAATACTGGCAGCTCATAGGATTCATAAAGACTTTGGTCAACGGGCGATAATCAATATCACTATAAGAGTAAGTTAGGCTGTAATTATTGGCCTTCATAAACTCATTAGATAAGAAATAATCCTCACAAGCCTCTTGCTTAGCTTCAGGGGCGGTTAACGCCTCAATAAACGCTTGTTTTTCTGTGGCATCTAACGGGGCGGTAATGCGGTACTCGATAATGGCTGAGCGTGAGGTGAACATGGCGGCAAATACTTCAACTACGCTGTTCATCTGTACCGGTAGCGACTTGCCATAGTCGTTGCTGACGATCTTAAAGGCTTCGCGTACCAGCGCAGGATCGGTATAAACATAATTGTCATCGACAACGCCGGCATTTTTTAACATCGCATCCATTTGTGACTCAGCAAATGCGGCATTAGACAGGAGTAAACAGCAAATTGCTGGTAGTGCTTTTTGTATTAGAGCGTTCATTAGATCGTCCAGTGATTAATTAGTGGGAATAAGTGCTTGATTATAGCATTGAGGATTGATGGGTAGGGGAATAATTGGGGTGGGTGAGGTTATCAATATTGATTAGCTATTTGATGAAGTGAGGCAATGTTCAACTTAGAATTGCGCAATATTAACGTAATTTAACATATTAAATCTTAAAGTCACCGTTAAATAATTGAACCACAATTGCGATAACTGTTAATATATCAGTGTAAAGAATTAAAACAATTTTCAACGCTAAGCACAATAACTTAAATGGAGAAAATAATGCTTACACATGTCCCTGACGTAACTTTTAAAACTCGTGTTCGTGATGAATCTATCGGTGGTGAAAACCCATTCAAATGGTATGATTTAACCACTGATGAATTATTTGCCAACAAGAAAGTAGTGGTATTCTCACTACCTGGCGCATTCACACCAACCTGCTCAACCAGCCATTTACCACGTTACGAAGAGCTTTATGATGAATTCAAAGCACTAGGCGTGGACGAAGTGGTTTGTGTATCAGTAAACGACGCATTCGTTATGTATCAGTGGGGCCTAAAACAAGGTCGTGAAAAAGTATTCTTACTACCTGACGGTAACGGTGAGTTCACTCGCAAAATGGGTATGTTAGTTGAGAAAGACAACCTAGGTTTTGGTATGCGTTCATGGCGCTACTCAATGGTTGTTGACAACAAAGAAATCAAGAAAATGTTTGTTGAGCCAGGCTTCCAAGACAATTGCCCAACTGACCCATTTGAAGTATCTGACGCAGACACTATGTTAGAGTACTTAAAAAGCCAGAAGTAATTAGACTCATAAATGCTTAACTGGCTGAGCCATTAAGCATTGATATTGATAGTCTTAATTATTTTATAAACTGCACCGCTTTAATTTGAAGCGGTGCAGTTTTTTTGTGGGTGAAGGTTTTGGTGCTATTATTGCAAACTGTTGAATCTAATAAAGTAAGAAATCTAATAAAGTAAGCCGTTTTTAAGGAAGGGAAAGCCCATGCTTCGTTTTATTGCGCGTCATAGCACCTTGATTATGCCACTGTGCGCCGTTGTGGGCTTTATCTCGCCTGAACTATCCAATATGGTGTTGGCCTATTTGCCAGAAGTACTGTTCTTTTTGATGTTTTTTACTTTATTGGGCATCGATCAATACGCATTATTTAAGCGTATTATCAGCCGCTATGTTTGGATTTTTGCGGTGCTGCAAAGTGCGGGTTTGAGTCTATTATTGGTCGCTATTGCTTATCTGCTCGGTGTTCGAGGTGACTTGCTATTGGCCATAGCCGGACTAGCAGCCACAGCACCTTTGTTTGGTAGTGGTGCGCTGGTTAATGCGGTCGGCTTTGATGCGCTATTGGCAATGGCAAAAACCATTGCTGCCACATTGGTAATGCCGGTTACTTTGCTAGCGGTGCTGTGGCTATTGGGTGATACAGATGCCCACTTGGATCTGGTAACTTACTCCAAGCGCTTGGTGATATACATCATGATGCCTATGTTGCTTGCAGTCGTGGCACGTCGGCTTATCGCACCGGCTACTTTGGCTCGATACTATCCAAAAATTGCTCAGTTTAATATTTTGCTGCTGCTTTTATTTCCATTGGGACTGATGGCAGGGTTTCGCCAGACTTTTGATAACAATCCATGGGAGGCTTTATCATTATTGGCATTAAGCTCTGTTTTGGCGTTGTTTTTTTATTTTAGTGCCTATTTTACCTATCGCCGTTTTGGCTATGAGAACGCCATTGTTGCCGCCTTAGTTTGCGGCGGCCGTAATGTATTACTCGCTTATACCATCACCGTTCCGTTTATGGGTGCTTTGTTTTTACCATTGCTGGGTGCATTTCAGTTGCCAGCGTTTTGCTTGCCGATGCTTGGTAAGTATATGGTTAAGCGTCATCGAGCGAGAGAAGAATAGAGTAGGGGTTTGCGGGGTTTAACTGAGGTTTAAGTTTCTAAATGATTAAGTCTCTAAGGAATATCAAGTAAAAATTAATATTCTGAGTCTATAACTCTTTTTATGATTAAATTAGGAACAACTGTGAAAGCAAATATTACAGGTTTTGGACAATTGACTGGTTCAGAAATAGAAGCTTTTGAAAAGAAATACTCTATAAAGCTTCCTCAGGAGTATAGAGCTTTTCTATCTAAATATAATGGGGGTACAGTAGATCCAGATACTTTTGTATTTCACGATGAAACAGATGCCTCCAGCATAAATTATTTCTTAGGGATAGGATTAAAAGAATACTATTATAATTTATCCTATACATTAGATATGTTTAGGGATAGGGTTCCTGATAACTTATTTCCTATAGCTAAAGACCCAGGTGGTAACTTAATTTTAGTAGGTTTATCAGGAAATGAGTTAGGCAAAATATATTTCTGGGATCATGAGTTTGAAGCAGATGGCAGTAAACCAGATATGTCAAATGTTCATTATTTATCTTCGAGTTTTGATACGTTTTTAAATGGACTTCACGAATTCGTCGATGATGAAATTGAAGAAGACTAAAGTCTGTAACTATCCTTCAAGCAGTCGAGCTATTAAAACAGCTGTCTTAAGTCAGCTTTGCTAGAATCTTAGGCTTGGCAAACATAGTCAGGGATGTGCCACTAAGCACAACAATAGCGCCAACCAACATCATCAAAGAAAGTTTTTCGTTTAATAAGATAAAGCCTAGCAGAATGGCGAACACAGGAATTAATAATGTGACAACGGTGGTTTTAGTCGGTCCAATCGCTTGAATAAGTTGATAAAACAATACCATCGCAACAGCCGTTGAGAAAAGAGCAACCATAATCGCTGATCCCCATGCTTGCCAGCTGATTGAGTGAGCTGGAAAATAGAAAATGACGATAGGCAAGGTTAACAATCCTGACGTTACCAGTCCTGATGAAGCTATCGTTAACGGCTTGATACCCGATAAATAGTGTTTGGCAAGGTTGCCGCCAATTGCGTAACAGACACAGGCACCAATCGCCATAGCAAACGCATTCATACTGGTTTGTGTACCAGAGGTCATGCCGTTATACATCAGTAGGATAACGCCAAATAGTCCAATAATTAGACCTAATATCTGCCACTTAGTGAGTGCTTCTTTAAAGAATACATAAGCTATCAGTCCCGTCATCATGGGTACTGACGCATTAATAACTGCACCAGTGCCTGCATTCATATCACCCAGTGCAAAAGCATAGAGCATAAACGGAGCGCCTGTGCTTAATGTGCCAATCAAAGACAGTTTTAACCAGTTTGCTTTGAACTCGCTAAAGTGAGAGGGTTTAAGAAGAATAGGAAGCATAGCAATTCCAGCTAATCCGACACGTAATCCTCCAAACACAGGTGCACTAAATTCAGGCACACCAACACGCATAAAAATAAAGGATGCACCCCATATAAACGCCAAAAAAATAAAGATACTGTAAGTTTTTATTTGAGTCATATGCTCAGCGCCTATAATAGATATTCCATTAAGTATAACGACTATTTAGCTATTTATACCACATCTTCCTTTCCAACAGGGTACATTTGGCAGGTTTTTCTGAATCAATAACTTGTCCAATACGAGGTGTAGCAGTTGCAACGATAAGCTGGTCACTTTGTGGTTTGCCAGCTTAATCTCCTCAAGTCGTTACCAGAATGTTTGCCGATGTTGGGCAAATTTATACCCTGGCCAAGTTTCAGGTGGTTCTTTCCTTTAAACACCCCTAAAAAAGGCCTACCAAATATGACGGTAAGCCTTATGTGCTTAATGAAGTAAGTTGAAAGTCTAAAAAACTCCAATTTTTAAAGGCAATAAAAAGCCGCCTTGGAGTCGGCAGAAGTATTCAGTTATTAAGAATAGTGATTACGAAGATTGTGATACTGCTACTGAATGTGAGCATACAGCAAGAACAATTTGTTCAACCATCGTGCCTGGAAAAGCAATATGGATATTCTCTGGTGTTATATATTCACTTTGGTGGCTTTTTTTCACCTCATTGTTCAACCCATAAGCTATGTAAGCAGTCTGTGTGTATCTATTTTGCTGGCAATCAACCACATAAAACTGCTGAGAAAACTTATATCCAGCATTAAGATAGTTGCCTTTTAGATAAATATGCTTAACAAACGCTGAAAAATAAACACCATTTGGATCTTGATTTGTTCTATATTGCTTAACTGAATCTGTATCAATCTCAAATTGAGTAGTGTCATCAATCGTAATCCCTAAATTTACCCAATTATTGGCATTCGCTGAAATACTGATGGCGCTAACCACAAGCATAGAAAGAAGCTTTTTCATATTATTATATCCTGATAGAGAATTAAGTTTAAATGCTTGATGGTTTCTAAAGACTTACTATTATATCAATATACTTAACTATATTTTATATAATAACTTCAATAATTGCTTATAAACTACAGGTAATAAAAAAACCGCCACTGGGGCGGTTAAGTTTATGGTGAATGTTACATAGAGCTGTTAAAATACAGACCTACAAACCTATATATTGGAAGAGTGATATCCAGTTTTGGCATTTAACACTATAATGCTCGCAAGTATCTGGGATTTTTAACCTCTTATAATTAGGATCAGTTATTTTTAGCTGGCTACCTTGCTCGGCAGTTATAACAGTGGCGTTTTCATTCTTAGCAACACAGATATTAGATAAATCGTCCTCATTTCTACTAATGCTAGAGTTTAGCTGGGTAATATTTAATAGTTCAGCCTGTATTTGAATGAGATCAATCTTGTAATCTTTTTTATAAATTTTACTTACGTTGAATTCTTCCATGAACTGAGTAAATATTGATTCATCATATTTCATGAGGATTATCTTATCTTTAACTTCCTCGTATATGTGTTCAGAAATCAAGAAACAAATATGTCTCGATAGAATACTAGCTTCTAAATCATCCCATACGTTTTTAAAAATCGAAGGGGGGTAGTAGCGATAGCAAAGGTCTAAAATGGCATTTGTATCGATGCAATACTTTATCATCCAAACACCTTTTGTTCTAGATAAGATAACTGCTCAACATTATTTAAATTTAATATCTTCATCGCAGTATTGACAGATAAGTTACTATCCCATACAGCAGAAATTACTTGTTGCAAATAAATTTTTCCAAATTTATTTGCAGCAGAATACTGTCTACCTGTTTTTCCAAATCCCGCACTACTCTTGGAAGATAGCTGCTCCAAATAATCATTTAGCTCTTCTTGAGAGATTCTACCAGTGAGCTTTAATTGAATTGCAATAGCTTGCTTGCTCACTTTCAATTTTTTCCTAATAACTTCGACATTATTTTTCAGGGATAATTTATTATCATAATTTTCCTGAAGCTCTAACTCAGGCACAAGCACATATCCAGCAACTTCATTGCAATATTTTTCAATATCATAATTACTTTTCAGTATTTTTCCATCGATTGCACTTTCACGCAGACCCAAATGAACTAATTCATGAACCATGGTAAATAGTTTTCTAGAGTTGGTTTGACCACTAGAAAGAATGGTAATAATAGGCAATAGAGGGTAATAGAGAGCCATACCCTCTGAACCGATTTTTTTACGTGATATCTCAAAAACTAATATGTCTTTTTTTTCGACTAAAATACGCCATGATTTATAATAGTCATCATCACCGTCTACTTTAAAGTTAGCATTAGAAACTCCTAAGAACTCCCTAATAGCCAAAGAATCTTTTAAACTATTATTTCCTTGTAACTTAAGCTTGAAGGATGATGGCTCAACATCTAAGCACTCATAGGTATAAATTAAGTCCTCTCGACCGCTAGTTACCTCTTTAATTACTCTTTTGAGTTGGTATTGGTTTTCTTCATCTAATATATCACTTTGGTTTCGATGATCTATCAAATCAGGAAGATTGGACTTCTGTAGTTTATTTGATAAAAGATAGAATTCAGGTATCAGTAGAACCTTAGCGATATTCTCAAGTTGATTAAAGGTAAGCAACTCTGAATGCTCACTATTCTCGGCCTTTATGATTTTGTTTAATGGCACTCTAGATTTTTTAGACAGCAGTTCCCTAGAAAGCGACAATTGCTCTCTATAATGGCGTAAGGCCATTGGGGAATGAGTTATGAGTTTATTGGCCATATTCTCACTGTCTTTTTATTTCAAGTGGTAGTTAGGCATTTTATCATATCTAGTTGATACTCGATATTTAATTTAATTAATACATCAACCTCTTCTTTTCTCGTTGAACAGTTCTGCTTCAACACAGTCCGCAGTTTCAAAATCAATATCATAGCCATCGACATGAGTCTTGTAATATTCGAAGGTGAGAAAGTTAACGCAACCACAGGTAAAATACTAGTCACCTATCATGTCAATATTTGGGACGAAAAGACCAAAAAATTCAAAACGAAACTGGTTGAGCAGTCTAAAACTTTTAAAATGGACTATGATTAGTTTTAAACAACCTTTTCTTATAATGATATCTTTTAAAGCCAAGTTTATGGTTTAAACTTGGCTTGTTTTATTATTACCTGCATTTCTTTAGACGCCTGCTACAAATCCTTTTACTTACCATGCGCGCTACTACCACCCGGCAGGCACTCACACGACTCACTCCAACACTTAAATACGCGCATTATCAAATCCATAATTAATGGTAACTGGATGACAAAGAGCCTTTAAATTATTAGCAAAGTTATCACCAGGGGTAGGGTAGTAATAATCCAGTGGCATAGCCTCAGCGAGTTCATTTCGCATTGGATCTTGAGATAGACGCCATACAACTGTACCGGCTGAATCAACCTCGGTGATTTCAGCAATTTTAATACTCATATTAGTGCAATTTGCGCTTTGTAGCATCATAGTGCCAGCACCGTCAGGATGCATCAATGGCTGATCTGATGGATTTAAAACCCACATACTTACTAACAAGTTACCTTCAGGATCATACCTTGAAATAATACTGTCTTTATCAAAGAACATAGGGTTTCCTTCTTCCGATAAATCAATCCAGTTTTCAGCGTTGGCATTAAGACTGAGACCAACAAAAAATAGTAGTATAAGCTTTTTCAAAATCACCTCCTGAGTTAATTTAAAAGCTTTGCTAATCCTGGTTTAATATAGTTAGACTTAACCTTTTTGACCTTATATACAACAACTTTTCAATTTACGATTAAAGCCTATCTCAACTTCTTCTTATGTTCGATCGCCACATCACAAATCTCGAAGTGTGCATGACGGCTATCAATGATAGGGAAATCAGGATTTGATGGCACAAGCTCGCAGTATTCAATGAAACCTTGTTTGTCATTCGCAACAGCAAGATTATGCTGCTTATAGTCGTCTCCAACATAGTCAGCGACAGCCTGCTTTGGATTGCCTTCATAAGCTGTTTTATAAAAGGCCATGGCATGTTTTCAAATGCTACTTAAGCTGTTATCTAAACTATTGTATTCTGCTATTGTTGAGGTTCACTATTAAATATAGCTTAGGCAGGTGTCTAGCGTAGGGGTAGTTGTTTGCAAGTTTTTAATTAATACCAGGCTACTATTGCTATATTTATCTTTTATTGGTTTCAATACCAACAATAATACCAACATTTTATATAATCTGATATAGCTCTTTATAATCCCAAAGTGTATCAAACGCCCATAAAAAAAGGCCTACCGAATATGACGGTAAGCCTTGAATACGTACTGATATAAGAATTTGGTGGGCCCAGTAGGACTTGAACCTACGACCAAAGGATTATGAGTCCTCTGCTCTAACCAACTGAGCTATGAGCCCTGAATATTAGCTAATAGTATAGCGTTAATAGACGCATTATATTACCTGATTTATATTTTTTTGCAAGCCAAAATAGCAGGTTTTACTCAACTTTTTTCAATTAGATCCTGAATGGCCTCAATGCGGGCAGCTTCGATAGCAGCCCCAATAGCGCTGCCTTGTAAGCTGCTATCAACATCCTTAATGCTAATCTTTTGATAGGCCTCAATATAACGCTGAAACTCAAGTTGTTGGTAGCTAAGCTCAAACACTTTGTGTAAGGTCATTAATGCCATTAAAGTTTCAGGGTCTTTATCAGCTTTGTTGGCAGCAATTAGTGCTGCTATTTGTGATGCTTGGGGCTGATTGCTAATAAAGTAGGGAAAACTATTGATATAGCTGCTATTAAACTGAGCAATCTTTTTAGGCACCTTCAAAGACGCAGCCAATTGCTTTGACTGTTCGGACCACTGTTGCAAGACTGCAGATGATATTTGAGCGTCATCATCTAACTCATTTGGTGTTACTGTATCATGGTTGTTATGAGCATCTAAGCTGGTCTTAGTAATAAACTTATTGGAAATTTCATAGATGGTTTTAATTAAAGAAGGCGCTGCAAAGCTGCTCATCAATATACTCCAGCGCTGCGTTAAATCTAGTGACATAGACGCCGCTAATTGTAGCGCTTGGAATACAAAGTCTTGGTGAGTAACAGTGGTTTGATGGTCATTAAAATCAAAGGCTTGTGCTAAATTAGGCAATACCTGTGATAAAGCACCCAAGTCGAGCAGACAGTCTATATAAGCCTGTGGTGCTGATTGCATCAGTGCACGGCTGGTTTCTTGCCACACTCGCTCTGCCGTTAAGTGCTGTAATTCATCAGACTCGATAATTTGAGTAATAAGCTGCTTGGTTTCATCTGCGATACTAAATCTATAGTCTGTGTTATAAAAACGACCATAAAAACGAGCAATGCGTAGCACCCGCAATGGGTCTTCGCTAAACGCCTCTGACACATGACGCAATACCTTGTTTTTAATATCGTCAATACCGCCATAATAATCAATGACTTCACCACTGACCGGCGTATCATCCACTAAGCTTTTAACCTCTATCGCCATGGCATTGATGGTCAAATCGCGCCGTTTTAGGTCTTCTTCTAAGCTGACATCGGGTGCTGCATAGACCTCAAAACCTTTATAACCTTTACCTGATTTACGTTCGGTTCGAGCAAGCGCATACTCAGCCCTGGTTGTCGGGTGCAAGAAGACAGGGAAGTCTGCGCCGACTTGAATAAAGCCAGCATCGAGCATCTCCTGAGGTGTGGCGCCAACTACCACATAATCTTTATCGGTAAAATGGCGACCAAGAAGTTGATCTCTAACAGCACCGCCTACGATATAAACTTGCATAGCTATCCCTTGTGGTTAGTTATTATTTATAGGCCAATTAAATCATTTATTTCAGTAGCTATTATAGTACCTGTTTTAGTAGCTATTATAGTACCTGTTTTGGTAGATATAGTTTTTAGTACTTAAAAAGTGAGAGTGGAGCATAGGATTTTAGTCTGAGTCAATAATTAAGATTATTTAAATCTATAGCCACAGCGTTTTTGCTATAATCCTTATTTAGTACTGTCGTATCGTAATGAGCGACTAAAATTGATACCTATATATCGTTATGATGTATTGCAGATTATCACTGATACTATTAACAATTTAGATTATACTCAAGCAATAGTGGAGTTAATATTAATGATGATCTCAAATAAAAACCAGTTAACTAAAGCTTTGGTCAATGTAGCAGATCATGAGCTAATCAGACTGGTTTACGTTAGCAAAATTAGCAAAGCAACCAGGTCTGACCCTCTATTGTTTGAACATATCAGATTGCATGCTGAGGATTATAACCGCAAAAATAATATCAAAGGCATGCTTTGTAATGACCATCAGTATTTTTTGCAATGCTTAGAAGGTCAAAAGCAGTTAGTCGTGCTTTTAATGCAGCGAATATTTGATGATAAACGCCATAATAAGGTAAACATTATCCTGCTAAAAGATATTAAAGAGTTTATCTTTCACGATTGGCGCATGCGTAGTTTTAATCTTGATCAAAGATTATGGACACCAACTTCGCTTCAAGCTAATAGTCCTGAGTTAAAGGAGTTCCTGCCATTTAATCCCCTAACCTGGTCACCCTGGTTTATTGAGCATTTTTTAAAGACTATGCAAAAGTTTGATGACTCTCATCAGAGTTATGAAGCCGATCAGGAGTCTTATAATATTATCAGAGACCCACAGTCACGAATGATTAGTTGGTTTGATTCAGGTGTTTTACACTGGGTGTTATTTGGGTTGGTCGTGCTGTTGCTAATCTTATTAATCAACTTTAATACACTTTTTTAATTTGCTGATTTAATCCAAATCCTACTTTCTAATTCATAGCAGCCTATTTAGGTCAGAGTTAGATATAAAATAAGCCAGCAAATGCTGGCTTATTTTATGACTCAAAATTTTATAGACGTAGATGTAAGTTGCCTAGCAGCGCTTAGCAACTTGCCTACACATTAATCATTTGCGTTGGCTTCAATATCTTGAGCTTCAGTAACCGCTAGTGCAGTCATGTTAACCACACGACGAGCAGTAGCTGATGGCGTTAAGATATGAACTGGCTTGTTAGCGCCCAGTAAGATTGGACCAATTGATGCGCTGCCAGTTGCTGTTTTTAACAGATTGAAGGCGATGTTAGCAGCATCGAGCGTTGGCATAATCAATAAGTTAGCTGGGCCATTTAACACGCTATGAGGGAAGTCATGGCGACGAATGTTATCATCTAACGCTGCATCACCATGCATCTCGCCATCAAACTCAAAGTCAACACTCATCTCTGTCAACAGCTCATAAACACGGCGCATTTTAATAGCGCTGTCACGGTTAGAGGTACCAAAGTTTGAGTGCGATAGTAGAGCTACCCGTGGTTTGATGCCAAAGCGTCGCATTTCATTAACGGCAAGCACTGTCATTTCGGCTAATTGCTCAGCGGTTGGGTCTTCATGAATATAAGTATCGGCGATGAATAAGTTGCGGTTTTGCATTAATACCGCGTTCATAGAATAAAAATCAGTAACATTATCAAGTTTGCCAATGACTTTGCGCACATAGTCTAAGTGCAGGTGATAATGGCTGAAAGTACCACAGATCATACCATCGGCATCGCCTTTTTCTACCAGCAATGAACCGATAAGGGTTGTTTTACGACGAACATCACGGCGGGCTAGTTCGATACTGACGCCATTGCGTTTGTTCTTCTCGTAGTAGAATGACCAGTAGTCTCTGTAACGTGGATCATCATCTTGATTAACAATTTCAAGATTCTCACCCGCTTTTAAGCGTAGGCCAAGGGCTTGAATTTGTGACTCAATAATAGCAGGACGACCCACTAAGATTGGCTTAGCCAGACCTTCATCGACAACTACTTGTACTGCGCGCAATACATCTGGATCTTCACCTTCACAGTAAACGATACGCTTAGGATCTTCTTTAGCACGCGCGAACAGCGGCTTCATAACGAAGGCTGAGTTATAAACGAAAGCAGACAACTTCTGACGATAAGCTTGGAAGTCATCGATAGGCAGGGTAGCAACACCAGACTCCATCGCCGCTTTAGCAACAGCCGATGCAATCTCAATGATTAAGTTTGGCTCTAGTGGGCCAGGGATAAGGTAGTTTTTACCGAAGGTTTTACTAGAGTCAATGTATTTCTGACCTTGTAGCGGTGTGGCTTCAACGTGTGCCATTGCTGCAATCGCGTGTACACAAGCAATCTTCATTTCCTCATTGATCATGGTAGCGCCCACATCTAGTGCACCACGGAAGATATAAGGGAAACATAACGCGTTGTTTACTTGGTTTGGATAGTCAGAACGACCCGTTGCCATGATTACATCATCACGTACTGAGTGTGCGACTTCTGGCATAATTTCTGGTGTTGGGTTGGCCAGTGCGAAGATAATTGGATCGCGTGCCATACGCTTAACCATATCAACGCTTAAAATGCCTGGCATTGATAGACCTAAGAATAAGTCAGCATCGTCCATCACATCGTCAAGGGTTTTAGCCTCTGTATCACGGGCATAGCGCTGCTTAGTTTCGTCTAAGTTTTCACGCTTAGTAGAGACAATACCACGCGAGTCAGATACGAAGATATTCGACTTTTGCACACCTAACGCACAGATTAAGTCTAAGCAAGAGATGGCTGCGGCACCGGCACCTGAACAAACGACTTTAATGTCTTCAATCTTTTTATCAATAAGTTGTAGTGCATTAATTAACGCAGCACCAACGATAATGGAGGTGCCATGTTGGTCATCGTGGAATACCGGAATGTTCATACGTTTACGTAATTCACGTTCGATTTTGAAACATTCTGGTGCTTTAATATCTTCTAGGTTGATACCACCAAATGTTGGTTCAAGCGCAACAACTGCTTCAATAAATTTGTCTGGATCATTTTGAGCGACTTCGATATCAAATACATCAATACCAGCAAATCTTTTGAATAAAACACCTTTACCTTCCATCACAGGCTTAGATGCCAATGGACCGATATTTCCTAAACCAAGTACCGCTGTACCGTTAGTAATGACACCAACTAAGTTGCTACGCGCTGTATATTTTGCTGCAAGCTTTGGGTCTCTTTGGATTTCAAGACAAGGTACGGCAACCCCTGGAGAATAGGCCAGTGCTAAATCGTGTTGGTTTGCAATTTGCTTAGTTGGCGTGACAGAGATTTTACCAGGAATAGGGTGCTCATGATAATGCAGCGCTGATTGCTCAAACTGCTCCTTATTCATTGCACTGATATTATTTGGTTCTGAGAGGGTGGTATTAGAAGTATTATTGCTCATGTTTAAGACCAATTATCTTTTGAAAAATGAAACCCGCAAATGGGAAACTCAAGGTGTAGTGGAACGATTAGACCGTTAAGGTCCTTTTTATAATATTACCAACCTGCCTATGACGAAATCTTACTAATCCTTAGTAAAACCGAGTGTATCAAAACTAATCGTTGGTATGACACCCTCTTTATTAACATCATTGTTAGGCAACTTAATTGGCAATCTGATCCTCTTTTAAAGAGAATTAATTAAGTAGGGTTGTTAAGTATACTCATTTTTAAGCGCTTAAACATAGTCGTAATAACAATTATGACTGCGCATAATTAATGACATACTTAATATTATTAATTTGTCTTATTTAGCCATTCAGTTTTAAAGTGTAGCGTTTTAATAAGTCAGTTAATTGACAAGTTAAACGGTTTGAACCGCTTATGAATTGCTTTGATTTTTAAGCCATTGTAATAAATGACCCTAAATACATAAGCTTGAAATAAGCTAACCTAAAAAGCGCTATAAACAAACTAAAAACGACGTTATAAGACAATAAATAATGCCGCTTACGTTAGTAATGGTACGATTATACAGGTTTCGACACTGTTTATCTTGCGTAACAGACTAACTAATTGATTTTTTGTATGAATAATGTTTTGGCTACCTCAAAAAAATTATGATGAGCAGCTAATAACCAACGGCTTGGCATCAGCTGCTGGCGGTGTTGTGTACGCCTCAGTAGCAATCGGTTGCACTTGATAAGGCGTGGTTAGTAGTTTAAATAAGCGATCTACTTCAGAAAAGTCGCCAGACTCGGCCTGAGTGATTGCTTTTTGTGCCATCGCATTACGCAGTACATAAGCGGGATTGGTGCTTTGTAGTATGTTGATGACTGGCGATAAATCCGCAGGCTGAGACACGCTATAACCACTGCCAATTAACTGCTGATTGACATGCGCCACATATCTGTCTTGCCACTGCTGCCATAGCACGCGCTGTTCATCGTCAAGCTCATCATTCATGTGCTGTAATAACTGTGCTTCATGAGGATGGTTATCAGCGTCGAGCACGGCTATTAGTGCTCTAAAGCTGTTGGTATAATCTAACTTGTTGTCTTCAACAAATTGTAAAAACTCGAACGATAATTTTAATGTCGCATTGATATCATCGACATTTAGTTGCTTGTCAGAGTCTGTTTTATTAGCGTTAGCATTAGTGTCTAAATTATTATCTGCTTCAACTAACCCTTCCCAAGGCAAACCCATTTTGCGACAGATGCCTTGCTGATAGTGACGCATAAAGTCTGTTTCATAGTGCGCCAGACATTGAGCCAAGGTATCTCTACTGATGTCTTCTTGAGTATCGCCAATAACAGTCTTACCTGATAATTGCATAAAATGCAGCATCCAAACATTTAAGTTCCAGTGACCAATGGCCGGCTGATTTTGATAGCTATAGCGCCCGGTATAATCCGAGTGGTTATTAATCCAAGCTGGATCAAAACGTTCTAAAAAGCCAAAAGGTCCATAATCTAATGTGGTACCGGTAATGGATAGATTATCGGTGTTCATCACCCCGTGAGCAAAACCTATTAACTGCCAATCGGCAATCATAGTTGCAGTACGTGATACCACCGCTGATATGAAGTCTGCTACTGGCGTCTGTGAGTTGGTTAGCTCTGGATAATAGGTTTCGATCATGTATTTAGTAAAGCCGCCCAATAAATCAGGCGCGAAACTGGCTATCCACTCAACATGCCCTAGGCGTATGTGGGTGTCAGCAACACGCATTAACGCCGCGCCTGGCTCTATCGACTCACGTCGTACTGGTGTATCAGAGGTGACAAAGCCGAGTGAGCTTGATGAGCGCACGCCTAGTGATGTCATCGCATGGCCACATAAATATTCTCTAATGGTACTGCGTAATACCGCACGTCCATCACCCATGCGTGAGTAGGGGGTCAGTCCAGCCCCTTTTAGATGCAAATCAGTGAGCTGACCTTGCTTGTCTCTGACTTGAGCCATTAATAAGCCACGTCCGTCACCAAGCTGTCCGGCCCATTGTCCAAACTGGTGCCCAGCATAGGCCATCGCTAAAGGTTCAAAACCTTTAGGTACTTCTTCACCCGCCAATATCTGTACCCAGTGCTGCATCAGGTCAGGATCTTCATCCCATCCCAATTGACCAGCAACGATCGGGTTAAAGTGACCCGCTCTGGCATTTTTTAAAGGAACAGGCGGCTGTTTGTTATACAAGCGGGAGTCGAGTGTGGCATAGCTGTTTTCAAAGTTCATAATGTGGCTTATTTTTATAAGTGTTGATGATTGGATTTGGTTTTAATAGTGAGATTTAATTTTAATAGTCAGTTTTGATTTTAATAGTTAATTGTAACGGTCAAATGATAACACGAGTATCTAGTCAATTATTGATTTGAGCACTGTTTAAACATAAGCCAAACACAGGGGTAATAAAACATATTTAAATAAACAAGTGACAGGATTAATTTCGCTTAGCCCAAAATAAAAAACCCTTCCGGAGAACGAAGGGTTTCAATTTATTATTATTATCGTGATTTTTATTATTAGTTATTATTCATTTTTTTATTTTTATAGCTTTTATATTTACCGCATTAAAATAACGAGCATTGGCCATAGGTTAGGCAATGAGCAGTGATTAAACCGCTCGATAGCCACCTATAGTCTGAAACGCTTGTTTTAAGTTTTGATCGTGAGCTTTGATTTTGTTAGCAATCAGTTGATATTGATCTTTTAACTGCTCATCAACTTCATGTAACTTATCGGCTAACTTATCCTTTTTCATTTGTACCGCTTTGGTCTTAATGGCCTGCCACTCTTTAACAGTGTCATTAAACAGCTGATATTCAAACTGAATACGGTCATTAAAGCGATGCAACTCTGCTGGGACATGACTGTTGACAATCGTTCCATTTTCATCAGTGATATCGGCCAGCTTTTGCTGTGCACGTTTGAACTTCATATTCACTTCGGCATGGCGGATGGTCATGTCATCTACCACACGAAGATCTGAAGCCAGACCTACTTTAGCGAGTAGACCAATTAGCCATTTTGTAGGATCATATTGCCACCATTTAACACCATTGCGATAGTCATACTGGAAGAAATGATGGTAATTATGATAACCCTCACCCCAAGTCGGAATCGCTAAAATAGCATTGTCGCGTGCTGTATTGGTGTCGGTATAAGGACGGGTACCGTACATGTGACATAGCGAGTTAATAAAGAAGGTAAAGTGATGGTTAATCACCAAACGTACCAAGCCCGCCAGCAATAACGTGCTCCAAACATCGCCAATCAGCCAACCGATAGCGCCAATTAAACCAACGTTAGCGACCACAACCCAAGCACCATAATATTTGTGCTGAATTTGAAGTACCTTGTCTTTGGTCAAATCTGGGATGTTTTTATAATCAAAATTACCGCTTGGATAGTTTCTTAGCATCCAGCCGATATGACTAAACCAAAAACCACGTTTGGCTGAATATGGATCATCCATTGGATCGTCCACATGTCTATGGTGGGTACGGTGACCAGAACACCAGTCAAATGCGGAGCCTTGAACCGCTAAGGTTGCGCCAGCCAAAAAGAAGTTACGAACGGCAGGGTGTGCTTTATAAGCACGGTGTGACATTAATCTATGATAACCGGCAGTAATACTAAGCCCAGTCCATGCACCCACAGCAGCAAAAGTAAGCCATACTGGGGTACTTACCTTATGAGTGGCCAAATACCAAGGGGTAATCAGTGCTGCAGCGATAGGCGTAGCAACCAACACCACAGCAGGCACCCAGTTGACAGGGGCGCGTTTAAATTCGCGCTCAAGTGTTTCAAGGTCAGTCGACTGTGAAGCCGAATTGACTGTTGCTTTATTTGAAGAGTTGCTGTTGGCCTGAGGGGCAGAGAGTTGCTTTTTTTGAGCGGCGGCAGGGCCACTTCGTAAAGCTGAGATGACAGGTAAAATAGCCGCGGGTGAGACAGCAATGGAGGTTGCTATTTTCTTACTGCCGGCTACCGCTAACGCTACTGTCAGTGATGACACTTGTTTGCCTGTGTCTAATAACTTTAAAAACTTTTGTCTGTTGAACTGCATGCTTGTTGCATTCCTTGCAAGTAAATATAAATTTAATTCACGGCTAGAATAACGCATCTTTAATCGAAAGTGAACAGGTATTCACTAAGAATACCGATAATTGTTCAATAAAGTGAGGTTTGTTACTGACTGTAAACCATTTATTAATAGCCTAGCAACATATGCTTAAGTGCTAGCGTCAAAACTGGATTCTGAGTATCCGTTAAAAACCGCACTTATTAATGCATAGGACACCAAAATACAGAACTCTAAAATACAAAATTCAGAGTACTAAAATAGCATTAAAATAAAGTCACTAAACGACTGGGAAAGTCACTGATAATGTAGTTAACACCGAGATTAATAAGACGTTTCGCATGTTGTGGCTCATTAACGGTCCAAGCAGTGGTAGTTAATTGATAATGTCGAAAACTTTGTAGCAACTGCTGGCTTGATTGAGATGGTAAATCATATAGTGGGAAAAACAAGCCCACACCTTGGCAGCCCAAACGTTTAGCGATTAATGCCGTATCCATTAAAGGTGCATTGGTCGACATTAACATCGTAGGCTGAAAATCGGCATGTTCATCTTTAGTTACCATGCTTGCTGTGTCGACTGCAAATTTTGGCTCTACTAATAAACCACGTGGATACTGACTGAGCACAGGATGATTAAGCATGTACTGATGCAAGGTGACATCAAAACTGGTTAGGGTAATGGGTAGCGGCTTTAAGCTTGGGTCTAAAAGAGCCTGTGCTAATGCTTGAGTAAGACGCTGATAATTGCTTCGCTCGTGGGTTTTGACTTCTAATTCGATACGCTGATAACCATTGAGGTAGGGGGCCATGTCTTCTAATAACAGGTGCCGATTCCCTTGCAGCGGATATCTTAGTAGTTCCGTACTGTTGCACTGATCAATACGTGATTGCCTTTGCTGCAGTCTTGATAAGGTATCATCATGATGAACCAAAAGCTTATTATCGGCAGTCAGTTGTACATCAAACTCTATGCCAACCAGTTGCTTCGGATAGCGTCGATGCAGCTGTTGCAGATGATCAAAACCAGCGGCACTGTTTTCAAGTTGTTCACCACGCGCACCACGATGACCAAGTAAATAGCTTTGTCTAGGATTTAAGGCGGCAGCAGGTCTTGTTTGATACACATTAAAGCGATTTGTTGTGTTATTAGGTTTTGATGAGCGGTTTGAAGGCTGGCGAGTCGTCATAGTATTTATTCAAAGTAAGTTGATCAGGTTAGGTGTAAGGTATGATGGGAATCAGATGCAGTTTTAATAAGTATAGTTGTTACGGCTTCAAACTTAAAAGCTGTTTATCGTAGAATAGCTAAAATTAGAGGTGAATGACTAAAATTATCCTCTGGAATTGATCGATGATCGTCAACTAGGTTAAACGATATAAAGCGCATAGGCTTAGTAAGAGATACTGATAGATAGTTATTGATAAACACTGAGTTGACTTTAACTAAAAGGCAAATATCGAATAACAAAACAATCCATTAACAAAATCAGCTGCTATGGCGTATAATACCGTCAAAGCTGTTCCGATATAATAATTGATTACCTAAGAGGTTGTTTATAATGATGTTAAGTCACACCCGCAGTTGTGCTCGAAGCAAGGTCGTTGGTATTGTTTTACTAAGCACACTGACTGCCGTCGGCTGTAACAAAAACCCTGATGCAGAAGAGGGTGGTGCCAATCAACAACAAGTTGATAACGTGTTGGTGCCTGTCGTTGCTTGTGATGACAGAATGGTAGCAGCACAGTTAGAACAAGCGGTTAAAGCTAACTTGAGCACTCAAGCACAGCGTCAGTTTAATGCCTATGCCGAAAGCGCTGGTGAAACCTTAAGCACCAGTAACTTAAATAAAGCGACAACCTCAGTATTGGTCGATGTTGCTAATCCAGTGATGATAGCTGAAGCCAATGATCAAGGCATGGTCACTTGTAGTGCTAGCCTAAGCTTAACTTTGCCAAATCAAGACGTGGCACGTGCAACCAAGGTCTATTCTGCATTAGAAGATCGCAGCCTTGAGAGTGTGTTGCAAGCGCAAAACATCTCATTGAACAATAATATGTTAGTCGCAAGCGGTGTCAATTATATGGTCGGTATGCAAGGCGGCCAGACTCGAGCGCATCTGGTAGGTCAGCCAACTATCTTAGTCGCAGCCTCTGATATGCTAGCTAAGTCACAGTTTCAATCGACGCTGGATGCAACTTTAGCAACGCCAAGAGTTAGACAGCCTAAGCCTGAGCCATCTTTGCCAAAAGAGCCAACTATCAGATCTGAGCCGCAAGTACGTCCTGAGCCAGAGCCAAGAGCGGCTGCCAAAAAGTCTGAGCCAACCAAAACGGCGCCAGCCAAGTCACGTTCTAGCGAATCAGCAGCACCAAAAAAATCAAGTTCGAGCCAATTAAGCTCAAGCCAATCGGTTGGGCCTGCTGGTCAATCTAAGTCTTCAAGAGCTGAACCTGACAACAACAAAGCGTCTAATACGCGATCTCAAGCGCCTGCTAAATCGTCAAATGATGCGTCAGACACTCAGTTAGGCCCTGCTGCTAACAATAAAGTGGTGAGTCCTAAAGAAAAGGCACCGGTTGATCCTATTGGTGAGAAAATCAAAGAGATTACCAATAATGATGAGATCGATGTGGTTATCATCGAAGAAGAAGGTACTTATTAATAGCAAGCCTGTTTAAGTGATAAATAATTGGTTATCCCAATTGTTTGGTAGTTGTTTAGCAGTTACTTAGCAGTCGTTTAGGATTTGCTTAAATGAAATCAGCGGTTAACATACATAAAAGTGATGTTAACCGCTTTGCGTTTTACCAATCAATAAATAGCTAGCAACTAACGAGCAGCTGGCTTATTATTGAGTCAAGCCATCTAAGATAGTCTTATCCCAAAGCACTTCGTTAGACTGCTCAAGATTGGCGCAATATCTTGCCAGCACAAACAACCAGTCTGATAGACGATTAAGCAGTTTGGCAGCACCAGCGCTCATGGCCTGAGGTTGCTGTGTGCGTAAGCTGACAGCTTGACGTTCACAACGGCGGCAAACGGTACGCGCGATATGAGTCTGACTGACTAATACTGAGCCGGCTGGCAGAATAAAATCTTTTAGCGGTAACAAATATTGGTTTAAACCGTCAATTTGTGACTCTAACCACTCAATGTGAGCGTCTTCGATACCTTTGTATTCAGGCATCGCTAATTCACCGCCTATATTAAATAGCAGGTGCTGAATGATACTGATACTGTGTAAAATGTTTTCTAGGTCTGGTTGATCACTATTGATGCTGTCTGCTTTATTAGCTTGGTTGGTAAGCTGTTGAGCGTGAGCGGCAATCATGCCAATATGTGCATTGAGCTCATCCACATCTCCCATCACTGTAAATAGTTGATCGGCTTTGCTAATGCGATCGCCATTTGCCATGCCGGTGGTGCCATCATCGCCGGTGCGGGTATAAATTTTTGATAATCGGTTGCCCATTGTGTTTCCTAATTGTTTTTCCTAATTATTTTAAGGTTACGACATTGATGTTATAACACTGTGTGAGTAAATATAGCAATTTTTATCGAGCTTAGGTAATATGAGGGGATTTAAATTTATTGCTGCTCTAGTTAGCCAGTCTGCAATTGCCCAGATTTAATTTTTATTACTCATTTTTTATTATTTAGTTTTTATCATTTTTAGTTAAGGTTTTGAATATGTCATTACAGACCCATATTGTTGCTACACCTGATTTTATGACAAAGCAGTTTGCTGACAGTCAGGCTGCGTTAAAGATATATGACTCGATGACCACCAACAAGCGTGTGTTTGAGCCGTTACAAGCAGGTAAAATTGGCATGTATGTCTGTGGGATGACCGTTTACGATTACTGTCATATTGGCCATGCTCGTGTAATGGTAGCCTTTGATGTGGTGGCTCGTTGGCTACGTCATGTGGGATATGATGTCAATTATGTGCGTAATATCACAGATATTGATGACAAAATCATCGCGCGTGCCAATGAAAATGGTGAAACTATTGGTGAGTTAACCAAGCGCTTTACCCAAGCCATGCACGAAGATGCAACCGCTTTAGGCTGTGTTTCTCCGGATTTTGAACCGCGCGCTACGGATCATATCGATGAGATGTTGAGCATGATCGAAACGTTAGAGCAAAAAGATCATGCCTATGCGGCCAGTAATGGTGACGTCTATTATGCGGTAGAAACCTTTGCAGACTATGGCAAACTGTCAAAACGTAAACTTGAAGACTTGCAAGCTGGTTCACGTATTGATGTCGATGCGGATAAGAAAAACCCGTTTGACTTTGTATTATGGAAAGCCGCTAAAGTAGATGAGCCACAATGGCCATCTAACTGGGGTGGCGGTCGTCCAGGCTGGCACATTGAATGTTCTGCAATGGCAACCAAATGCTTAGGTAATAGCTTTGATATCCATGGTGGTGGTCACGATTTACAGTTCCCACACCATGAAAATGAGATTGCTCAATCTGAAGCGGCAACTGGCTGCACCTATGCCAATAATTGGATGCATGTGGGCTTTATTAATGTCGATGGCGAGAAGATGTCTAAGTCATTGGGTAACTTCTTTACCATTCGTGAAGTGATGGAGAAGTTCCATCCTGAGACCATTCGCTTCTTTATTTTATCAAGCCATTATCGCAGTCAGGTTAACTTCTCAGACATCGCATTAAAAGAAGCGCATTCTGGGTTAAGCCGTATTTATCAAGCGCTAAAAGTTGCTGAATCTGTACTAGAGTCGCCAATCGATGCAGTTAGCTTAAAAGCAGCGGCGACACAAGGCTCGCATATCGAAGACTTTATTGCTGCGATGAATGATGACTTTAATACACCGCAAGCAATCAGTGTATTATTTAGCCTAAGCAAAGAAATCAATAAACTGGCCCGTGAAGTGGGTGACCAAGCCGATCATGAGCAGCTGTTGGCGTTAGCCGTTACTTTAAAATCATTGGCTGGCGTGCTTAATATTGGTCAGTTAAACCCAACTCAGTTCTTGCAGGCTCAAATCGGTGCAGCCGCAGAAGGTCAATTATCAGATACTCAGATTGATGATTTGATTCAACAGCGACTGGATGCAAAAGCCAATAAAGACTTTGCACGTGCGGACCAAATCCGTGATGAGTTGCAAAATGCAGGTATTGAGCTAGAAGACGGTAAAAATGGCACCACTTGGCGTCGTACTTAGTTATTTTTCTAAGTGCTGTTTTCAGTGCTGTTTTCAGTGATGTATTAGTGATGTCTTACTGATATAAAATCATTTGCGTCACTTGAACTTACTACCTTCTATTTGTGTAAACTTTAAAAAAGCCTGCTCAGCAATGATGCAGGATTTTTTATCATTTTTTGTTGCGTTGCCTTGTCAAATTAACCACTATCAATCATCATTATTTGTTTAAGCCAATTTAATCTAGTTTAAGTAAATAACTTTAACCCATCGATAGAGTGACCCAGTAGCTATGGATATCCATCTAAAGTCTGATAAATCGCGCAACGTGTTTTACAACCTACTTGCATTGATAATGACAGTGCTGATCGTTGTTGGTGGGGCGACTTTTGGTGGATTATCGAGCAGTTATGCTGAGACGAGCCAAAGTCAACAACAGACTAAAACGGACGGCAGTAGTCAAACATCCTCACAAGATAGTGATGAGTCGCAGGAAGAATCAGGCTCTTTGATGGGATATATTAAAGACAGTCTCGATTTATATGGCAGTAATGAGTCTGAAAAGGAGGAAGAAGAGGAGCCTTATTTAACCCACAATTTACAAGCAACCAATGAGCTAACCGGTGAATACAACGAAGCTTATTTTGTTGTTAATAAACTCAACTCTGGTTTGCCACAGCCCAACATTTCTCCAAATTTAGAAACCCCTTTATCAACTTTAGAGTTCTTTAATGCTGCCAATATTCGCAAGGACTTTGCCTTAGCGTCTTATGCACTTAATCTCAATTCATTCGATGAAGGTAAACAAGTCAATATAGCCTCTGACTTAGTGCGTAAGCTTGACTATCTCTTGAATGAAAAAGACTTGTATGTCTTTGATGATGTTCCTGATAGAGCCGATGGCTTGGTTGAACCGTCTTTAGGTAGTACCAATCCAATCGAGGGCATTCCAAGACGTGCCATCAAATTAGGCTCGATTGATTACAAAAATCGCAGCATGCCTATTTATCTTGAACGGGTAAAAGTAGAAGGTCAGCCGCCGGTCTGGGTGTTTTCATCACAAACCGTGATGAGTATTGAGATGTTATATGACATCCATAAGCCCGCATACTTTGAGCGTTATATCCCAGATTGGCTATTGGTCAAGGTATTTGGGTTAAGGCTTTGGGAAGTGCTGGCGATGTTGGTATTTATGGCTGTGACTATGGGTCTTGGCTTGCTGATGAGTAAAGGTGCTGCCAAAGCCATCAAAGCCTACTCAGACAGAAAGCTGCAGCAAGTTGAGGAAAATGAGCTGTCGCTACATGGCAAAGGCATTACTGATTTATTTAGTAAGATTACGGCACCATTGACGGTCTTTATTAGCTTTTTGCTGATGTTTGCTCTGGTATCGGGCAGCCTGCCTAAGGTTAGCGCTATTGCTACTTCGTTACGTCCAATTATTTGGATAGGTCTGATTATTAGTGCGTTGTGGCTTGGGGTGAGGGGTACTAACTTTTTTGCAGATCGTTACCAAGATCATCAAATCGATACACTCACCGAAAAAGAATTTAATATTCAGCGCATACGTATGACCTATGTGTCTATCTTTAGACGCGTGTTCATCTTTGTGATTGTATTGGGCGGGCTGTGGATCAGTTTGGCTGAGTTTACTGATTTAGAAGGACTGGGTAAAACATTGATGACATCGGCTGGTATTGCTGGTGTGATCATCGGTATTGCGGCTCAGCCAACCCTGGGAAACATCATTGCAGGATTCCAAGTGGCATTGACGCAGCCAGTGCGTATTGGTGACACCGTTATGTTGAATGACATCTGGTGTGAGGTTGAGGACTTGCGTTATACCTATGCGGTATTAAAGACTTGGGATGACAGACGCTTGATTATTCCGATGAAAAATTTGGTGACTGAAATAGTAGAAAACTGGTCGCACACTTCATCCACTCAATCTTCTTGTATCTACTTATACGTAGATTATGGTGCAGATATTGACAGTATTGAGAAAAAGTTTGTTGAGTTAGCACAAGCACACGAGCTGTGTAGTGAGGAGATTGAACCACAAATGCAAGTCACTGGGGTAACAGAAACCACCATTATCTTGCGAGGTAAGTTAACTGCGGACTCTCCGATTAATGCCTTTAACTTAGAATGTGACATTCGTAAGCAAATGCTTGATTATCTAGGTGAACAACATACTGATCATCTGCCAACCGACCGAATTACTTTAGCGCCGCGAGCAAGCGAAAATAGCTAACTAAAAGTTTTTTATTAGAGTATAAATAAGCCATAACCCAAGCTTTGGTTATAAGTGGTTACATTTCAATTACTTTCTGGGGCTGACTGAACAAATTCAGTAACTCACATTAGCAATTAATTTGTTATAATATGCTGCTAATTTCTCCCAGCCAAGAGGTTTGTATGTTGCGAATCGTAGATGATGCCCTAACTTTTGATGATGTTTTGTTGCTGCCAGCATATTCTAATGTGCTTCCAAAATCTGCGTCATTAACGACGCGCCTAACCGAAGATATTTCTTTAAACCTACCTATAATCTCTGCTGCAATGGATACCGTAACCGAATCAGAGATGGCCATTACTATGGCTCAACTTGGCGGTATGGGAATTGTGCATAAAAATATGGATATTGATCGCCAAGCGATGCAAGTCCGCCGTGTGAAAAAATTTGAAGCCGGTACCGTTGTTGACCCAATCACTGTAACCCCAGATATCAGTGTTGGTGAATTACTACGCATCACTCATGAAAATAACATTTCAGGTGTGCCAGTGGTTGAGCCTGGTAGTGGTCAAGTGGTTGGTATTGTGACGCATCGTGATGTCCGTTTTGAGACCAATCATGATCAGCCAGTTAGCAACGTCATGACACCACAAGATAAGTTAGTGACCGTTAAAGAAGGCGAGTGCAACGAAAATATCAAAAAACTGTTGCATGAACATCGTATCGAAAAAGTATTGGTTGTTGATGATAACTTCGGCCTAAAAGGCATGATTACGGTCAATGACTTTAACAAAGCAGAAAACAACCCAAATGCGTGTAAAGATTTGCAAGGTCGCTTACGTGTTGGTGCTGCGGTAGGTACTGGCGCTGATACACAAGCACGTGTTGAAGCCTTAGTTGAAGCAGAAGTAGACGTTATTGTTGTCGATACAGCACACGGTCACTCACAAGGCGTTATTGATAAAGTGGCATGGGTTAAAAAGAACTTCCCACACATCCAAGTTATCGGCGGTAACATTGCCACTGCAGATGCTGCATTAGCCTTACGTGATGCTGGTGCCAACGCTGTTAAAGTGGGTATTGGTCCTGGTTCAATTTGTACCACTCGTATCATTGCTGGTGTTGGTGTGCCTCAGATTTCAGCCATTGACAATGTTGCTTCTGCGCTAAAAGACAGCATTCCATTGATTGCTGATGGCGGTATCCGCTTTTCAGGCGATATGGCCAAAGCTATTGTTGCTGGCGCGTCATGTATCATGGTTGGTTCACTGCTAGCAGGTACTGAAGAAGCACCAGGTGAAGTTGAGCTATTCCAAGGTCGTTACTACAAAGCATACCGTGGTATGGGTAGTTTGGGCGCGATGTCAGGTTCTAATGGCTCATCAGATCGCTACTTCCAAGATGCCAAAGATGGCGTTGAAAAATTAGTACCAGAAGGTATTGAAGGCCGTGTTCCTTATAAAGGCCCTGTAAGTGGTATCGTTAACCAAATGGTTGGCGGCTTACGCTCTTCAATGGGTTACACCGGTTGTGCAACTATCGATGAGATGCGTACCAAGCCTGAGTTCATCAAAGTAACCGCAGCAGGCATGAAAGAATCTCACGTGCATGATGTACAAATTACTAAAGAAGCGCCTAACTATCGCGTGGGTTAATTCTTTAGATTCAGTCGGCGTTTAATAAGCAGACGTCAGCTTATCTAAGTATTGATTGTATTAGATTATTAATTGTTAAAGACCAAAAGAGAACACTCTTTTGGTCTTTTTTATGTTCAATACATTAATCTTTATTGAATTGATAATTAGCACATATAGAGCAGTGGCAAACCTAAAAATGTTCATAGAATAGGCCGAGCTGTGTGGTAATATAAGGGTGTAAAAACACAACTTAATTACTATATGCACAAGCATGATGTCTGCTAAAAAAGCAATACGGCTTCAATAAATGCATGCGCTTGTTTTAACTGATTGAATTGATTGATTTTATGTCGATTGTTTTTGGTATAACTCTTTTTTAATTAAGCGGTAATAAGTCATTTTAAGCATCGTTTGATAAACAACTTTGTTTTAGATGTTTAATTATATGATGCTTATTAGTAGATTTGCTTTGAGGGATTTTACCCCTGTGCTTAATAAAATATTGTGTTTTCTAATTTGATATTAATAACGATTTTGAATTTGAGGTATCTATGAGCTATTTTGGTACAGATGGTATTCGCGGACTGTTTGGCAAATTCCCAATTACACCTGATTTTGTTCTAAAGTTAGGTTATGTCACAGGACAAGTGCTGGTTGAGCAAAATAAGAATAAAAACAAAAAACCCAGTGTGGTTATCGGTAAAGATACCCGTTTATCTGGCTATGTGATTGAAGCGGCTTTACAAGCAGGCTTTAACTCAGCCGGTGTCGATGTCCATATGATTGGCCCGTTGCCAACCCCTGCGATAGCCCATCTGACCCGTAGCTTCCATGCCGATGCTGGTGTGGTTATTTCTGCCTCGCACAACCCGTATTATGACAACGGTATTAAGTTTTTCGCCGCCGATGGTCGCAAGCTAAGTGATGAGATGCAAGAGGCTATCAATGCTAAACTTGATGGCATCGTCGAAGGTCATGCTGATTATACTCAAGACGATCCAGCGCAGCTTGGTAAGCACTTCCGTATTAATGATGCCAAAGGCCGCTATATCGAATTTTGTAAAGGCAGCTTCCCGTATCAATATGACTTATCTGAGTTAAAAATTGTCATCGACTGTGCCAATGGTTCAGGCTATAGCGTTGGACCACGTGTATTAAGAGAGCTTGGAGCTGAGGTCGTGGCCATTCATAATAAGCCTGATGGTATTAACATTAACGATAAGTGTGGCTCAACCTATCCAAGCACCATTCAACAAGCAGTGGTGGAGCATAAAGCAGATGTCGGTATCGCCTTAGATGGTGATGGTGACCGTATTGTCATGGTGGATGAAAACGGTGAGCTGGTCGATGGTGACGGTATCTTGTATATTTTAGCGATTAAGGCTGAAACCAAAGCGCAAGGTGTGGTCGGAACTCAAATGAGCAATATGGGGCTACAACTGGCGCTAGAAAAAGAAGGCATCGAATTAGAGCGTGCTAAAGTAGGCGACAGATATGTGATGCAAGGGCTTGAGTCTAAGGGTTGGATTTTAGGCGGTGAGCCATCGGGTCATATCTTATGTTTAGATAAGAGCCGCACCGGTGATGCCATTATTGCAGGGCTACAAGTGTTGGCTGTTATGGCGCAAACTAATCAAACACTGAGTCAATTAACCGAAGGCTTTAGCTTATTGCCACAGTGCTTGGTTAACGTGCGTTTGGAACAAATGCAAGACCCTTACGACTTCCCTGAGCTGGTGAAAGCATTTGAAGATGCTGAAAAAAAAATCGAAGGTCGAGGCCGTATTTTAATTCGTAAATCAGGTACAGAGCCATTAATTCGAGTGATGGTTGAGCTTGATGACCAACAGCAGTGCGATGAGCTGGCACAGCAATTGGCTGATCAAGTTAAACAGGTCATGGCATAAACTAGGCTTTGAGTTAACACCCTAACCGAGCCGTTGGCTGCACCATGTGCATAAAGTTGATAATAAATATAATTTAATCAAAAGGGGCCGATAATGGACTTTAGCGATCAAAGACTATCCTATGAAAAAGGGGCTTTATCAGAACCGATGCTGTTTGATAATCCGTTGCAGCTATTAGAGCAATGGGTACAAGAGGCCATTGATCTAGGTGCGCCTGAGCCCTATGCCATCAGCTTAGCAACCTGTGGAAGTGATAACATGCCAGCGGTTAGAACGGTGTTGGTGCGTGAGATCAATGCGATGGGATTGGTGTTTTATACCAACTATTTGAGTCATAAAGGTGAAGACATAGATCAAAATCCGCATGCTGAAGCGTTATTCTTTTGGCATGATATGCAGCGTCAGGTAAGATTGCGTGGTGCAATTCGTAAAGTAGACCGCGCCAAAACCGATGCCTATTTCCAAAAGCGCCCTTATGAAAGTCAAATTGGCGCCTGGGTCAGTGAGCCTCAAAGTGGTGAAGTGGCTAGCCGTGAAGTGATGGATGCCAAGTTTGCGCAGTTAAAGCAGCAGTATCCAGAGGGCAGCCAAGTGCCAACGCCAGAGTTTTGGGGTGGCTATCAGCTTGAAGCGACCCAAATCGAGTTTTGGCAAGGCCGACCCAATCGACTGCACGATAGACTGCTCTATAGTCTAGATACTAAGTCTGATGCCACTCAAAGCCACAACTGGGCGGTTAAACGTTTGTTGCCTTAGGCCAAACACCTTCAAATTAAACCAAGAGATTTATTGAAATAAAAAATAACCAGGATAATTGTTTTTATGATTCGTTTTGTTAGTTTTAACATTAATGGTATTAGAGCCCGTCAACATCAATTAGAAGCGGTGAGAGATATCATAGATCCAGATGTGATGGGTCTACAAGAGACTAAAGTGCATGATGAGCAGTTTCCATTAAAAAATGTTGAGTCGCTGGGCTATCACGTTGAGTACTTTGGTCAAAAAGCGCATTATGGTGTGGCATTGGTTTCAAAAGTTGCGCCTATCTTTGTGCAAAAAGGTTTCCCAGGTGAGCCAGAAGATGCTCAAAAACGCTTTATCCATGCTCGCTACGTGTTTGATGGTCAAGAAGTGGATGTGTTAAATGGCTACTTCCCACAAGGTGAGAACCGCAAACACGAAACAAAGTTTCCAATGAAGCGTGAATTTTATGCGTCATTGAATCATTATATTGATACGCTAAAAGCTGAGGGCAGAACGCTTATTGTCATGGGTGATATGAATATTGCTCCAGAAGATACAGATATTGGTATTGGCGAAAAAAATGCTAAGCGCTGGTTAAGTCAGGGCAAAACCTCATTTTTACCTGAAGAGCGCGAATGGTATACAGCATTAATGAGCCGCAATTTATTTGATACCTATCGTTTGCACTATCCAGAAAGCAATGAGATGTTTAGCTGGTTTGACTATCGCAGCCGTGGTTTTAATGATGATCCAAAACGTGGTCTACGTATTGACCATATTTTGTGCACTGAAGATATCAAAGATCAGTGCATCGATGCAGGTATCAGCTATGAGCTGCGTGCGATGGAGAAGCCATCAGACCATGCGCCAATTTGGGCAAGCTTTGAATTCAAGCCGCTTTAATTTAGAGCATATTAATTTAAACCGCTTTGATCAAAGTTTTAAACCTAAATAACGCGTTATTAAAACTTAGCCAATCTAAAAATAACAAATCAATTAAGGATAATTATGCCAGTAGGTAACATTGCCCCACCTGAGATTGTTCATGCTATCCCCGGTGTTGATATCGGTATAACAGCAGCAGGTGTTCGTTATAAAGACCGTGATGATTTAGTAGTGTTTAGTATTGCTGATCAAGCTTCTGTTGCTTGTGTCACCACCAGCAATCAGTGCTGTGCTGCGCCAGTATTGTTAGTGCGTGAGCATTTAGCCAAATTACAACAGCAGACTGAAAAAACACAGACACCGCGTTATTTACTTATCAATACCGGTAATGCCAATGCCGCTACTGGTGATGTTGGCTATCAACGTGCGTTACAAACTTGTGAGGCACTGGCTGAAAAAACAGGGACGCAAGCGGCGCAAGTATTGCCTTTTTCTACTGGTGTGATTGGTGAAGTTATTAACCGTGACGCTATTATTACTGGGCTAGATGCGTGTTTAGAAAACTTAGGTGCTGATAACTGGACGGCGGCTGCCAATGCTATTCGCACAACGGATACCGTGCCTAAAGTAGACAGTACTCAGATTAATCTAGATGATGGCACGGCATATCATGTCACTGGTATCTCAAAAGGTGCGGGCATGATCCGCCCTAATATGGCGACCATGTTGGGCTTTGTGGCGACAGATGCACCGATTGCGCAGCCACTATTACAAAAAATGCTGGTTGAATTGACCAATCAATCGTTCAACCGTATTACCATAGATGGGGATACTTCGACCAATGATTGCTGCGTGTTAATCGCGACTGGTGAGCATGATGAGCAGTTGATTGACTCTGAGCAACATCCACACTATCAGGCTGTATTTACGGCATTACAACAAGTTTTCTTACGTCTTGCGACCTTGATTGTGCGTGATGGCGAAGGCGCAACTAAATTTATTACGGTCAAAGTGACCGGCGGTAAAACCGTTGAAGACTGCTGCGATGTGGCCTATGCCGTTGCACATTCACCGTTAGTCAAAACTGCCTTTTTCGCAAGCGATCCAAACTGGGGTCGTATCGTAGCGGCTATTGGTTACTCAGGTGCTGAGCATCTTGATGCTAACCTAGTGAGTGTTAACCTTGATGATGTTGCGATCTGTACCCGTGGTCAATTAGATACCAGCTATAGTGAAGAGCAGGGCCAAGCGGTAATGAGTCGACCTGAGATTACCATTCATATTGATTTGGGTGTGGGTGAGGCGACAGATACGGTCTATACCTGTGATTTATCTCATGAATACGTTAGTATCAACGCAGATTATCGCAGTTAGTGGCTTTAATCGATTGTGAGAAGTAACGTTTCGGCTATCACAGCTTGGTCATTAATGGCTGTTGTGGTAGCCGTTAGTTACTTGCTTGCTTGCTGCTTCTAAGTTGCAGCAGCACCTTCAGGATGAGGTCTGTATTTAGAGCTATTGTGCTAGGTGGTGCTGCAACTGATGTTGCTTGTGCACCGCCAGTGCTGCGAATCAATGACAAACTTGAGCTAATCAATGAAACTTGCTCAATGAGGCCCAACCTGATTAAATCATATAAAAATCAATAAATAATTAAATTAAACTTAATAAGTTTTATAAATTATTAAGTTTTACAAAATAATGATGGAAAATGAGAGGATATGTTTTTATAATAGCCGCTATTTTCAGATCGCAGATGAGGCTTTTATGAAATATTTACTGTCTTCCTTAGCTTTGGCGTCGTTAGTACTGACCGCTTGTACCACTACCACAACCAGTTCAACGTCACAAATGAGAGGTGCTGTAAAAACCGCACAGTCTCAAGCTGCATCACAAATTATTCATATCCCTTCTTTTTTGATTGAGGTCAGCCCGCAAAAGGCACCTTGTGAGATTGCAACCACTGAGGGCTCAAGCGTCAGAACTCAGTGCTTGTATTATCGTCAAACCTTCCAGAAAAACTACAACACCCTTAGTGGCGGCATCAAAGATTTTGATTTTGAGCCAGGCTATCGCTATATACTTGATATCAGACAAGATGCCGTAGCCGATGATGTAACCGGTCAGCTTCGTCCCTTATGGACTTTAAATAAAGTGGTATCAAAAATTAAAGAATAGTGCCTAATTTAACATTATCCTAATTGATCACTTTATTCATAAATGAGCTGTATTAATAACTAGGCCGTAATGATAATAGTAAGTCGGCTATTTTATTGAGTGGACCGTAATGCTGATTAAGCTTGCTTAAAATGGTCGGCAAATAAGTCTGCCAGATAGCGCGCTAAAGGGTAGGGGATATCGTGGCCCAATCCAGCGATGAGCTTAAATTCAGAGTGGCGGATGGTTTTGGCCAAGCATTGACCATGAGCGGGCGGTAATAATCGGTCGTGCGTACCGTGAACAATTAACGTCGGCTGCTCGATTTTACGATCAATCTCTACTAATGAGCCTGTGGCCAATACTGCCAGTAGCTGACGCGAGACGCCTTTGGGATAAAAGCGGCGTTTATAGAGCAGTTTAGTACGGGTTAATGCTCTGCTTTCATCAAAGAAGTCCGGCGAGCCAATGGTTTTAAGTAAGTGCAGGTTATTGTCGATAATAACTTTCGGGTCTTTATTATCAGGGATAGGTTTGGTTAAGGCGCGCAGCGCATCCAGTCTTGGTGGCGGTAAAAATGGGCGATTGTTACTGGTCGCTAGCAAACCAAGACGAGTCACTCGCTCTGGATAGTTGGCTGCCAATATTTGCGCAATCATGCCGCCCATAGACATACCCAATACATGACAATGTTCAATTTCAAGCGCGTTTAACAGCTGATTGACATCTTCTGTCATATCAAACAAGGTATAAGGGATACTCTCGTTTTCAATCTTAATCGGCAAACCCAGCTTAAAGCGTGACAGTAATTTAAGCTTTTTACTAAAGGTTTTGTGTTCTTTAGTCAGCTTATTTTTGTGCTTTAATTTACTCGATTTGCCGATATCACGGTTATCAAACCGAATCACCTGAAAGCCTGAATCAATCAGACGCTTACAAAATACATTAGACCAAACCAGAGACTGAGCACCTAACCCCATTATCAATAGGATAATAGGGTCGTCTTCACGACCGCCACGTTCTAAATAAAACTTATATTTTGGGGTTTTAATCTTATACGCACGCATAAAGTCTGCGTATTTAGACGGTTTGGTTTTGATTTGATAAGGCTTTTGCTTTGACGGCATAACTGATGACCTAGGTACTTTCAGTTGTAGTGTGGCAATAATTACCTCGGTCAATAAATAACTCTAAACCAATAACTCTGAAGAGGGTTAGTAACCTTGGTAACTGTTTATACTAGTAACTGTTGATACTAAAGCAGCTAGGTGTCAGTTTGATGAAAGCCAATGCAGCATATTGCTAGGCAAGATTAATGTGCAAGCTATAGCATGTGTTGTTTTAACTCATGCACAATGTAAGGTTGGAAGTATTCTGGTAAATCGTGCGCCATGCCTTTAATCAATCTGAACTTAGCATGTGGAATATCACGAGCCACTGCCTTACCGTGTGACGGCGGTAATAGCCCGTCTTCACTACCATGCATAATCAAGGTTTTTGCAGAAATAGACTGACTATAGGATTTAATAGAGCCTGTCATCAAGATGGCAGTCAACTGTTGGATAGTGCCGGTAGGATAGAAGCAGCGATGGTAGCGTAGACGTGATAAATCTGCGACTTGCTGCTGGTCGATATAGCCCTGTGACCCGACTGTCTGAATGAACCACTTGCCGTGATCTACCACATCTTCTTCTTGATAGCTGGCAGGACGTTTGAATAAAGTATATAGCTGTCTTGGGTGTGGCGGCTCAAGCATCGGTCGGTTATTGGTCGAAAATATCAGCGCTAAGCGATCAACCAAATGCGGGTATTTTGCTGCAAAAATTTGGGCAATCATACCGCCCATTGATGCTCCAAGCACATGAGCCTTACGTAGCCCTAAAGCTCGTATTAAGTTTGCCACATCATCAGCCAAATCGGTTAAGTGATAAGCCACTTTGGTGTGAGAGTTATCTATGCCAAATTGCATCTTTAACATGGCGCCTAAAAAATTAACACGTGGCAAATCCTTGCGGCGAATTTTGGTAGATAAACCAATATCTCTGTTATCAAAGCGAATCACATAAAAGCCGGCATCGATAAGACGCTTGATAAAGCTCTCAGGCCAGAATATCAGTTGTGAGCCAAGGCCCATGATTAATACTAACGGAGGGTGATCAGGATTGCCGCCGACTTCAACGTACAGTTCGATATCGTCTGAAACTTGAATAATGGCTTGCTGCATAAGTGGTGACAGCGGTGAGGGGTGCCAGTGGTGCTCGGAGGCGACATGTGACATAGGAGTCATAAATCCTTTTTTGACGGCTTTTACAGGTTGATTAGATGGTATTAAGCGATTTGATTTTTGAAAAGTAGACTTAGATTTCTACCATTTCAAAATCAAGCTTGCCCACACCACATTCAGGACAAGTCCAGTCATCTGGAATGTCTTCCCATTTTGTGCCTGGCTCAATACCTTCTTCCGGACAGCCCAGCTCTTCGTCATAGATCCAACCACAAACGATGCATTCCCATTTTTTCATTACTAGTCCCTTACTCAATAAGTCAATAAAGCCCAAATTATACCCACATCTGCCAATGACAACAAGACACTATCACTAGCCTGATAATGAGCGGGTGCAGTCATCAATATTACAACAATAGATATGTTAAAATAATAGGTTAAAAGCTGTTATTTCGCATCATGTTTATAGCCGAGTTTAATTCTTACGGGAAGTATTTATGAGTAATCAAGCCGTTTCTTCATCACATTCAGAATCTGCCACTTCAGCGACTGTTATCGTAGATTCAGAATCAAAACGTCATCCTTTATGGCGTGCTATTCGCACAGTGCCAGATTTTCCAAAGCCTGGCATTGATTTTTATGACATCACGCCTTTATTACTCACTCATGTCAATGATGTGATTAATGCGATGTTGGAGGCTTTGCCAGAAGGTTTGATGGATGAAGTCGACTGTTTGGTTGCGGTTGAAGCCCGCGGATTTGTGTTTGCTAGTTTATTAGCCGGGCGTTTGGGCAAAGGTATGATGTTACTGCGTAAACCAGGTAAGCTACCGCCGCCAGTCGCTAATAAATCTTATGCTTTGGAATATGGCAGTGACACGTTGGAAATCCAAGATGGCATGCAGCCAAGCAAGGTATTGTTGGTCGATGATATCCTAGCAACCGGTGGTACGTTAAAAACGGCCTACCATTTATGTAAAGAAGCAGGCCATACAGTCGCCGGTGTTCTTGTACTACTAGACCTAGTGGCGCTACATGATGAGTTCCCAATTCCGGTTTATACGGTTTTAAAAGGTTAGTGCTTAAAAGTCACCATAAACATTAGCCCTAGCAACTTAGTGAGCCAAAAAAAACTCTACTTAAGATAGCCAGTATCATCGCTATCGAAAGTAGAGTTTTTTTGTTTAGGTTCTTTAACTTAAGCTCAAAAAACTAAAGCTCAATGATTTAAGCGTTATAACCTAAGGTTTATTTTTTCAATTGCATTAATGCTTTTGCTAGTTCATCACGTGCAGTGATAAAGCCGTCAATACCTTTAGGTAATAGATGCTGAGTGATGCTGTCTTGCTCGTAAGCGGCATTAAACTCATCTTCAGTTAGAGTAACTTTTGGCATGGTTTCACTGATCAAGTCAGCTGATAAGGCTTGAGTGACAGGTGTCTCTAATGCAGCCAACTCATCCAATAAATCTGGTGAAATAGTCAATAAATCACAGCCAGCAAGTGCTAAGATTTGATCCACACTTCTAAAGCTTGCGCCCATCACTTGGGTGTTATAGCCATGCTGTTTGTAATATTGATAGGTGCGTTTGACTGATTGAACGCCCATGTCATCAGCAATAGGAATGTTTTGGCGATTTTGCTCACGTTTTTGCCAGTCTAAAATACGACCGACAAATGGAGATATTAAAGTAACGCCGGCTTCTGCACAAGCCACTGCTTGATGCTGACCAAAGATTAGGGTTAAGTTACAGTGAATGCCTTCTTTTTCTAATTGCTCGGCTGCTTTAATACCTTGCCAAGTGGCAGCAATCTTAATCAAAATACGCTCTTTATCGACGCCAGCACGCTGATAGGCATCCATAAACTCATGCGCTTTTGCGATGGTAGCTTCGGTGTCATAAGACAATCTGGCATCCACTTCAGTTGATACACGACCTTCGATCAATTTTAGAATATCGCAGCCCACTTGAATGGTTAAATCATCAATAACCTTATCAATCATGTCATCGCCATGACTTGAGAAGCGGTTTAAAGTGTCCGCAAGCATCGCTTGTTTATCAGGATGGGTCAATGCTTTAGTAATTAGGCTTGGGTTAGTCGTCGCATCGACTGGCTTTAGGCGAGCAATAGCGCTTAAGTCACCGGTATCTGCCACGATGGTCGTCATAGTTTGGAGCTGCGATAAAGCATTCATGATGTATTCCTAATTTATTGCTAAGGGATGAAAAAATATCAAGGGTTATTGTTTTAACTTTTATGCTAACGTTATGTTTAACAGCATTTATTTAGATTAAGTGGTTAGCACTGGTGTAAATGATGATAGCGTATTACACTAGATCTAGATGCTAAGCGATCATGCGTCTCATTATACTATGTGTTTATGAAAATTGTGTTTATCAAAATTCGATTGATGATAACTCAGTTGATGAAAACTTTTTGTCATTAGTATCGATTATTATCAGTTTGTGACTTGTATTTTTTTTTGAAGCTAAAGTTGTGAAGCTTCAGTTTTGAAGCAAAGTTTTGCGGCTTAAAATTTGTGGCTTTTTATTTGTGATTCTATGATTGAATTTTTACACATGTCTGATAGGGTTGTTATCATTCGCACTAAGGCTGCTAATTTTATTTATTTTGGCCGCGAAAGTTGACTATAATAATCAAACCAAAGTAATAATCAGAATTAAATTAACCGCTTATTGATGGTATCAATAGCGGGCGTATCATTCATATTAACCATATTAACGTTTTAAATTAATCCATTATCATAACACGACCTATAGGCTTTTTTATGACATCATCCACAAATAACAACAACGCTCCTGCAAAAATTTCAGATGCGGCAGAGACAAAATTAGATGAGCTACGCCAAAAAATTGACCAAGTCGATGGTGAGATTTTGCAGCTGATTAGCAATCGCGCCAAATTGGCACAGGGTGTTGCTGAGTTTAAAAAAACGTATGCAGATGAAGTGGATTCAAACCCCATATTTTATAGACCAGAGCGTGAAGCGCAAGTATTAAAAAACATCATGAAGCGTAATCAAGCGTCAGACAGTCCAATCAGTGATGAGAAAATGGCGCGCTTGTTCCGTGAAATCATGTCAGTATGCTTGGACTTAGAAGCACCGCAAAAGATTGCATTCTTAGGCCCTGTCGGTACCTTTACGCATGCAGCAGCATTAAAGCACTTTGGTAAAGCCTCTACTACAGTGCCATTAACCACCATTACTGACGTCTTCCGTGAAGTTGAGTCAGGATCGGCGATGTATGGTGTTGTACCAGTTGAAAACTCATCAGAAGGTGTGGTAAATCACACGCTAGATGGCTTTTTAAGCTCTTCATTGAAGATTATTGGTGAGGTTGAATTACCTATTCACCAAAACTTCCTAGTTGCTAGCCACACCAAAGTGGATAGCTTAAGTCGCATTTATTCTCATCAGCAGTCACTGGCACAATGTCGTCATTGGCTTGATGTGAATTATCCAAACGTAGAGCGCGTTCAAGTTTCTAGTAATGGTGAAGCGGCGAGACGCTTGAAGAATGAATGGCATTCAGCGGCCATCGCTGGTGATGTGGCTGTTGCAGAATATGACCTGCATAAGCTGCATGAAAATATTGAAGACAACCCAGGTAATACCACACGCTTCTTAATTATTGGACATGAAGATATCGCACCTTCTGGTCAAGACAAGACTTCAATCTTGGTCTCTGCTCATAACAAAGCCGGTGCCTTGATTGAAATCTTACAGCCTTTGTCTAAGCATGGCGTGTCAATGACCAGTATTGAGACCCGCCCTGAACGTCCAAACAAATGGGCCTACGTATTCTTCATTGATATGGAAGGTCATATTGAAGATGAAAATGTACGTGCCGCCATTGAAGATATCCGTCCGATGGTGAGAGACTTACGTGTGTTAGGCTCATACCCACAAGCAGTGATTTAATTTAAATCAGCTAAAATAGATTTGGGTGTATACTATACTATTGTTCATTTACGGTTCGTTTAATTAGTCAGGTTGCCACATGAGTCACAAAACATTTTCTACCCCAGCTTACGATAGCATTAATGAGTTACACGTTTACCAAGCCGGCAAGTCAGTTGATGAGCTAAAGCGAGAGTATGAAGTCAATGACGTGCTAAAGCTTGCCAGTAACGAAAATGCCTTGGGTAGTTCACCAAAAGTGACTCTGGCCATTACCGAGCAGCTTGGTAAGTTGGCACGCTATCCAGATTGCCAAGCAGAAGACCTAAAGCTGGCCATTGCCCAATTTGCTGATAAAAAGCGCAGTCAGGTTACTTTAGGTAATGGTGCCACTGATTTATTGACAGTGATTGCGCGCAGCTTTGTGGCGCAAGATGACGCTGTGATTTATAGCGAATATGCGTTCTTTTTGTATGCGAGACTGGCCAAGATAGTTGGTGCTGAATCGGTGGTTGTGCCGGCAAAACGTTATGGACATGACTTAGATGCCATGCTCGAGGCAGTTGAGCAAGCGCCCAATACACGTATGGTATTTATCGCCAACCCTAATAACCCAACTGGCACACTGCTAACTCAGCAGCAAATACATGACTTTGTCAGTAAGCTACCTGCGCATGTATTGGTAGTGCTTGATGAAGCCTATGTTGAATATTGCCCAGAAAGTGACAACAGCGCGCTGTTAGATGAGTTTGATAATGTGATTATCGTGCGCACCTTCTCTAAGGCTTACGGTCTAGCCGGCCTACGTGTTGGCTATGCATTAAGTCATCCTGACGTTGCAGCTGTGCTAAATCGCACGCGCCAACCGTTTAGTGTTAGCTCAGTGGCTCAAGCCGCTGCAATTGCGGCACTTGATGACCAAGACTTTATTGCTAAAGTTCATAAAATCAATGATGGTCAGATGCGCTGGATTTGTAAGCAGTTCGATGCGCTAGGTCTGGACTTTGTGCCATCGCACGCCAGCTTTGTGATGGTGAATGTGGCCAGTGTCGGTGATGCTGATGAAATCTATGAAGGGCTATTGCAACAGGGTGTCATTGTACGCTCACTACGAAGCTATGGACTTGAAGGCTGGCTGCGTATGACAGTAGGCACTCCAGAAGATAACACACGTCTCATCGATACCCTACGTGATATCTTAGAGTCACTGTGATTTATCAATAATCTATTTTCATTGTCTGTGATGCTGTGCGATTAATTGTGATTGGCTGTGTACAAAGGCACTGATTAAAATATAAATCGTTTTGAATTAGAAAGTTAAAATTAGAAAACGATTAATTAGAAAACTATTAAACTGTTAGTTATTAAATAGGTAGTTTAGCCATGCTGTTTGAACAGGTTTGTATTATCGGATTAGGCCTAATCGGAGCAAGCCTCGCTCAAGCAATCAAGGACAGACAGTTGGCTGAAAGGCTAGTCGCTGTCGATCGGCAAGCCACCAGTATTGATGCTGCCATTGAAGCAGAAGTCATTAGTGCCGGTAGTGATACCTTAGCCGATGTGGTTGAAGGCTGTGACTGTATTATTGTGGCAGTCCCGGTAAAAGCGGTTGGTGCTGTGTTTTCTGAGATACAGCTCGCCATGCAGCAAGGATTAATCAGTGCTGATTGTATTATCAGTGATGTATGCAGTACCAAGCAAAACGTGGTCGAAGCGGCCAAGCAGGTGTTTGGTGAACTGCCTTCGGGACTGGTACCTGCGCATCCGATTGCTGGCGCTGAGCAGTCAGGCTTTAATGCGCGCCGCGGTGATTTATTCGTCAATCACAGTTTGATTATTTGCCCAATAAAAACAACCCACCCTGAAGCACAATTACAAATCAGTGATTTGTGGCAAGCGGTGGGTGCTACCATTATGAAAATGGATGTGGCACATCATGATGCGGTATTGGCTTACACCAGTCATCTACCACATTTATTGGCTTTTAACTTAGTAGAGCAATTGGCCAGTCACGATGACAATATGGATATATTTCGCTATGCCGCTGGCGGGTTTAGAGACTTTACCCGTATTGCAGCCAGCGACCCTGTGATGTGGCATGATATTTTTATCGCCAACAAGCCTGCGTTATTAACTGCTTTAGATGAATACAGTGATTATTTAGTTAACTTACGTCATCTGATCGAACAAGAAGACTCGACTCAATTGCTGGGTTTATTAGGTCGAGCCCAATCAGCAAGAAAGCATTTTGGTCATATGTTAACCAGCACCCCTTATACTAAAAAATTAACGGAAACCTCTCATACGGAAAATTCTATGGCTCAGTCAACTCAGGCGTCTAGCACTTACATTATTACACCCAGCCGCACAATTGAAGGCAGCATCCAAGTACCAGGCGACAAGTCTATTTCGCATCGCAGCATCATGTTTGGTAGCTTGGCAGAAGGCGTAACTCGGGTGACTGGCTTTTTGGAAGGTGAAGATGCTTTAGCAACCTTGCAAGCGTTTCGTGATATGGGTGTGACCATTGAAGGTCCAGATAACGGCAATGTGGTGATTCATGGTGTTGGTATTAATGGTTTAAAGCCAAGCCGTACGCCACTGTATATGGGTAACTCTGGCACTACCATGCGATTGCTGTCTGGTATTTTGGCGGCGCAAAAGTTTGATAGTGTGTTGACCGGTGATGCCAGCTTATCAAAACGTCCGATGGAGCGTGTGGCTAAGCCTTTACGTGAAATGGGCGCAACTTTACAGACCACTGGAGAGCGTGGTACCGCGCCGATTAGCATTACTGGTAGTGATAAACGTGGCAACCCACTGCATGGTATTACTTATGATATGCCAGTGGCTTCAGCACAGGTTAAGTCTTGCTTGTTATTGGCTGGCTTATGGGCAGAAGGCACAACGACAGTCATCCAGCCTGAGATTAGCCGCGACCATACTGAGCGTATGCTGTCCGCCTTTGGCTATGAAGTGCAAGTCGATGGCAACCGTATCAGTGTCGAAGGCGGCGGTAAACTGACTGCCTGTGATATCGCTGTGCCTGCCGATATTTCATCAGCAGCATTTTTCATGGTTGCTGCAAGTATTGCTCAAAATAGTGAAATTACCATCACTAAAGTGGGCATGAACCCAACACGTACCGGTATCATCGATATTTTAAAGCTAATGAATGCGGATATCAGCTTATCGAATGAAACCTTTGTTGGCGGTGAGCCGGTTGCGGATATCACCATTAAGTCGGCACAACTAAAAGGCATTCATATTCCAGAAGCGCTGGTACCACTAGCCATTGATGAGTTCCCTGTATTATTCGTAGCCGCAAGCTGCGCCTCAGGTCAAACGGTATTGACCGGTGCCAAAGAGCTTAGAGTCAAAGAGTCGGACCGTATTGCAGTGATGGCCGATGGGTTGACACAGTTGGGCGTCGACTGTACGGTAACTGAAGATGGTATTATTATTGAAGGTAAAGGCGTTGAAGGTAAAGGTGCTGCTACCCTAAACAATGATACAAAGAATGCGACTAACCATAATGATGACTTGCCAGCAGTATTTGGCGGCGGCGAAATATACTCGCATCACGACCACCGTATTGCCATGAGCTTTGCAGTTGCCAGCTTAAGAGCCAGTGACACCATTACCATTAAAGGTGTCGAAACCGTTAATACCAGCTTCCCAGGATTCTCAGAGTTGGCCAATAAGATAGGTATGAATATCGCAACCCGTACCCTGTAGTCCTTTCGACTAGGCAGTTGTTTTTAACGCTATAAAACAAGCCATCCCTGCAGCGGGTGGCTTTTATTTATTCAAGGCTGTACAACAAACTCCCTCACTGGAATCTAGTTATGTCCTCTCACTCACTTAATAACGTACACGCTAAGCCAAAACCAGCCGTCATACGCACCACCAATAAAGGGGTGTTAACCGCACTGGGTGCTTTCTTAATTTGGGGTAGTTTTCCCTTTTATTTCAAGCAATTGGGTGAGTACAATGCGATCGAAATTATTGGTCATCGTATTGTGTGGACCTTTGTTTGCTTAACGATTGTATTAGTAATCGGTAAGCGCTGGCAGTGGGTGACTACTTTAAAGAATAACCCGCATTTAATTTGGATTACCTTTGTTTCTGGATTAATTATTGCTTGCAACTGGCTAACGTATGTTTGGGCGGTCAATGCCAATCAGGTGCTAGAAGCCAGCTTGGGCTATTTTATCAGCCCATTAGTCGGCATTATGCTGTCACTGGTTTTCTTAAAAGAAAGGTTGCGACCATTACAATGGATAGCTGTCGCTTTTGCCTTGTCTTCGGTGCTGATACAGGTAGTGATGCTCGGTAAATTACCGATTGTGTCTTTGGTATTGGCGCTGTCTTTTAGTGTCTATGGGGTGATGCAAAGACGCACGCCATTACAGGCGTTGGATGCCTTATTTTTAGAAACCGCATTACTGCTACCGCTTTGCATTTGGTGGTTCTTACAAGCGGATGTGGCCAGTGCCAATATTGAGTTTTGGTGGAGTTCTGAGATTTGGTTTTTGATGTTGGCGGGTCCGATTACCTTGGTGCCTTTGTTGCTGTTTAACAAATCAACTAAGATGGTAGCCTACAGTATCTTAAGCTTTATGAATTACTTAACACCGACCATGATTTTCTGTTTGGCAGTATTTTATTATCATGAACCTTTTGATACCAAGCGTTTAATGATTTTTGGTTTAATTTGGATCGGCTTGGCCTTGTTCAGTATCGATCTGTGGCAAAATCGTCCTAGCAAAGTGTTAAAGCAGCTGCAAAAGAAACAAAAGAATGGTGAGCTTTAATCGATAAAAAACAACCATTATTCAAACGCTATTGATTAAATATCTATTCATTCAATAACTGAAAGTAAATAATATTTTAAGTAAACAATATTTTAAGTAATCAACATTTTAAATAATAAGCAGTGGGGCAGGATGAACTCAGCAGATAAAGTAATCATCAAAGGCTTAAAAGTACAAGCCGTTATCGGTGTGTTTGATTGGGAAAGAGCGATAGAGCAGCCGTTGGTCATCGATGTCACTATGACCACAGATATTACTAAGGCGGGTAAAAGTGATGATATCGCTGACGCGATTAACTATAAAGAAGTGTGTGATGACATTACTCTGTGGTGTCAGCAGCAACAAGCCAAGCTGATTGAAAGATTGGCAGAGTATATCGCCCAAGGAATTTTGGATAAATACCAAACCAGTGAAGTAGAGGTGACGGTAGCTAAGCCAACGGCGATTGCCGAAGCCGATGCGGTTGCGGTACAAATCGTACGCAGTGCTAGCTAAATTATCGGACAACGCTCAGTTAACCCAAGATAGCGATAGGATAAGCGTTATGAGCCCTATGGATAGTCAACAAAATAGCCTAAGCAGAGAAAAATCAACGTTTAAAAATGCATCTGCGCAAAAAGTCTCTGTTGATAACAACTCTATTGAAAATGCATCTGCTGAAAGTAACCACAAGCTACTAGTCAGCAGTGAGCCTCATCACAATCAGTTGCCTATCATCTCGGCTGTCCGTCCATTATCAGAGCTGAATCATACTGTCGCCATCGGCTATATTGTAGAGCTGGGCAGTAATGAAAATGCCAATCCGCATCTTGCGCAAGCCCGCAATCAGTTGTCTTCGCTATGTGATCAAAGAATATGGTCGACTGCCTTTGTTAATCCCGATTATACCGCTACCATAGACAATCCAAAGCCAGATTATACCAATCAATGTGGGCTGTTAGTAATGTCTGAGGGGCATCAAGACGTATTGGGTTTAATTGCCGCCACCAAAGACATAGAGCGACACATCAAGCAGGGCTTTTTTGACTCACAACCATCAACTTCTATACAAACTTCAACGTCACGCACAAAGAGCTTTGACTCAGCAGCGTCTACCACCACAAACGTTAAACCTGCCAATCGCCAAGTACTGATAGACATTGATGTATTAGCGTTAGTCACAGCCAATGGTGTGATTGCCATTAATGAAAGATACCCATTTAAGAATCATGAGTGGGTCGGTATTAATGAGCTATACACCAAAGGCTGTTTTTCCCATATCTGAGCCAATCAAAGACATTTAGATAAAGCCAATCAGGTTTTATTAATCTGATTGGCTTTATCGATTCTGGAAATATAGACAAAGAATTCTAAAATGGTTACAAGGCAAACGAGCGCAAGCACTACAAATGTAGGCTTAGCGAGGTTAACACCGTAACCGTTATAGGCTTAGCGGCTCTGAAAAGAACTCACATACTTGTTATACAAGCTCTCTGCGTGTGATAGCGAGGCTTGGTTATTAAACATCGCCTTAATTTTGCTCTCAGATTGCTTGTCGCCAGTCAATTTTGACAACACATAATATCTTTCTAACGCCACAGGTTGCGTGTCTTTTAAATTAGTAATCATCTTATAGATTGAGTCGGGCTTGGTGTATTCAGTCTTGAATGAACCCTGATATTCATTGAAGATAACGAATAACTGAATGTCATCGACCATCTCTGGATACTGAGTGGTCTGCTTAGTGTCTAATTTGCTATTTAAAACACCTTTTAGATATGAGACCACATCACTTCTGGCGTTATCGATTGAGTAATCGAAGTACTGATAGATAGACTGAGTGTTTGGGTTAAATTGCTTAGCATCTTGCAGTAGTCCTTTAAGACCTTGCTTGAACTGATTGATGTCAGTAATGATCGAAGTATTAGAGTTCGGTTGTGATGTATTGCGATTATTAACGCTAGTGAAGATCAGCAGCTGGTGAAAATCTCTTATCGCTTCCTTATCGCCAAGTTTAGCGGCAGCCTGTATGTGTGACGCATGCAGTTTTAGATAATCTGCCTTGGACTCTGGTAAGTCATACGCGCCACGCAATGCATTACGTAGTAACTCTGCCATTTGTTTATGCTCAGCAGCCGTTAGATTACCAGTAGATTGCTGCTTTTGTTTTAGGGCAACGTATTTATCAATAGAAGGCTGCTTTTCACGCTCGGCAGTACGCTCTTGTTGTGCCTTATCAATGGCCATTAATGTTGAGTTACAGCCAGTGACGGCAACGGTTGATGCTAATAGGGTTGATAATAAAAGTTTAGATTTCATAAAGGTCATGATTTCCTTGTTAGATTATTAAAAAGTAAATTTGTTTTGGACAGGTTCTAAATCTTATGTAGTAATAATTTAATGATGGCTGACTATCATTTATTATTTTTGTCTTAGGTAAAGTTAGACGCCCAATAATTAAAACGTACGTTAAACAATACCCAGTGAGCTAAGTATTTTCAAATGTACAATGGTATGCAAATGTTGTTATTTATGTACTTTTTTATGTCAATTGATATGCCATATGCGGCAGATTAGGTTAAGCGAATTTAAGAAAATTTTCAAGATAATCAAGCTTCTGAATGCTAGGCGTACCACATTAAAGTCAATTATTAAACCAAGATGTTTTGCTTATATTCTTAAGTTAAGTTAATATAAACGCCTATTTTCTTAATCTTAAATTAAGGTATGTTCATCGCAACAGATTCAGATGTAATTAAGCTCATTGTTAAGCTGCTCCCCTTAATAATCATTGTTGGCGTTATTAGTCTTGTTTGGTCTTTAATGTCTAGTGCTTGGGAGCGTATATCTCAAACATCTGTTTTGCAATTTATATCTCAAACACTTGGCTGGACAAACTTTCTCGTATTAATTGTAGCTGTTATTGTTGTAGGTTATATCTTAAAGTTTATTATTAAAAGTAAGAAAAGAAAGCAGGAGCAGGAGGAGAGGAGACGCTTGTCTGAGGAACGACACAAATTTTATCTAGATATGTATGATGATGATGAAGTTGTTGATCGTATTATGGACAAAGAGCTTTGGGTTGGAGAAACGACAGAACAACTAGAATTTTCATTGGGCTACCCAGAAGAAACAGAAAAAAAAGTATTAAAAACAAAAACCAAAGAAACATGGAAATATGATCATAAGAGTGGAAATCGCTATGGTACGAGAGTCTATGTTGAAAATGGTGAGGTTGTAGGCTGGGAATATAAATAGTTTTTGATGATGATTTGTTGAAGCGTCACATAAAATTGCTTCTAGTGATTCATTGTGCTAACCAGTTTAAAATAATGATTCTGTCGTTATCACTTCAAAATAAAAAAGGCCAACTGCTAGCAGTTGGCCTTTTTGATATTTACCAGATCAGGACATGGTCTAATAAGTGAGTGAGTATGGTAGTGATTAACTATCATTCATTATTCATTATTTTTGTACTTTTTTATGTCAATACTTTAGATATCATTCAGGGTTGAGACGCTGTCCTAATTGCAAGGCAGCAGCCAATTGATAAGCGGTTTGCGCCACATTAGGGTAGGCGCCTGCAAGTATGTTTTCTAATGCATCTGGCTTTTGAATACTGGGCATTACTACATCAAAGGGTAGGTTGTTAAAACGGTTTTGAGCGCTTAAATCTCGATCTACACTGCCACAGATAGCAATCACGGGTAAGCTTGGATTGATAGCCTTGGCTCGCAATGCTACACCACTGGCAACTTTACCCATAGCGGTTTGGGCATCAAGTTTACCTTCACCAGTAATCACTAAGTCAGCACTGGCTAAATGTTGGTCCAGTTGAACCACTTCAGAAATCGTATCAAATCCTGATTTGAGTCCAGCTTGGCAATAAGCCATCAGCGCAAATCCTAAGCCACCTGCAGCGCCTGCACCTTCAACATCTGCACAGTTTGGTTTGATATTGTGAGTGCCAGTTAAGCTGAAAGCAGCAGAATCAGTGACAGCGGCAAAGTGAGCCAGTGCTTGATCTAAAGTGAGTATGTCATCAGCAGAAGTGGCGCCTTTTTGGGGCCCAAATACATGGCTGGCGCCAGTAGGACCACACAGTGGGCTGGTTACATCGCAAGCCACGGCAATCTTAATCGTTGACAGTAAATCTTTTAAAGGTGAGGCATCAATACTATGAGTATCAATAAGATTCGCACCGCCTGCGCTTAGCAGGTTACCATTGGTGTCGAATATTCTGACGCCTAACGCTTGCAACATGCCAGCACCTGCATCATTAGTCGCACTGCCGCCTAATCCAATCAGTAGTCGTATGGCGCCTTTACCAATAGCATCGGCTATCATTTCACCAACACCATAAGTGGTCGTAATCAATGGATTACGTTCAGCCGATGCTAATAAATGCAATCCGCATGCTTCAGCGACTTCAATAATCGCCATGCCATCATGCGTTAAGAAGTATTTGGCGGTAACAGGGCGCATCAACGGATCATGCACTTTAATTTGCTGCCACTCACCATCTAATACATAGGATAAGACACTTGAGGTGCCTTCGCCGCCATCAGCGAGTGGCAATAAGTGATATTCGGCATTAGGGTAAACCTGACTAAAGCCTTCTTTGATAGCGTTACAGACCTCAATAGCGTTTAGGCTTTCTTTAAATGAGTCTGGTGCGATTAGAATATTCATTCAGCGCCTTAGCCTTACAGGTTTATCACAAATAAGAAGCCAGATTACTCAGCTGAACTCTCAGTTTCAGTCGCATCATCCTGACTAGGCTCATCTTCTGCAACCTCTTCATCAAAAGCGGCATCTAGCGCTTGTTGTACCGCTTCAATACGTGCTTGGCATACTTTATAAGCGGCTATAGATTGCTCAACCGTATTCATCAGGTTATCGATGTCTGGTTCATTAGCGTTTTGCAACTCTTCGGCATTGGTTTTTAGAATTTGATACGCATCTTTGAATGTTTTTGGTGCGGCTTTTTTACGGGTACGTGTGGCCATAATAGAATCCTTATAATCAATAAAATGAACAAGTTTTAAGTGTGTAAATGAAAGGTCGATAAAAGTAAATCAGTATATAGTTAGGGTCTAGCTTTGATCGGCTTCGATAGAATCCGTATCAGCAGTTGAGTGTTTATTGACATCATAGACCACAGCTTTCACCTCGCCATCACTCATAGATACTTTAACAAAGTCGCCTTTTTCGATACTGGACACAGAATTAAGGTACTTATCTTCTGAGTTTTGGACAAAGGCATAGCCTTGATCAAGCAGGCGGGCAGGGTTTTGGATCAACACCACTTGCTGGTAATAACGTACTTGCTTAGCCGCATCTGAAAGACGCTGATAACTGCTTTCCTTGATAGTTTGATAACGTGTATCAATGGCGCTGCTGGCACGTGATAAGTGGTTATAGCTTAGCTGCTGAATTTGCTTCATATTGGTATTGCTGGTCATAGAAGCCTGACGCAGCTCAAATTTAGCATGCTGTTTAATGGTATTAAAGTGCGAGTCACTTAAATGCTGCCAGCGCTGCAAGTTATAGCTGCTGGTGTTTTGAATGGCGGTGAACTGACGCTCGGTCGCCATTGCTGCTTGGGTAACTTGTTGCTGACTGGCATGCCAAATGGTGTCGGCAAAGTCTTGAGTACGCTGCATTAGGCTGGCTAGATGATTGGTAATACCGGCTATCACCTTTGACGGCGTATCAAAGCTGGTGTGCGCCACTTCATCCAAAATGACATTGTCACGCTCATGACCGATACCAACCCAGACCGGAATCGGCTGCTCGGCAACCAAAGCGGCTAGCTCATAATCGTTCAGATACGCCAAGTCGCCAACCGCACCGCCGCCACGAATAATTACCATCACATCGGGCAGGCGATCATATTCTTTTTTGAAGGTGAGTATGCCTTTGGTGATGGCGTGACGTATCTCTTTGGGCGCATGATTGCCTTGAAATGTAGCATAGTGATAGTGAAAGTGACACGCCCCGGTATGCTGCAATCTATCAGCATCGGCTCGGAAGTCTCCAAGACCAGCAGCTTTTTCGGGAGCAATAACCAAGACATGCTCAATATCAAAAGGGTCAGGGACTTGCTTATTTAAGTTGAGTAAACCTTCAGCACTTAAGCGCTCTAGCATGGCGGCATATTGGCGCGCTAAGTCACCCAAGGTGTAACTTGGATCTATGTCATTAATCGCCAGTGAAAAGCCGTATAATGGGTGAAAAGTAGCGGTAACATTCAACAATACAGTGACGTCACGCTCAAGCTGCATACCGGTGACACGCTCAAATTTGCCCAGTACACGTGCCGCTTTAAAGCGCCATAAGTTACCTCGACAACTGGCAATCACTTTGCCGTCATCATCCTTTTCAGCCAGTTCGAAGTAATAATGCCCGTTTTTGCTCGATAGGTTGCGAATTTCGGCTTTGACCCACACGCTGTGCTGAAAGGTTTCTTTGACGACCAGCTCAATGGCTGCCAGATAATCGCTCAACCTAAGAACGGTATTTTCTAATTCATCGGCTACAGGGTCGATTAACTCATCGCTATCAAAGTTTTCGGCATCAAAGCCTGAACCGTCTGAGGGGAGAGAGTCGAGGCGAGATAAGTCTGGCTTAGGCATAGTATCAGTCTGTATCAGGGAGGTGGGTTTTATAATTATTATGCTTGTTTCATAAGCAGAAGGGTATTATAGCCAGTATGACATCAATCTCAACTTTTGGTTGTGGTAAGTTTGATTTTACTAGTTTAGCAGTGTTGTGAGAGCTTGATAACAAGAGAAAATTTAAGATAAGAACGGCAGATTTCAGTAATCATAGAAACAGTCAATTTAAAATTCAAGAGTTAAGTATGTTTGAAACTAAGTTAAACGACTTTTTTAAAAAGATTTCTAACGATGATAGTCTAGATGAATGGTATCTAAGTCAGTTTATTGATAGAAATGTTAGTACTTTGTCGGCTCAAGAGGCTTTTCACGCATCTAATACAGTAGTATGCAAAATTAAAAGTGATATTTATTCAGATAATCTATATGAACTACTCGAAATTCTTATAAGTTTAAGAATACACTCTGATACCAATGAAATCCCTCCCATATTAATCGATAATCCTAATCTCTTTGAGCAAATTAAAAGTCAACGCTTTGAAAGCTATATTAGAGTGCCGGTAAGCAAGCTTGAGAGTATTTTCGATTTTAAATTAATCAAATGATAATTGACTAAAAAAAGCAATGGGAAACTTATATGATTTACAAGTGGTTTAATCCAGACATGAAGTATGCTAGATATCTTGGTAAAAATGACTCTGATGAAAGCTCAATGTGCTGGGATAGCCCTATCTTAGGAGATCCCTTGCCACCTCTATCGGAATGGGAAACTCCTTTGCTGGTTCAGTTTATAGGGAATGGGCAAACAAAAAATAAAATCATCAGTGATTGTGTTTCATCAGGCGTACAGAAATTAATCAGTCAAAAAGCGGTTGATGCGTTGGCGGATATTTGGCAAAAGCATGCCACATTATATCCTGTTAAATTAGAAGACAAACCAGACACAGCGTATTATATGGTAGTGGTGCATACAGTGATTGATTGTATTAACCGTGAACAATCAAAAGGCATGATACAAATTTCTGGTAAAAATGCAGGGAAAGGTTATTTTGGAAGCATGACTAAATGGGTGTTTCGAGAAGATGAGATAGGTGATAACTGCATGTTTGTGTTACCTGATAGTGCGACCAGTATTTATGTGACAGATGAATTTAAGCAAAGAGTGATTGATGCAGGGTTAACTGGGTTTGGTTTTGTTAAAGAACCTTATGATGAAGATCCTTTTATTAGTTGAAAATAATTTATTTCAAAATTGCTTGCGAGTGATTGATAAGAACTTCTACGTTTAAGCTGTGTTGTTCCAAAAACAGTAAAAAAGGTATGTAAAATGGCAGATAATAATTTGTATGATAACAAAGAAGATGAGTTTGAAAGTGAGTTATCGTTGCTGTTCGAATTATTTGTTTATTATTTTATTGCTACTGTAGATGCTAAGGTTCTATTAAAAAAGTTATTTAAAACACCTAAAGGCACATGGGTCAGCTTTAAAGAGCTCAGTAAAGACGTGGATGTTAGCAAGCATATGGTTTATGACAAAGAATATGAAAAACTCGATATGTATATTTGTTGGTTGGAAGATATGAATTCACCTATAGATGAATGGAGATTAGTGGCTTTTTTTGAAAATAAAGAATTGTACTCACAGATTTTGATATTTAACTTAAATACATTACGAGATAAAAACGATCAAGTCTAGGTTAGAAAAATAGTTGACGATATTTATGCTGAGGTCAAAATGTTAGACGAGCTTGATGACTTAGATGGCAGTTTTATTTTTAGTGGTCATCCTTTAAAGTTTAGCAGTGTTGTGAGAGGTTGATAACAAGAGAAAGTTTAAGACAAGCACGTCAGCGTCAGGTTTCGTTGTCTATGGTTAAAGCTACTAGATCTTTAGACGGTAATTTGTCTATAAATAATGCAGGAGTTAAATAATGACACATATAGCTGATAAATTAGATAAAGCAAGTTCTTTAATTGAAATTAGTGAGTTTTCATCAGCATTTAATTTATTAAATGAAATTATTATAGATGCTGAAGCAAACAAAGAGGAAGTAGCCGATGCTATAAATCTAAAAGGATTAATCGTCGCGATGTACTGCCCTAATATAACTGAATATGATGAGGATGAAACTGGTTTAAAGTATTTTATAAAAGCATTTGATTATAACCCTTATGAGTTAGGTGTTTTATTCAATATATTAAGTTCGTTTGATGATCTGGATATGAGACAAGCCTATACGAGAAATAATAAACATATGTTTATTAGGGCTTATGAGATTTTAAAAAATGAACTATTTGATAGTCTGGACGATGAAATGAAAGAGCAACTAGTGAATCAAACAAATCAGTATCATGAATTCAAAAAACAACTTTCAGCCAAACCAAGTTAGAAAAAACCGATACAGTTTATAACTTTGAAGCTGATGAGCTCCATACCTATCATATTGGTGAGCTGGATGTTTGGGTTCATAATGCAAACGCAATAAATTTTTAAATAAAAAACAAAGGTTCAATATGATTTACGAATGGTACAACACTGATATAAGATATGCTAAGTATTTAGGTAAGAATGATTCTGAGCTATGCTGAAAAAACCGTAGACAAAAACTTGGTAAACTAAGGAAGACAAATAGGAGTTTACCATGACAAAGAAAGCTAAAAGATACAGTGAAGAATTTAAAGCAGAAGCAGTTAAAGCAATAGAGAATAATGGTGGCAATGTTAGTGCTACAGCTAGGCGGTTAGGGCTGCCAATGCAGACACTGGCTAACTGGCAACGAAAAGCCAATCAAGGCATGCTCAAGGGTACTAAGCAATACGATCCAGAGCTTGTTTCAGCCCTTGAAGAAATGAAGCGTTTAAAGCGTGAACTAAAAATAGCACAAGAAGAACGAGAGATACTAAAAAAGGCCACGGCGTACTTTGCGAAACACGGTCAGTAAGGTACGCCTTTATTGACCATCACAAATATGAATTTAGCATTACCAGCATGTGTAAAACCCTTGATATTAAACCATCAAGCTACTATGACTGGACCAAGCGTAATATCAGTGCTCAGCAAATACATCGTAACCGCTGTGAGCTGCTTGTAAAAGCTGCGCATAGTGAGACTAAAGAGCGATATGGTTATCAGCGTCTGCATGCACATTTAAGTGAGCATGGACATGAGATTAGCAAGTACATGGTGCGTAGTATCAAGGAAGAACATGACATCAAATGTAGACGTCATAAACGCTTTAAAGTGACAACGGACTCAGACCATAACAAGCGAGTCTATCCTAATTTTCTTAAACAACAGTTTGGCGTTAACCGTCCTAATTGTGCTTGGGTCAGTGATATAACCTATATTTGGACAGATGAGGGCTGGCTTTATTTAGCAGGCGTCAAAGACTTATATACCAAAGAATTGGTTGGCTACGCTATCGATAAACGCATGAAAGCAGATTTAGTCTGTAGAGCCTTAAATAAAGCAATCAAGGATAAACGACCTAGCCAAGGGCTTATTGTACATTCAGATAGAGGCAGCCAGTATTGCAGCGAAGATTATCGCAAAATGATCAGTAAATACGGTTTTAAAGGATCTATGAGTGCGAAAGGTAACTGTTATGACAATGCGCCAATAGAGAGCTTCTGGGGCGTTTTAAAGAATGAGCTGATATATCATCATAATTACAAAACTCGATTTGAAGCAATCAACAGTATCATAAAATATATCGAGTTAGATTACAATCAAGTCAGGATTCAGCAGAGTTTAGGTATGAGATCGCCAAGACAAGTTTGGATGGATTTCTATCGTCAAGCTGCCTGATCAAAATCTCCCAAGTTTAGGTGTACGGATTTGACGGCAGGGGTCAGAGTGATTGATGCAGGATTGACTGGGTTTGGTTTTGTTAAAAAGCGTTTTGATGATGAAGATCCTTTTATTAGTTGAAAATAATCTATTTCAAAATTGCTTAAGAGTGTTTTATAAGAAATTCTGAGTTTGAGCTGTGTTATTTTGACGGGCAGTGGTTGTTAGCCCGGTTAGATGTAAAAGCTCTAATAACTTCATATATTATCAATGTAAAGATTACTAAATAAACGGTAAACCAGATTATATATAAAGGGTTCTTGGCCAAAAATAATGTTGCGTAATTAATATCTATAAATTTTGCAGTTTCAGTTAAATTTAGAATGAACATGGATATTAAAAAATAAAACACATATAGCGTAACTTTCATTTGATCTAAAGTATTAATTAACGCTGTTATTGAAATTAATAGAAATAAAACTAAGCTGCTTATTACTATTAGTACAAAGTCTGAACCTCCAGTGCCTTGGAGATCTGAAATTCTAACTAAATCTCCTTGTTTTAAATAAGAGTTAATATATAGCCCTCCATTTCTTTCGACAAGTAAACTTGTTAGAAACAACATAAAGCTGAAGAAGACTAATTTGGTATGAGACAGCATGCTTAGGAAATACTCCCTTATTTAAATCTTAAAATAACTGGAACTAAGCTACCATATAGATGGAGCAACCAGTTATATCCCTCAAAAAATACTTTAACAGATAACGCATGTATTGCATCACTAATCTAAGCCTGTCGATAAAAAGGATGTGTTGAAATGTTATTTGATCCTATAAAAAAACGAAAAAATGCAATGATTGATTTTTTAATCAATACTAAATACGATCCTGATAGTCCGATGGGTAATATAAGCTTATATAATATAAATAGTTTGATTTCATATTGGATGGTAGGTTTAAAGTCTGAAACAGAGGTAATTCTTCCCAGCCATATCCAATGGATACAACAAGCCATTGATGATAATGAAATAGTTAAGAATCGTTTTGGAGAAGAAGATGATGATCCTTATTTCCATAAATATCAGCTATATGAACACTTAGCCCTTGCCAAATGGCTTGCTACTGGTAAAGACAGTATCAGCGACTGGCAACATGCAAAAACTATCTATGGTGATAATTATGTCAAACGTCAGTGGTGGGAAACCAGAAGTCTTAAAACATATGGTTTAGATGATTATTTAGCATTGTGCATACAAGCCCAAGACTATGAGACTGGCATCAAAGAATTTGAACACTATTATGGTCAAAAAAACATCTCATTAAAAAGAAAAACCATCACACCAAGAGAGTATGGCTATCTGGTTTGTCAAAAACAATTAAACCCCATACACGACAATCAAACCATGATAGAAGTGGGTGGAAAATTATTAGCCAAATATTTAGAAAATACTTGGTTAGGCTATGGTCAATTCACAAGAGCTGCGACGTGGCTTAAGATTGTTTATTGGCATCATGGTGAAGACTTAACGCCAGAGCAAACTTTACTTAAAATTTATGAGAATATGCCGAGTATTGAAACGCCTGAGTTTATAAAACCTAAACTTTAAACACTGAAGGTTGGCAAAAGCGTCTATCTTATAAGCTAGAATGACGCTACTGGATAAACAAGGCAATGCAACCGCCACTATTATTTGTCAGACTGCTTTAGATGAAACCGATACGGTTTATAACTTTGAAGTACAAGACTTTAGTACCTATCATATTGGTAAGCTGGGTATTTGGGTTCATAATGCAGACTGTTGTGGTTTAACCTATGAAGCTGCTCCTTATCATACTAACGTAGGAAGTTCGGTAAAGTTAAAAGCACCAGGCAATCCTCAGCAAGCTTTAAATCAAGAATACCTCAGGTAGAAGGATAGCAGTAGATAAGGATAATGGTGAGTTTGTTGTTTTCGATAAAACCCAAGGATCAACATATCATGGTCATGTTAGGAGTTGGAATGAGCTTACGCAAGAAATGAAGAATATATTAATAAAAGAAGGTCTGACTAATTGAAAAGGGAAAATACAATGAATAAGTATTACGAAAAGCCAAAACTATATAAAGTGCGAGAAGTTGAGGACTTCTTAAAAAATAATAAGATTAATGATTTTGTTAGTGGGGTAATTGGTCTTGCTTTATATTCTGAAGATAGAAAGGAAGTTAAAGAGTTGGTTGTAAAAAGCTTCTTAGAAAACAATAATAAAGAAATAAAACTGGCTTGCATAAAAGCATTATCTCATATTGCTAGAATAGATAGAAATTTGAAAGAAAAAAAGGTGTTTAATGAGTTAGATAGATTGAGTGATATAAGTTTTTTCTCTCCTAGTCTTATTAGATGATATAGATATTTTTAAACAAAAATAATCTAAGAGACTGTAAATATCCCATTCTTAACACAACATCATTATGAATGCTTGACAATAAATTTTACGTTTGAGCTGTGTTATTTTACGGGGTAGTTACAGATGAACATAAAAATTTTTAAACGAACTAATCTAAGCCTATCGCTACAGCAGATATGCCATAACGACAGACTATCATGATACGTTAAACAAGCTGACCCATTTTGCCACTGTGATAGTCCTCATAAGCTTGCACGATACGCTCTTCGGTATCCATCACAAACGGACCATCGAAAATAATGTTGTCTTTTATGGTCTCACCGCCTAGTAACACCAACTCGACATCGACATCACTTGCCGTCAAAGTGACACTGTTACCCGTGGATAAAACCGCGATAGACTCTGAACCAAGTTTGCGTCCGTCGGGTAAGGCCAGTTGACCAGTCACCACATAAACGCCAAGCTCTTCAGCACTTTTTTCATCCACATTCAAAGTAACGCTTTGATTGGCAGGTAAGCGAACATGCGCTAATAAGTTGGTGGTTTGGGTCTGAATAGGACCGTCATAACCCTCAAGATGACCTGCAACGACGCGAATGGTGGCCTGATCTTTATTAAACTCTGGAATTTGGTCGCTTTTATATTCTTGATAGCTGGGTTCCATCAGTTTTTTGTCAGCGGGCAAGCTTGTCCATAACTGTAATCCGTGGCGACCACTGGTTGGTTGTTCGGCATGGATAATACCGCGCCCTGCATTAATATATTGGGCATCGAGTGCGTTTAACTCACCTTTGAGACCTTTGCTGTCACGATGGGCAACACCGCCCTCAAAAAGATAACTAATCACCTCAATACCAGCATGTGGGTGCGGTCTATCACCTATACCACGCTTGCTTTGATGGTTGTAATGATCAACAAACACATAAGGTCCAATAGACAATCGATCACGCTGAGGTAGGGCACGCCATAACAGCATATCGCCGTCATCAATGACTTTTTGTGCGGATAAAACATCGGTAATTATTCTTGTGTAATTTTGCATAATCGGCTCTTTATATTAAATAGATTTAATGAGTATATGGTTGCTTGTTTGGTGATTATCAAGTGCTGTGGCTAAGTGTGCTGTATAACCATTGGCAGAGTTCAAGACCTATACTTACGTTTTAAAAGACCTATGCTTACTTTTTAAAAGACAGAGTAAAAGCTGTTAAAGCTTGGAATAATTTGCCAGAATCGGGCGAATCTTTGTGCGGATGTGATAAACTTTGATATAACGCCGACTTTAAAACTTGGACGGCGTTGCTGTGTGATTGCGGTATTGTTTTAATTGAAAATTTACAGGATATTTGCCATGAAGTATGTCTCTATACCCTTGATGTGTGGTTTACTGGTATTAGCTGGTTGCAGTGATAACAATGCAGACAGTCAGTCAAATGATGCGGAAACTACGACAGACGTCCAAGTAGTCGGTGAAGAAACAACTGAAAATGATGCTGTAGAGGCATTAGAGAGTGAAGAACAACTACTGGCTGAAGCTGAAGAAGTCGAGGCAGTAGAAGATGATCTGATGGATGAAGAAGAATTCGAAGATGACTATGTCAATCCAGATGCCGGTATCCCAAACGTTTGGAATACAGGGTTTGGTCAAGGCTTCGCAGAGTATTATATTAATGACGCTAAGGGGACTATCCTTAGAATTACCTGTAATGTTGGTGCAGGTTCAGAATACGACCATTCAGCAGTATTAGAATATCGTGGTGACTCATATAGCAATACTGATTCAGAATATCCAGTTAAGCTGTTGGTTGATGATGCCATAGAGGTGGCCGCCCCTGAGTCTACTAATTGGCGTAATGGCGGAAATGCTTGGAATGAGCTGGCTGAGAATGTTGCACAAGCCACTAAGATTGACGCTTACTTACATAATAAAAAAGTCGCCACTTTCACGCCGTCACCAGCCAACGTGGCAAAAGTCGCCAGTGAACTTGCTGATTGTCAGGCAATGATTTATCAAGACCAAGAGAGCTGGTAATTGCTAGCTGCTAGCGAAAGCCGCATAGTTTAGCTTTAAAAGATTGAATATTTAACTGAGTCGTTGATTTCATACTTGACGACTCACTCTTAACAAGGTTGGTTTAGAAATATAGTCACCGAAATACTAAACGGTTATGGTGTTAACCTCGCTAAGCCTACATTTGTAGTACTTGCGCCCGGTTGCCTTGTAACCATTTTAGATTTCTTTGACAATACCAGCTGAGCATAACTAAAACTAATAACCAAAACCAATAACCAGAACTAATAAAAGGGAATTTATAATGACCAACCATTACACGCCAGCCCCGCAAGCCTATGGCTTCGACCTGACTATTAAACAACTACTCAATCGCTCTAAGTTGACTGCCCAAGATCAGCAGATTGTCTACGCTGATAAAAAGCGCATGACTTACAGTGAGCTGTTTGTGCGTATTGCAAAATTGGCCAATGTGTTAGAGAGTCTCAATCTACAAAAAGGTGATGTGATTGCCGTGATGGATTGGGATACGCATCGCTTTTTAGAGTCTTATTTTGCCATTCCAATGTCGCAGTACGTGCTGCAAACGGTCAATATTCGCCTGTCTCCGGACAAAGTGCTGTATACCATTAACCATGCTAAACCTAAGGTGCTGCTGTTAAATTCAGAATTTGCACCAATGGTGAAAGACTATCAATTTGAGAACTCGTCTATTGAGCATATCATCTGGATGGATGACAACGGTATGAGTAGTGATGGTGTGTTTGGTAGCAATCAAGCGCGTGTGGTCGGAGAATATGAAGCGCTGCTTGATAACGCCAGTGATCAATATGAGTTCGCTGATTTTGATGAAAATACCATTGCCGCTACCTTTTATACCTCAGGCACAACCGGTAATCCAAAAGGCGTTTTCTTTAGCCATCGTCAAATCGTACTACACGCATTAACAGAAGCGGCCAGTTTAGGGGTATTACCGCAGAAGCAAGGCTTAGTGCTGGGTGATGTGTATATGCCGATGACACCGATGTTCCATGTGATGGCATGGGGCTTCCCTTATACCGCAACCATGTTAGGGCTTAAGCAGGTGTATCCAGGTCGCTATGCGCCAGATGTAATGTTAAATCTGATTGAAACCGAGAAGGTAAGTATCACTCACTGTGTGCCGACCATCTTGCAGATGCTGCTTAAGCAAGCTGAAGCGGAAGGCAAAGGCTTTAATGGCTTGAAGATGATTATTGGTGGCTCGCGTCTGACCAAAGGCTTGGCAACCACAGCGCTGTCAGCAGGTATTGAGGTTTATACCGGTTATGGTATGTCTGAAACCGCACCGCTTATTAGTCTAACTGAGTTTCGCTCGGATGATCCTGAGATGACATTGGAAGAAGATGTCATGCGTCGTTGCTTGACCGGCAAACCAGTGATTATGGTAGAAGCTGAAATTTGGGACGGTAATGGGGAGGCTCTGAGTCATGATGGCAAACAAACCGGTGAGCTGGTATTGCGTGCGCCTTGGCTGACCCAAAGCTACTTTAAAAACGCCGATGCCGGTGCCGAGCTGTGGGAAGGCGGCTATATGCATACGCAAGACATCGCTTATATGATGGCTGATGGTACGCTGGGTATTACAGACCGTCTAAAAGATGTGATTAAATCAGGCGGTGAGTGGATTTCTTCGTTAGAGATTGAGACCATTTTGTCATTGCATCCTGCGGTCGCTGATGTGGCAGTGATTGGAGTGCGTGATGAAAAATGGGGTGAGCGTCCGCTGGCGGCACTGGTATTGAAGCCAGACTGCCAAGATGTGGCCATTGAGGATATCAAAGCCATTGCTGAAAAGGCTGCCGAAAAAGGCATGATTCCAAAATACGGCGTGCCAGAGCAGTATAAAATTGTCGATGAATTGCCTAAGACTTCAGTAGGTAAGCATGATAAAAAGAAAATGCGTGAGATTTATGCCGGACAGACTCAGATCTAAACCTGTTTAAGAGTAAGCGTATTAGTTTAGAAAACGTTAAGTTGTTTTATGGTTAGTAAAGCCGTTACCCTAAGGGTGACGGCTTTTTGTATAAAAATCAATGTGATAGTATAGCCGTCTTTTTAGGGCTTTATTAGGGCAATAATGACCATGAACCATTCAAATAAAGAGACCACGCTGCCGTCATCTGAAACAGACGCGACAGCAGGTAGTACCGAGGTACTGTTTGAGCTGATTGATATCAAGCAGGGCCTACAAATAGGACTGATGACCTTAAATCGTGAGAAATCACTCAATGCGCTAAGTACCACTATGTGTCAGCTAATGAGTGATAAGCTTACCGAGTGGGAACAGTTGGATACGCTTGTCGCTATTGTCATCCATGGTGCTGGCGAGCGTGCGTTATGCGCAGGCGGTGATATTCGTCAGCTATATAGCGCCCGTCAGCAATGGGACGGTGAGGGCGTTGCGCCGCCAGAAGCGGTAGACTTCTTTGCCAGCGAATATCATTTGGATACCCAAATGCATGAATATCACAAGCCGATTATTATTTGGGGCAGCGGTATTGTGATGGGCGGCGGTATGGGTATTCTAAGCAGTAGCAGTCATCGTATTGTGACTGAGACCACGCGTGCTGCGATGCCAGAGGTGAATATTGGGCTGTTCCCAGATGCGACGGGCAGTTGGTTCTTACAGCGCTATCCTGCTAAGACTGGTTTGTTTATGGGTTTGACCGGTGCTGATGCCAATGCCAATGATGCGCTATTGTGCAACTTAGCCGACTTTAAGGCGAGTAGCCAACACTTTGATAAAATGCTGCGCTGCTTGTGCGAAGCAGATTGGCACAGTGCTTTATCTGAATCGGATACAAATAGCCTAAGCAGTACAGTAAGCCTTAGAAATAAGCTGCACGCGGTTGCAACTAACACCTTAAATCAATTTAGCATTGAATCTGCTAAAACGGTTGAGTTTGCGCCCAGTAATGTGGCTAAGTTTATGCCGTCTATTCAGCGCTTAATGAACTATGGCGGACTTGAGGCCATTGATGCCATCTTGCAATCAGATGAGAAACTTAAGCAGTTCTGCCCAAAATGTGTCGATAGTGAGTGGTTCCAAGCAGCAGTGGCTAACTATCGCTACGGCTGTCCAGTGACCAAGGCCATTACTTACGAGATGTATCAGCGTGCGCATAATTTGTCATTGACCGAGGTGATGGCGCTTGAGACCAATGTGGCGCTGCACTGTGTCATTTATCCTGACTTTAGTGAGGGCGTGCGTGCCTTATTAATCGACAAAGACCGCAATCCGCAGTGGAGTCGCAGTTTGGCTGAGTGTTTGGATAGTGAAGGGCAGGCGTATATTCAAGGGCATTTTGAGTCGCTAGCGGCGGTTTAGAGGTTATATCGCAACTGAACAACCTATTCATTTAATAATAGGCAAATTAAAGTGGGTATAAACAATGAAAAGAGCAGCTTATAAAGTAGATGTTCAAATATTGAGCCGTTTACCGATGCATGATTATCGAGATTTAGCTTCTTGGCTTAATCTCCATTTTAAAATGCTACCTAGTATGACACCGACTCGGTGGAATATGATCGAACCTATCAATCGCCCTTTTGGTGAGGATACCGACTGGGAAGAAGAGATGAGACTGCTATTCGACCCGACACTTTGGCCAAGTTTTTATTGGAGGCGTCATAAAAAAACACAATCAAGGGGTAGCTTCTCTAGAGCTATTGATAATAGAACAGGTCAGTTATTACCCACTCATTCTAATGAGAGTATAACAAGTATATTGTCTCAAACTAATATGGATGAATTGATTAGCTATGTCAAAACAAGCTCAGTTCAGTTTAAAGCAGATATCGCTTTTATTGATGTTTGGAATAAGAATTACTATGAAACGGTAATAAAAGAGATTAGAGTCTTTCAAGCAAGTGAGTTTTTTGAAGATATTTACCTTACTACTCATGATCTTAGACACTGGTTAGATGATATCTATTGGGGGACTGTATTTGGTGATGCTTATGTGCGTTTATTTGGTATGGATAAGATATTGTCTGCACCTGTATATAAAGTAGAGCAACTTAGTGATGATACGGTATATTTGCAATTAACTGAAAATATTACAGACAGTTATGAAAAATTTGAAGAGTTTCAAAAAATACGCCAAGCGGTAAAAAATCATTTAGATCCGATGGCATTCTATCAAAAAGACAAAGCCTATTATCCATGGGGTCAAGGTGTTTTTCCTGATCATGAGTTAGCAAAAAAAACTGCTGGTAGTGTGTTTCATGTGCCTAAATTTCATCTACTTTCTGATTCGGTATTAGATTGGAGTAAAATATAGACTAAATTAAGAAAAATAACAAACTCATCCCCTTTAATACGTCTATGGTTAATAAATAATACAAGGTTATAAGGACTAAACAACCAATAGCGAGATATAAAATTGAGTTAGAGACAAAAATTTTAAGCCGTTTACCGATGCATGATTATCGAGATTTAGCTTCTTGGCTTAATCTACATTTCAAAATGCTACCTAGCATGACACCGACTCGGTGGAATATGATCGAACCTATCAATCGCCCTTTTGGTGAGGATACCGACTGGGAAGAAGAAATGCGACTGCTATTTGACCCTATACTTTGGTCAAGTTTTTATTGGAAGAGAAATAAAAAAACTAAGTCTTCTGGTGAATTTAGCAGTGCTATTAATCTTGAAAGGTATCTACCAATTCACTCTCAGGAGTCTATTGACAGCGAATTAGGCCAAACTAATATGGATGAATTGATTAGCTATGTCAAAACAAGCTCAGTTCAGTTTAAAGCCGATATTGCCTATATTGATGTTATGCATGATGCCTATCGAGATGCCGTGTTAGAAGAGTTAAAGCACTATCAAAACTCATATGCGGTTTCTATTAGTCTATTGACCCAAAATCTTAGACACTGGTTAGATGATATCTATTGGGGAACCGTATTTGGTGATGCTTATGTGCGTTTATTCGGTATGGATAAGATATTGTCTGCACCTGTATATAAAGCAGAGCAACTCAGTGATGATACGGTATATTTGCAATTAACTGAAAATATTACAGACAGTTATGAAAAATTTGAAGAGTTTCAACAAAAACGCCAAGCGGTCAAAAATCATTTAGATCCGATGGCATTCTACCAAAAAGATAAAGCTTATTATATATATGGTCAAGATTTTTTCCTTGACTTTGAGTTAGCAAAAAAAACTGCTGGCAGTGTGTTTCATGTGCCTGAGTTTCGTCTACTTTCTGATTCGGTATTAGACTGGAGTAAGAAAATATAGACTAAATATAGTATAGAATTTTACGCTCACCCAACACAAACTAAAGATATGATAATTAACAATTTACCTTAGGATAAACTTATGAGCATGATTGCTGATCTTGATTCTTATGAGATGCATTCCGAAATCAATGGAATTGATTTAAAATATTATGCCATCTTCTTCTTTTATCTCATAGAATGGGCTTATTCAAGAGAATTACTTTCGGATGAGTTAGAGCATGACAACTCATTCATTAATGAGTTAAAACGAGTGAGAAATCAAGAGATAGATTGTTTTGACTTTCTATCAACTCAGCTGGACTTTAAGCTTTGTACCAGCTTTTTTAAAGATGACATAGTCGCTGAATTTGTTGGACTATATATTGATATTGACTATGATCCTGACCTAAGAAGACATATGTGGAGTTATGGTAATGAGTTTATGTTCCAAAGACACTTAATAACGAATACTTATAAACCTAAAGAAAGCAAGGCCTTAATGGAGGATATAGATAATGCATTTAAGACTTTTATAGAGATTAACTATCCTGATAAGCTCAAAGATTATTTTCCTATAAAATACAAAAGATAGCTTTTGAATATATCTTATTTATTTCATTAAGTACATAAAGGCCATCTTTCCAATATAAAAATGAAAAGCTGAGTTTAGACTCAGCTTTTTTTACGCATATTTATAAACCATAGGACCTCAGTAGCTTTGAAGACGCACTCACCAACAGCCCACGCATCTCTTTAGTGGATGTTTTTGCAGGTGAAGCGTTTAGCAAAGGAGTGAAAGACATTGAGGTAGGGTTGAGATACATCATAAACATAATACTAAAACAGGCAGAAATGCTGATTTTAAATTTAAAAATAAGCCATTAAAGGATTAATTATGTTTAAAAAAATATTGTTAGATTTTTTGTTGTCTGTAGAGGCATCAGCAGCAACAGGAGAGCTAGATGAATGGTATTTATCAGATTTTGATGACAAATATGTTAACAGCATTGATTATGAAACTGGTTATGCGATGCTCATCGATTGCTGTGAAATTTGGCTTCAGTATCCTAGGTTTACATTTGAGCTAATTGACCCCTGCCGTCAAATCCGTACACCTAAACTTGGGAGATTTTGATCAGGCAGCTTGACGATAGAAATCCATCCAAACTTGTCTTGGCGATCTCATACCTAAACTCTGCTGAATCCTGACTTGATTGTAATCTAACTCGATATATTTTATGATACTGTTGATTGCTTCAAATCGAGTTTTGTAATTATGATGATATATCAGCTCATTCTTTAAAACGCCCCAGAAGCTCTCTATTGGCGCATTGTCATAACAGTTACCTTTCGCACTCATAGATCCTTTAAAACCGTATTTACTGATCATTTTGCGATAATCTTCGCTGCAATACTGGCTGCCTCTATCTGAATGTACAATAAGCCCTTGGCTAGGTCGTTTATCCTTGATTGCTTTATTTAAGGCTCTACAGACTAAATCTGCTTTCATGCGTTTATCGATAGCGTAGCCAACCAATTCTTTGGTATATAAGTCTTTGACGCCTGCTAAATAAAGCCAGCCCTCATCTGTCCAAATATAGGTTATATCACTGACCCAAGCACAATTAGGACGGTTAACGCCAAACTGTTGTTTAAGAAAATTAGGATAGACTCGCTTGTTATGGTCTGAGTCCGTTGTCACTTTAAAGCGTTTATGACGTCTACATTTGATGTCATGTTCTTCCTTGATACTACGCACCATGTACTTGCTAATCTCATGTCCATGCTCACTTAAATGTGCATGCAGACGCTGATAACCATATCGCTCTTTAGTCTCACTATGCGCAGCTTTTACAAGCAGCTCACAGCGGTTACGATGTATTTGCTGAGCACTGATATTACGCTTGGTCCAGTCATAGTAGCTTGATGGTTTAATATCAAGGGTTTTACACATGCTGGTAATGCTAAATTCATATTTGTGATGGTCAATAAAGGCGTACCTTACTGACCGTGTTTCGCAAAGTACGCCGTGGCCTTTTTTAGTATCTCTCGTTCTTCTTGTGCTATTTTTAGTTCACGCTTTAAACGCTTCATTTCTTCAAGGGCTGAAACAAGCTCTGGATCGTATTGCTTAGTACCCTTGAGCATGCCTTGATTGGCTTTTCGTTGCCAGTTAGCCAGTGTCTGCATTGGCAGCCCTAACCGCCTAGCTGTAGCACTAACATTGCCACCATTATTCTCTATTGCTTTAACTGCTTCTGCTTTAAATTCTTCACTGTATCTTTTAGCTTTCTTTGTCATGGTAAACTCCTATTTGTCTTCCTTAGTTTACCAAGTTTTTGTCTACGGTTTTTTCAGCATAGCTCAGATTGCTCAAATGAAGCATTAGGAGAAGCGGTATTTGAAGCCCTTAAGCATAGCAGAGAAATGCCGCTAGATGAATTTGATGAGCTGTTTCGTTCAGGTTTTTTAGAAAGGAAATATGCTGAATTTGAAAGTTCGTTGATGGAACGTTTTAATTATAAAAATAAACGCCAACTTTATAAAACTATGAAAGCAGTTTATGTAAACGGTATAGAGAATCGTGTTGAGCTAGTATCTACACACCAAGATAGTTTAGATGGCTTTTGTGGTATTGAGGAGTTAAAGCCGATAGTCACTTCATTTGATGTTTCAGCTGAGATATTGGGAGAGAAAATAAGAGAGGCCTATCAGCTTAGTACCAGTAAATATAAGTAGTTTAAGACTAAGCAGGATACTTTATAAGCACCTAATCCTTTGTTATCACAAAAAATAGGAAACGGAATTAAAAAAAGGTGAGTTATTTTTATACTTTGACACGGTGTAAAAATAACTCACCTTTTTTATGCTTAGTAAATGCAACTTTAGCCTTTCAAACATTAAGCACTCACCAATAGCTTACGCATCTCTTTAGTGGATGTCTTTGCAGGTGAAGCGTTTAGTGAAGAGGTAAAAGGTATTGATGCTGACGACTTTGCCCGAAACTTAGCTCATAAGCTCGCGGCGGCTGGTGTGGGCTGTATTGCAGCAAGTGCTAAAAACCAAAGCTGTGATGCTGGGGCAACCGTGATAATGAGCAAATGCTCAAAGTTGTTAGCCAAACCAAGCTCAATAAAACTGACACCGTATATAACTTTGAAGTCGATGAATTCCATACTTATCATATTGGTGAGTTCGGGGTTTGGGTGCGTAATGCTTGTTCCCCAAGGTTTCAAGGAGCAAGTCAGTTGACTTTAAATAGATTAGATAAAGTACTGTCAACTGCATCTGACTCAACAGTAGGTAGTGGGGTAAAGAATTTTACCCAAGTACAATCAAGAAGCAGATTGGCGGACTATAAATGGTTAACTGCCAATCCTAAGAGTGTGATTAGAGATGATATAAATCTAAAAATCACTGAACTTCAAGATAGTACAAAAATAATTTTAAGAGATAGTAGTACTGGTCCAAAAACTATTGAAATTCAAAAATCTAATGAAGGTAAGGTGATGGAGATTAGATATGAAAAACCATAACACGAAACCTTGGTGTGATGTGGAAGATCCATTAAAAAAGTACTATAACTTATTAAATGATCAGGATTTGAAAAAAGTAGTTGATATTACAACTAGACAAAACTTGAAGCTACCCTGCTTTCAAAAAGAACTCATAGAGAATGCATTACTGTTAATAGATTTTTCTGATTATCATAATGCATTTTCACAATTTCAACTTTTCTCTGATTTAATTAAACAATTCAGAAGTCAAGGAAGTTATTTACTTTGGATGCCTTTGAATAATGACGATTTGAATAATTTCAGTAAATTCAATCCTTTAATGATAGCGAAAACGCCTTTTGAAGTTGGGTTCTTAACAAAAGCTTCAGAATCAATGATGCAAATGCTGACAGGTGGTTTTATGGTGATAGACTCTAAGAATCAATTTATTTCTATGATTATAGATGGATATTATATGTTAAGCATAGTTTATGACATTTCTTTAGCTAATATTTTTCAAAAATATATAGATAATTGGCGTGTTGTTCGCGAAAATCTAGATGAAACCACAGCTACTACTCTATTGACTTGCCAAGCTGAGTATGGCTGATATTTATATAGTCAGCAAACGTAGCGTGGGTGCAACTGAGTGAAACCCACGTATTAAAACTAAACTCAAACACCAAAATCAAAGGCTGGGCTTTAAATCCAGCCTTTTTTACCTATAAAATGGTCTTAATGTTCGGTGGAAAAGAGCTGGTGAGTATGATCCTTTTTAAACAATTATTTTTCAGGAGGATTTTATGAAGGTTAAGTTAAGAAATATTGACGAATGTGATGAATTCTACAGAAGACTTATAGGAAATGTCGATCTTAGCCATGATAAAATATATGAAGTCATAGAAATACAACAAAGTTCATATCGTCTTGAAGGTGATAGGAAAGAACCTGCTTTATATGATAAACGAATGTTTGACATTGTAGACCCCACTATTCCTGAAGGTTACATATACCAATTTTACTATGAAGACAGCGAAGAGTTTCATGGAGATGAAGATGGTTTTATATGGCGTGATTTTGAAGAGGAGTATAACATAACGCCAAAATGCTTCGCTCAAAGAGCTTTTTTTGATTTTTATTTTGACAAGCATGAAGAGCAGGTTGCTATTTATAATGAATACATAAAAAATAGAAATAAGTTGGATTAAGATATTTTTAAGTATTGCTTATGGTTATAAATTAAAATTGAAAGCTGGATTAGAAGGGTAAGTTGTTTTTATACTTTGACAAGGTGTGAAAATAACTTACCCTTTTTTGAATATAGTAAATGCAAGTTTATCTTCATTAAAAATGACTTATACCAATAGCTTATCAGATTCTGTAAAAGCTGTAATGCTGGGGCAATTGGTGCCGCTGTTGGTGAGATGGTTGCGATTATTTAGAGAGCTATTTAATAGAGCAAGGCTTTGAAGCACAATTGTCTGCTGAGCAAAAATAGGACATTCTTAATCTTAATAGATCTAAATTAGTCACTGGTACAGTAGATGCGACTTATCAATTTTTTTATAGGAAAATCAACCGTTTTTTAGTATTATGCATAAGTTGCCGCAAACACAAGGCCGTGTTTTAAAACAAATTTAAAGGATTATTAAATGGATTTTTCGCAAATCAACCCGCCTTATAGCCCCAGTGCGTGGCTCGACATGGACGCACTAGACCACAATATTGCACTGGTCACACAGCAAACCCAAGCGGTTAACCTGCGCTTAGCGACTAAGTCTATACGCTCACTCGACGTTCTACACTATATCAAAGACAACTCACCCAACTATATCGGCCTGATGTCGTATGCGGCTGATGAGTCTGTGTATCTATTAGAAAATGGCTTTGACAATATTTTATGTGCTTATCCAACCTTAGATATGCAGAGTGTGGCTCAAACTTTGGAATATACCAGACAAGGGGCGACCATGATTTGGATGGTCGATCGTCCAGAGCAAGTGGATGCATTAAGCCAAGTTGCCAAGTCACATCAGACCACTATAGAAGTTTGTCTTGATATCAATATGTCGATGCCATTGCCGAAGCTGTATTTTGGCACCAAGCGATCGGCGTTAATGAGCAAAAAAGACGTCAAAAATCTACTTAAACACATCAAAAAACAGCGTCATATCAAAGTGGCAGCACTGATGGGTTATGAAGCACAAATTGCTGGATTACCTGAGCACTTACCGGGTAAAACCAGGCTCAGCCCAGCGATCAAAATGCTCAAGCAGCGCTCTAAAAAACAAGTCAGTCAGCGCCGCGGCTCATTAGTAAAATGGCTTACCAAGCAAGGCTTTGATCTGAAGCTGGTTAATGGCGGTGGTAGCGGTAGTATGGACTTTACCTCAAGTCAGCCAGAAGTCACTGAGATTACCGTGGGTTCAGCCTATTACAAGCCTGCTTATTTTGATTATATGGATAGCATGAGCGAGTACCAGCCAGCCGCTGGGTTTGTATTGCCAGTAACTCGCCAACCTGAAAAAGGGGTCATTACTTGTCACAGTGGTGGCTTTATTGCTTCTGGAGCGACCGGCATTGATAAAGCGCCAGTGGTTCATTATCCGCAGGGTTTATCAATTTTAACTGACGAAGGTTTTGGTGAAGTTCAAACCCCACTTGCAGTAAATACCAAAAAGTTAAATAACGCAGCCGTTCCGACAATCGGTTCAGCGGTATGGTTCCGCCATGCCAAAGCGGGTGAGCTGTGCGAGCATTTTAATGAATTAGTTTGCTATCGTGATTCACAAGTTATAGAGGCAGAAGGATCTGCCCGTACCATGACAACGTATCGAGGAGAGGGAAAATGTTTTCACTAACACAGTGGCAAAATAGCAATAAATGGGAAAACTGGGTCGGATACGTCACCGCAGAGCCGGATGAAAAATTAACCCCGTCATCGGTAGAAGAGCTACAGCAAATTGTCAAACAAGCACGCGCCGATAAAAAACGAGTGCGTGTCACCGGTGCGGCGCACTCTTTTAGTGGTTGCGCGAAACCGGAAGAGATAGCGGTTAGCTTGCATAATATGCGTGGTCTTATCTCTGTTGATAAAGAGAAAAAGCAAGCGACCTTACATGCAGGTACCTATTTGCATGAGATTGGTGATGCGTTGCGTGAACATGGTTTTGCACTTGAGAACATGGGTGATGTACAAGCCCAGACCATCGCTGGGGCTGCCAGTACCTCCACTCATGGTACAGGCATTACGCTTGGCTCAGTGGCCAATCAAGTGGTTGGCTGGGAATGGGTAGATGGCAAAGGTGAGCTACATACTCATGAGCGCGGCGATCCTGAGACAGATGAGCTGGGCAATGCGTTACACGCAAGCTTGGGTATGTTAGGTATCTTTACCAAGCTGACGATACAAGTCGTTGATCTGTATGGATTACGCGAGTCAAATGAGCGCTTAGAGTTTGAAGAAGGGCTGGCAGGCTTCCATGACGCGGCACACAGTCACAGACACATGGAGTGGTTCTTGTTCCCAGGTACCAATAAGCTGCAACAAAAAACCTTATCGGTTATTCCGCCAAAACCGATGAAGCGCAGTCAAAAATTAAAAGATAGCTTTGATAGTATTGTGACCTTAAATGGTGCTTTTTATCTGTTATCAGAGATGGCGCGGATGAATCCTAAATTAACCAAAAAAGTGAGTCAGATATCGGCCAGCTCTATTCCTAATACCCATCGTGAAGGCTACAGCTACGAAGTTTTCCCAACCCCACGTGGTGTTAAGTTTAATGAGACTGAGTACTTTATTAAGCTTAGTGACTTTGAGCAATGTATTACCGAAGTCAATAATGTGTTGTTAGAGGACAATAAGCTGTCGCATTTCCCAATTGAGGTGCGTACGCATAAGGGTGAGACCGGCATGCTTAGCCCAACTCAAGGTGAGGACTGTGCAGTATTATCTTTCCACGTGTATAAAGGCATGGACAGCGAACCCTTATTCAACTGGGTTTATGAGTATATGAAAAAATGGCAAGGCCGCCCACATTGGGGTAAGGTAAACAAACTCAGCAGTGAAGAATTACACGCCTTGTACCCTCAATTGAAGCGCTTTTTGGAGATTCGTGAGCAGTACGATCCAGATAAAGTGTTCTTTAACAGCTGGTTTGAACAGAAGTTTAAATAGTTTTAATAGCAGTTTTAATAACAGTTGGCTGTTTCAATAACACTGACTTAATTCAACACACTGTCAAAAATCTCAAGTAGACTCAATCTTACGGGCTGATAATTAGCTTGATTGGGTCTTCTGCCTCAATGTCGTTTATTAAACATTTCTGGTGAGCGTAACATTCTTGCCGGATTATTTTGTTTTGTCTGTTTTGTCTGTTTTTTTGGTTTTTTGGTACGATTAGGCTACACTAAACAACATACAATATTTATTAAATTGATTTCATAAGTTGTTATCAAACGCCATAATTAACAAACTAATTAATGATGCCAAATACCATGAGTAATAAAGCCCCTTTTAGCCAGAATCTAGCGACCAATCCTCAAGTGATGAGTGATGATGGGTTATCAAATAATGCCTTATCACACACAGGCGTATCTGATAAAGCCCTCATCAATTCTGTCAGCAAGCTAGGTTTTAAATCAAGCTTAGCTAAAGCAGGTCTGATAAGTGCGTTTTTAGTGGCACCACTTGCAGCTAATGCCTGTCAGATTCCAAAAAGCTTTTACTCTAATGTGTTTTGTACGCCTAGCAGTCAACACTTCTTGGCATTAAAAGACTCTGGGCAACCGGTAGCATTAATTAACAATCAAGGTCGACCAGTAGCAGATTTGACCCGTTATGACCGCGTTGATGTTAGTAAGCTAAAAGATGGTGTTATACCGGTGCAACGATACGGTAAAGTCGGCTACATTAACCTGTCAGGGCGTGAGGTTATCCCGCCAGTTTATGATGCCATTACCAATGACAGCCAAACCTCGGGTTGGTCACGTGCGTCAAGCAGTAACCGTATTGTGGTTAAAAAAGGCGGTAAGTTTGGCGTTATCGATACCAATAATAGAGTAGTGGTGCCATTTTCTGCCAGTTACCAGACCATCAGTGATTATAATGGCAATTTAGCCAGTGCCCGTCGTAATAATCAGACCCAGTGGTTAGATATTAATGGCCGTATTACTAATGGACCGTCAACCCCAGTTATCGCGCAAACAACGGTAGAACCGCCTATCATCACCTCGATTCCTGCATCTAGCACTAGTATCTCAAATAATAGGCAAGGCTTAGCTATTCCGGTTGCTGCATCGAGCACGCAAGGCACTAATTATCCGGCAGTGACCACCAGTAATAAAATTACCGTATTGAATCAAAACGGGTCATCTTCACGCCTGCCAACCAGTGTGGCAACGCCTATTACCCCAACCAACCCTGGCTTGGCTAATAATAGCTCTGCTTACAATGGCTCAACGCCATCTACCACGGTAACCACTAATGCTACCATTAGAAGACTGCCGTCTCGATCAGCCAGTGGCACAGCAACGACGCCGACTACGCCAACATCTATCCCTAGTGCAGAAGTCATTAAGGTAGATCAAAAGCCAAGACCAAGTCCTATGGATAGAGAAGTATGGCAACCTGAGCAGCGTGATGGTAATTGGGGCTTTGTTAACCGCTCTGGGGTGCCTATGATTACCTTCACCTTTAATCAAGTGACGCCATTCTCTGAAGGGCTGGCCGGGGTAAGAATGCAAGACAAGTGGGGCTTTATTAACTTAGCAGGTGAGCTGGTTATTCCATTTGACTACTCAGAGTCATCGGTACGCCGTGGCAATGGCGCAACCTATAAAGGCGTACAGCCCTTTGTGTTTACCGGCGGTAAAGCTTGGGTTTCCAATATGCCAAATGGCGCACAAATGTGTATTGATCAAGAAGGTCGTTACGTTGGTTGTTAATGGATATTACCTTTAATGACTTATATGAATGATTAACCCTATCTGATGACAATAAAAAAGCAGACCTTTTAGGCCTGCTTTTTTGTGACGTACAATATTTGCTATTTATGCTCTATTATTTAGACTCATCATACTTGGCTTCAAGCGCTAAAGCACGCTGATAGCTTTCAAGTTTAGCAAGGTTTTGAGCATAGGCTTGAATATTAGGGTATTTACCCAATAGTCCGCGCTGCTCTAGCATGATTAAGTCAAACGACAGCATAAAGTCTGCACCGGTTAGCTTATTTGCAACGATATAACTTTTACCTTCAAGCTCATCATTGAGATAGCTTAGTAGGTTATGCTTCTCTTTGGCAATATAGCCATTTAAGAAGTCATTGTCAGTCACGCCGGCTGCTTGAGTAAATAACTCAAGCAGCATAGGCACCATCAGCGAGCTTTCTGCAAAGTCCATCCACTGGAGGTAGCTGGCGTAGTCTTTGCTATCAATCGCAGGGCGCAAACGATCGGCTGCAAAACGCTCAATCAAAACTTGAGTAATGGCGCCAGACTCAGCGATTACTTGACCATCAAGCTCAATCACAGGCGATTTACCCAGTGGGTGTGCTTGTTTTAAGCTGTCAGGTGCTAGGTGAGTTTCTGCATTGCGCTGATAGCTAACAACCTCATAAGACTGACCCAGCTCTTCTAATAGCCATAAGATGCGTAATGAGCGAGACTGGTTGAGATGATGTAATGTAATCATAAGATGTGTCCTGATATTGGTGTGAATTACGCTTGTAGCTTGTTGATTAAGCGTTTGGCAACATCTTCAGATGACGCTGGATTTTGACCGGTAATTAATAAGCCATCTTCAACCACATATGACTGCCAATCAGCACCTTTCTCATATTTACCACCATTTTCTTGTAGCGCATCTTCTAATAAGAAAGGAACCACATCAGTTAGGCCAACGGCCTCTTCTTCAGTGTTACTAAAGCCAGTGACTTTCTTATCTTTTACCAAATACTCGCCATCGACTTTCACGTTTTTAAGCGCAGCAGGCGCATGGCAAACGAAAGCAACTGGCTTATCTGCATTTACAAAGTCTTCAATCAATGCGATTGATTTTAAATCAACTGCTAAATCCCACATTGGGCCATGACCACCTGGATAGAATACCGCATCATAATCAGCAGCATTGATATCGGCTAGTTTATGCGTGGTCGCCATTTGCTCTTTAGCAGCAGTATCTTGTTTAAAGCGCTCAGTAAACTCAGTTTGCGCATCTGGTGTATCACTGTTTGGATCAAGTGGCGGCTGACCGCCAGCAGGTGAGGCTAGTGTAATCTCGGCGCCAGCATCTTTAAATGCATAGTAAGGCGCTGCAAACTCTTCTAACCAAAAGCCTGTTTTTTTACCGGTATCGGCAAGACGCTCATGCGAAGTTAGTACCATTAAAATTTTCATAGTTATCCTTGTTATTTATTGTGAGTTATATACTTAGCGGAAGAGAGAAGAGTACTCTCCTCTCTCTTCTTATTTATTATGTTGGGCTATTCAGGGTCAGCAACTTTAACCACAGTCTTACCAAAGTTATTACCCTCTAGCATATCAACAAAACCTTGTGGCGCATTACCTAGACCATCGACGATGTGCTCTTTGGTTTTAACTTTACCTTCTGAGACCCATTTACCCATAGTTTGTAAGAACTCTGGGAAGTGATCGCCATATTCTTCAAAGATGATAAAGCCTTTAACGGTTAAGCGCTGTCTTAAGATAGTGCTCATAAGCAGGCTTAAACGATCTTTACCATCAGGAAGCTCGGTCTGGTTATAGTGAGCAGCTAGACCACAGACAGGGATACGTGCATGGGCATTCAGTAGTGGTAATACCGCGTCGAACACACGGCCGCCTACGTTTTCATAATAGATATCAATACCATCTGGGCAAGCTGCGGCTAATTGATCTTCAAAGTCGTCAGCACGGTGATCGATACATGCATCAAAGCCTAATTCTTCAACCGCGAATTTGCATTTATCTTCGCCACCAGCGACACCGATGACTTTTAGACCATGCAATTTACCTACTTGACCGACCGTTGCACCGACTGGGCCTGTTGCTGCAGCGACTACTAAGGTTTCGCCGGCTTGCGGTTTACCGATATCGGTTAGACCCATAAAGCCGGTAAAGCCTGGCATACCTAATACGCCTAAACCATAAGATGGGTTCGACATGTCATTGGTCAGCTTATACACGCCCTCGCCATTGCTAACAGCGTAGTCTTGCCAGCCTGAATAAGCGATAACGATGTCACCTTTACTAAAGTTATCTAAGTTTGATTCAACCACTTGTGACACAGTCGCACCCAGCATCACATCGCCCACTTCTAGTGGGTCTGCGTAGCTTTTAGCATCACTCATACGACCACGCATATAAGGATCAAGTGATAAATACAAGGTGCGAAGTAGCATCTCGTTATCGCTCGCACTAGGAATCTCAGCAGTGGTTAGCTCAAAGTTGTTATCTACTGGTTTGCCGTGAGGTCGGCTGGCAAGTTTTACTTGGCGGTTGGTATTATTCGATTGGATATTGTCAAAGCTCATGTTTTTTTATCCTTATTATTTATTATATGAATCGACTTGTTGCTCGTGAGGCATCTATTAGGTAAGCAATACGCTGCACGTTGGCTGCACAAATATTTTGGTTCAATAATCATTGTAATTCAGCCAACTGCCAGGTCTGTCGTGCTTTTGTTTGACTATGCACAAGTCTAGTAACTGTTTTTAGAGTCCTTTTTACAACCCTCACACAACGTTTTAACAGCACTGCTTAATCTATTTCACGTTTAAGCCTGTGTAGCACGTTGTAAGATACGGCGTGATGCCTCTAAATCATTGGCTTTGTGCTCACCAAGTTTGGTCATGCCGTGGGCTTCTAACTGTTTGATGATAGGGTCAATAGCCGTTTCATCTAAGTCTGCATCCGCAAAGTTAATTGGTAAACCTAAGTCTTTAAAGAAGTTCTCAGTACGTACAATGGCTTCTTCGATAATAGCGTCCTCTGGGTTGTTTTGAGAGCCTTGACCGTTATCGGCACTGATATTCCAAACGTTTTGCGCATATTGTAGTAGCTTGTCTTGCTTACTGTCTTTTAGCTCACGCATTAGCGATGGCAGTACGATAGTCAGTGTACGAGCATGATCGATGCTATGTAATGAGGTTAGTTCATGACCAATCATGTGAGTGGTCCAATCTTGCGGCACGCCTGATCCGATTAGACCATTTAGCGCCATAGTCGCTGTCCACATGATATTTTTACGGACTTCTAAATCATCTGGATTGGCTTTTACTGCTTGACCTTCAGTGATTAAGATTTTAAGTAAGCTTTCAGCGAATGCATCTTGTACTTTAGCGTTAACTGGGTAGGTCAGGTATTGTTCCATCACGTGAACAAAGGCATCTGCCACACCGTTCATCACTTGACGCTCAGGTAGCGTTAAGGTTTTAAGTGGGTCTAGGATTGAGAATTTTGGATAGGCTAGTGGGTTACCAAATGGTAGTTTTGCTTGACGTTCACTATAGTTAATCACGCCGCCGGAGTTCATTTCAGAGCCGGTTGCAGGAATAGTTAATACCGCACCTAAATCAATAGCTGAATCGATACCTTTGGTAAAGCTGGTCAAAGCGTCCCATGCTTTATCGTGCGAAACCTTATTTGAACCATCTTCTTCAGTCAAATGAGATACCAGTGCAACAAATTTACTGCCGTCAATCACTGAACCACCGCCAACAGCCAAGATAAAGTCGATGTTATTTTCATTTACCATATCTGCTGCTTTCATAAGCGTGGTGAATTCTGGGTTTGGCTCAATACCACCAAATTCAAATACTTCACGTTTACTGCCCTCAGCATTTAAAGCATCTTTTACCTCGTCAAGGGTACCGGTGCGCTTGGCTGAACCACCGCCATAAGTGATAAGAACACGCGCATCTTTTGGTACTAAGTTTGATAGTTCTTTGATTTGACCTTCACCAAATACGATGCGTACTGGGTTGTAGTATTGGAAGTTATTCATAAATAATCCTTGATTGATTTGCTAAAAATGAGTTCGAAATAAAATTGTTTTAGAGATTGAAATTTAAATCTGAGAATATGCGATTAGTAATGTTTGTTTCAAAAGAGAGTTCAAGTTACTGAACTAATATCTGCAAGCTTGCATAGGTAAGTAAGAGATACAGAATAAAGCCGCAAAATCGGCTGGCTCATATTTGATGATTGATATAATACAGTTAGATTAGACCGGTCGTCTAGTATTTTTACAAAACTATCTAATAAATAATGAAACGGTTAATGGCGACTCATTATAGGGATTAATAATGTCAAATATATGATGGGTTGTGTTGTGAGTTATAAGTACTGCATCAGCTCAATAGGCGCACCGTTAACTTCAACAAAAGCCACGATTAAGCCGTCACTGGGGGAGTTGGGTTCAATAATAATCTTTTTACCTTCAAGCTCTTTTTGAAGATCATCGACCACAAAAGCCACATGCGGAATGGTCTTTACAATATCAGGATAAGGCGCATCATCCCAGTAGCGTTGCCACTGAATGCCGTAAGGGTTGTTTTCATGATCAGAAACCGTCATTTTTAAATGCGGCAGATCAATCTCACCTTCAAAGCGCTCTTGAGTGGGGATGCCGATATGGTTAAATTTCATGACAATATATTCCTGATATTCCTTTTTAACAGGTCCTGTTAAACAGGTGTATTTACAACGCTTAAAGTCCAAGCTCTGAGACAGTCATCTGCCATACTTCAGTCAGTGAATCATTGGTGCGACTGGTCTTCGCAATAAGGCTAGCACCAAGCCAAGCATAGTACCATCGCTTTGCAATACTCATCGCGCTTAAGTTGTCAGCGGTTGGCACGGAGCCATCTTTCCAGCCGGCTTCAATTTGCTCGCTAATCCAATGAATGGTCTGCATATAGCCCCCTGCCAATGCCTCACGCATTGGGTCAGAGATATCTGAAACTTCACCACTTAGCTTAACCACCAGACACTTTTCATGATCACAGCTGGTTTGTTGGGTGTCATACCAATATTGGAAGTAACTATGTAGCTTCTGTTGAGCGGTGATGTCTTGGTTTGATATGGCTTGCAGGCGGTTTTTATAGTGCTCAAAATAGCCTTTAATGATGGCTTCACCAAAGGCTTCTTTTGAAGCAAAGTAGTGATAAAAAGAGCCTTTAGGGATACCTGCGGTGTCTAAAATTTGTTTGATACCAACCGCAGTGAATCCTTTATTGGCAAGTAATTTGTAACCAGTTGCCAATAAATGGGATTTGGTGTCTGTGGCTGGCGCGTTTAAAAAATCCGAATTATTGGGGGTCATAGGGTTATCCTAGCGTTTATGCCGATGCTTATCCAATGTTTACAGGTAAGGTTTACAAAGGTTAGCAAGTTATAACAAATATTTTATAGAAACTACTTGTCACGTTTTTAAGATAAGTATTCTCTAAACCAACTATTTGAGGCAATTAAAAAAATATTACAAGACGTGATTGTTAACTAAATGCTGACTAATAATTATAACTGAGTAGGGGATTGATGAAACATTGTATGCAGAGCACTCAGCCCTTTAGTATATGCTGAACAAAGGGTAAACTCTAATGATGGTCGCTAAATTATAAGCGATAAACGATAAAGCACAAGTGATGCTGTTAATTGCAATAACTTAGACACTAACTTAGACACTTGCTTTTAAAGTCAATATTGTCTTTAAAAGCAAGTATTGTCTTTATAAATTAATATCGTAAGCCTAAAATCATAAGCATAGCACTTTAAAATAACAAATTTTAAAATGAATAATTTAAATCGTATCAAAAAATAAAACCAATAATAAAAAGGATCTGTTATGACTACGGAAGCCAATGCAGTAAAAACATTTTTCGTAAGCGCTGAGCGTCTTGAGACCATCAGCAACATCGCCAGTGATTATCTTAGTAATCAACAAGACAAACCGCTGGTTCAACAATTTATAACCACTTACTATCGAAACCTTGATGTCAGAGTAGCTGATAAACAATCTGATGCAGATTTGGCAGGCATGGCGCTGCATCACTTTGTGTTATTAAAATCTTATCAAGACAATCAGCCTGTACTACGTTTATTAAATCCTACCGTTGAAGAGCAGCATTTTCACAGTAGCCATAGCGTGCTGCAATTGGTCGCTTATAACCGACCCTTTTTAGTCGATACCTTGACCATGTGCATTGAAGGCGAGGGCTTAGAGGTACGTCGAATTCACAATACCATTATCGATGTGGCGCGTGATGACGATGGTAAAGTGATTCAAATTAATGAGGTGCAAGACAGTGACAGTCGCTATTTTTCATTGGTGCATTGTGAGATAGAGCGCACTGATACCGAGACACTTGAAGCACTATCAGCAGTTATTAAGGCCAAGATTGCCACTTTAGATACCGTGGTTGGTGATTGGCAGGCCATGCAAGATAGACTAAATCAAATCCAACAAGATCTAGAGCATGTTAAAGTGCCAGAGGTCTATCACAGCAAGCAAGAAATTAGAGACTTTTTACAATGGATTGCTGCTGATAACTTTATTTTCTTAGGTTTTAGAGAGTATCGTATTGAAGGCGCTGCCCATCAGACAGAAACAGCTGCTGACCCAGACAACGCAAAAAATATCAATCTCATAGCGGTCGGTAATAGTGGTTTAGGACTGTTAAATGATGTCTCAGAAGACACGCCATCTAGAAGTTTTGCCCAATTGCCTGATCGATTAAAAGCGCTGATGACCATGCCACGCGTGGTGTTATTGTCAAAATCTAGTCAGCTGTCACCGATTCATCGTCCGGTATATATGGACTTTTTGGGTATTCATAAATATGATGCTGAAGGTCATTTGGTAGGTGAATATCGCTTTATTGGTCTGCTAACCTCACAAGCCTATCAATTAAGCGTGCAGCAAATTCCGTTATTACGTGAAAAAGCCAATAAGATAATGGAGCGCGCTGATTTTCCTAAAAATGGCTATAACTATCATAAATACATGCACATCATTAATAGCTTGCCGCGTGATGACTTATTCCAGGCCAGTATTGATGAGCTGTATCCCATTGTTTCTGGTATCGCTCAATTAAAAGATAAGACTAGACTGCGTCTGTTTAGCCGAGTCGATCATTACCAGCGTTTTGTTTCGTGCTTGGTATATATCCCGCGTGATAAGTTCAATACCAATACTCGTCTAAAAGTACAGCAAGCCTTGGTCAATGCCTTTAATGGCACCTCTTCAGGATTTACCACTGAGTTTAATGAGTCGTATCATGCCCGCGTACATGTGCATGTGCGTACTGAGCCAGGTCAAGTCAATAGCGTTGACTTAGCGCAATTAGAAGATGAGTTAAATGATCTGATGCAAGACTGGCGTGACCAGTATCAGCAAGTGATGTTAGAGGCGCTTGGCGAACAGCAAGCCAATCTATTATTAAAGCGATATTTGCAAGTGATTCCAGCCGCTTATCAAGAGCGCTTTGATGTGCGTACCGCTGTGGTCGATACCAAGCGCTTAGCTAGCCTGACTGATAGCCAGCCGATGATATGGAAGCTGTATCAATCAACCGGTGATGAAAGCAATCAGTTGCACTTAAAGTTATATGGTCAAAATGAGCCAACCATTTTATCCAAAATCCTGCCAATACTTGAAGATTTTGGTGTTTCTGTTATCTCGGCTCAGACCTATACCTTTGATGTGGCAGATCAGCCATTGTGGTTACAAGAGTATCAATTAACTCAGCGCCATACCAACCCAATCAATTTGTCGGTGGTGCGTGAGCAGTTTGAAGACAGCTTATCTCAAATCTGGGCAGGGCGTGTAGAAAGTGACTCGCTTAATGAGCTGGTATTAACCACGCGTCTTGAAACCTTCGAAGTAGTGATGCTGCGTGCATTGATGCGTTATATACTGCAAGCCAAAGCGCCATTTTCGAGTCAATATATTCAGCAAACCTTGGTCAAAAATAGTGATATTGCGGTAATGATTGCTGACTTGTTTGATGCGCGCATGAACCCAGAGCATGATTCGCAGCAACGCTCACAAAAAACCAAGGCCTGCCAAGATCAGTTAAAAGCAGCGCTAGTGAATGTCGAAAGCTTAGATGAAGATAGGATATTACGCTGGTATTTGGATGTTATTAATGCGCTGTTACGTACCAACTACTATCAACGTGATGATGAGGGTAATCGCAAAGATCGCTTGTCGTTTAAGTTTGCAGCCAGTGAAATTCCAAACTTACCTAAACCTAAGCCTATGTTTGAGATTTTTGTTTACTCACCGCGCGTTGAAGCGATTCACTTACGTGGCGGTAAAGTCGCGCGTGGCGGCTTACGCTGGTCAGATCGTATGGAAGATTTCCGTACCGAAGTGTTGGGTCTGGTAAAAGCACAGATGGTGAAGAACGCGGTTATTGTGCCGGTCGGTTCCAAAGGCGGTTTTATTGTTAAACAAAAAACCCCTGCTGATGGCCGAGAAGCGTTCCAAAAAGAAGGTATTGCCTGCTATCAAACCTTCTTACGCGGTATGCTCGATGTGACCGATAACTTGGTTGATGGTGAAGTAGTACACCCTAATAATACCGTACGTCATGATGAAGATGATCCGTATCTGGTTGTGGCTGCTGATAAGGGTACGGCCAGTTTCTCCGATATCGCCAATGGCGTAGCCGCTGAATATGGCTTCTGGCTTGATGATGCCTTTGCATCAGGTGGCTCAGTCGGTTATGACCACAAAGCCATGGGCATTACTGCTCGCGGTGCTTGGGAATCAGTGAAGCGGCATTTTAGAATGCTTGGCTTAGATATCCAAAATAAAGACGACTTTACCGTAGTTGGTATTGGCGATATGAGCGGTGATGTATTTGGTAATGGTATGCTGTTATCGAAGCATATCAAGCTGCAGGCAGCGTTCAACCATTTGCATATTTTCATTGATCCAAATCCTGATACTCAAGCCTCTTATGCAGAACGTGAGCGTCTGTTTAACCTGCCACGCTCAACTTGGGATGATTATGAAAAGTCATTAATTAGCCAAGGTGGCGGTGTGTTCTCACGCGCGGATAAGTCCATCACGATCACTGATGAGATGAAGCAGGCATTCGATATTGCTGAGGATAGCCTAACCCCAAATGAGCTAATCAGTCGACTACTCACTGCTCCGGTTGATCTTATCTGGAATGGCGGTATCGGTACGTATGTTAAAAGCGGTGATGAGAGCCATGCTGATGTGGGCGATCGTGCCAATGATGCGGTCCGTGTCAATGGTGAAGACATTCGCGCTAAAGTATTTGGCGAAGGCGGTAACCTAGGTTGTACCCAGCAAGGCCGTATTGAATACGCTTTATATGGCGGCCCTGAAAATGAGGGCGGTCATCTATATACCGATGCGATTGATAACTCAGGCGGCGTAAACTGCTCCGACCATGAAGTCAATATCAAGATCTTATTAGGTAAAGTCGTTGAGCAGGGTGATATGACCCTAAAACAGCGTAATGAGCTGTTAAAAAGTATGACCGACGAAGTTGCTGAGTTGGTATTACGTCAAAACTATCTGCAACCGCAAGCGCTTGAATTAAGCCATCTAGACGGTGCAGAGAACTTAACTGACCATAAACGCATTATCGACTACTTAGAAGCAGAAGGCCGCTTAGACAGAGCCATTGAGTTCTTACCTAGCGATGAAGTTATTGAGCAGCGCAGGCAGGCAGGATTGGGTATGACCCGTCCAGAGCTGGCTGTGATACTGGCTTACGGTAAGATGTGGGTGTATGAGCAGTTATTAGAGTCTGATTTGCCTGACGATCCTTATTTCGTCAATGAGCTACGCAAATACTTCCCAGATGCGCTGGTCAGTCAATTCTTTACAGAGATGACCCGTCATCGTCTGCATCGTGAGATTATCAGTACTTATCTGACCAACAGTGTGGTTAATCGCTTGGGCATCGAAGCTATTTTCCGCCTATTTGAAGAGACTAATCAGGACGTTGCTACTTTGATAAGAAGTTATGCGGTTGTTAGAGATTTGTTTGAAGTCAGTGATAATTGGCAGATTCTTGAATCTTTAGACAATCAGGTTGATGCCAATAGTCTGCTGCAGCTTGAAGTCAGAGTGCGTGCTGCGCTTGAGCAAGGTATTGTGTGGCTAGTCAACGCCTTTGGCTCTGATATGCAAGTAGCAGATACCATTGAACGCTTTAAGCAAGGCGTGGCAGAGTTGATAGCACCGCAAGGAATCATCGCCCGTCAATTTAAGGCGCATCTTGAGCAAGAAGTGACTCACTTTACTGAGTTAGGATTGTCAGCTGAACAGGCGCAAAGCTTTGCGATACTGCCTTATGCGATTGATGCCTTGGATACAGAGCTGTTGGCTGAGCAATATGATCGCCCCGTTGCTCAAATAGCGAGCTTATACTTTGAGGTGTATCAAAACCTAAATATTGACTGGTTTATGCATCATGTTGATCTGTTACCGCAGCAAAATCATTGGGACAGACGTGCTCGTTATGCCTTGTTAAATGAGCTGACACGCAGCCTACGTCAGATGATGAATAAGCTGTTATCACAATCTGATGCGGCGGCCAGTTTGAAACAGTGGCAGCAGACACATAAGCAAGCGACACAGTTAATGGCAGATCAAATGTCTGAATTAAAACCAGAGCAAGTAAGCTTATCTGTGCTGTCAGTGATGATTAGTGAGATGAACAAGCTAATTTCTGAATAATTGATTTCAGTTAAAGGATTTATAATGCAACGATTAAAACTTCAAGAAAAGTTTGCCGTTATTTTTACTTTTGGCGTATTGGGTATTCTTGGTGCTAGCTTGGTTTATAACGATAAAGACGTTAGCGATCAGGTTGAAAGCACGGCTAATGCTCTTGTGAGCGAACAGCATTCTAATCAAGTTGACCAAAGTGGTATAACGCCATTGAATCAAGCAAGTGGCAATCAAGTAACTGGCAATGGCAATCCAGTAAGTTCAAACCCATTGACTGATCGTCAAACAGCTGTGGTTAACAGTAGTCAGTAGAACCGCTTAATAGTTTAATTTAAAAAAGCCACGCTATATTTATAGCGTGGCTTTTTCGTTGCTGAGAATTTGTGCTAGTGTTTCAGATTGATTAGATAGTGAAGACAATCGCATACTTTGACTCCTCAATATCATATCGTTAATTTTATTCTTTAAGTGCTTAAACTTTAGCAGAACATCCCGGTCCACTGATTTTACTATAGCCGCCTGAGAGTTTATCCACTCTAATTTGAGTATGGATTCTGTCTTTTAGTGCCTGTACATGCGAGATGATACCGATTAATTTACCTTCTTGTTGTAAGTTAGTCAGGGTGCTAAGTGCCACATCCAGCGAGTCTTCATCCAGCGTACCAAAGCCTTCATCCAAGAACAATGAATCAACTCGAATGTTTTGGCTGGCCATATTTGATAAACCGAGTGCTAAAGCCAGACTAATCAAGAAGCCTTCACCGCCAGACAGGTTTTTGGTACTGCGTATCTGACCGCCTTGATAGTCATCAATCACATTGAGCTCAAGCGGATTTTCTTCATCACGAACCAGCACGTAACGGTCGCTCATTTTTTGTAGCTGTGTGTTGGCGTTACTGACCATAATCTCAAAGGTAAGACCCTGAGCAAACGTGCGGTATCTCTTACCATCACTTGAGCCGATAAGTGAGTGTAGCTCACGCCAGACTTTAAGCTTTTCTTTTTGTTTATCAATCTCATCAAGCTGAGACTGCTGTTGACCTTTACGGTCTTCATTGGCTTTCAGCTGTTGAGTGATAGCGCCAACTTGCTCAATGAGCGTATCGACCAAGCTTTGTTGCTGCTGTAGCTGCTGCTGTAAATCCTCTTTAGAATCCGTAGTCTGAGGATTATCGGTTTTCTGTTTTAGCAGTTGCTCATTCGTTTTTAATGTTGTTTGCGCATAGGTTAGCGCATTATTAATCTGCTGCTGCTTTTGATTAAGGGCATCACGCTCTTCTTTAGGGAGGCGAGCGGCCACAAACGACGCTTCAGAATCAAACTGAAGTGTGCCTAATTGCGAGATGAATGTGTGTTCTTGTTCAGCAAGATTGGTTTCTAATTCAGACAGCTGAGTTTGTATACGCTGAGCATCTGCCTCGACACTGTTTAATCGGTGCTGGCTGTTGCTATAATGCTCACGCAGTTGGCTAAGCTGACTTTTAGCAGTATCTAGCGCTGCGCGTAGTTTATTTTCTTCAATATTTACCTGCTTATCGCCAAACAAGTCACGGCGTTCGGTTTGCATTTGCGTCAGCTGATTAGACTGCTGTTTTATCTCCTCAGATAACGAGTGTAGAGAACTTTGTTCTTTTTCAATTAGGGACTCCGTATTCTCAATTTGAGTCTCTAAGGTTTGCACCTGTGCAGACAGCTTCTGTTGCAAAGAGATTTGCTCTAAGTACCTTTCATTCAGTGTCTTCATTGATTGACGCAACTCACGCAAAGGCTGTAAAGACTCTTGGCATTCTTCATCATCCAAATAACGCTGCTTATCAATACAGTGTATGAGTTGTTTGAGGGCCTGTTCACCGCCTGATATGTTCTGGGGTGAATTGTTATCTACTGGGCTGTCACCTACTGGATTGGGATCTACTGAGCTATCTGTATAGCGTTTGATTAACTGCTGAAGTTGCTCTAATCCCGAGCATAATGAGTCAAACCCTTGTGACATTGCGTTTTTAATCTGATCAATGCGTTGCTGATTCAGCTGTTGCTTGGCTTCAATATCTTTATTATCCATAACAAGCTGTTGATTGTTGTCTGCAATAGACTTTATGTCTTGCTTAATATCAGCTATTTGCTTAGTCAGCTCATCCTGCTGATCTAAGGATACATTAATGTGCTGCTTTTGTTGTTGCAGTGCTTGCTGGGTTTGATAAATAGTGTCAGCTACAGACTTGCAGATTGACAGCAACTCATCTAGTCGCTCATCAGCTGGCGTACTATTAATGAAGGTAATTAATTGATCTAAATCAGTCACCACACTTGCATTAGAAGTATTGTTAGATGCTGTATTAACAGCGCCATTAATCAGCTGTTGTACGCTAGTGGGTGCGCTACCTATTTGAGCGTTTAAGGACTCTGTATGCTCACGTATGTGAGTCAGTGCGCCATGAAGGCGCTGCACTGTTTGGGTTAATTGTGACTGGGTTTGGTTCAGTTTATATTCTGTGGTGTTGAACGAAAGCTTATCAGTATCTAGCTTACTTTTAGCTGTATTGATTTGCGTATCAATCTGATTAAGCGTTTCTTTTAATTGATTCAGCTTGGCATGCTGCTCGCTTGTATCCGACGGCTTGTGCCCAGCATTTGGATGCTCAGTAGAACCACAAAGCGGGCAGGGTTGATTCTGCTCCAATAGCTCAATGTAATCTTCAAGTTTAGCTTCAAGCTCTATAATTTTCTGCTGCTGTTCAATCTGATCCTGTTTGTCTTGTTTATTCCTAGCAAGTGCTTCAAGTTCTTTATTGGTACTAGCAATTACTTTTTTTAGGTTCTCGATATCTGTGGTGAGTTTAGTAGATGCAGACTTTTCAGAATCGATGTTAGTCGCTAATTCTTTGACGGTTTCAAGTTGCTGATGAATACTTGTTAGCTGTGAATTGGTTGCATCAATATGCTGTAGCTGCTCACGGAACTTAGCCAGGGGTTGACCTTGTAGTAAGGCATCTTGCTGTTGTTTTACTTCAGCCAGCTGAGCCAGTTTGCCATCGTATCGCTTTTGATTGGTTTGAAGCTTATCTTGAAGCTGTTTAAGCTGATTCGAGAGCTTAATATTATCTTGTTCTTTGAGTTGCTGCTGCTGATATTGTGCGTAGTTGTCTTTTATCTGTGCTTTGATACTCTGTCCGAGCGCGTCTAAGGTGCTTATATCAACATTAAGCTTTTGATGATGCTCGTTTTTATGTAGGTAGTTATTGATGTCATTGAGCTTTTGCTGCGTATCATTTTTATTAGATATGTATTTCTCTAACTGCTTATTATAGTCAGATAAGCTTTGTTGATGGGTTTGCTGTAAGTCTTGTTGCTGCTTGAGCGTGATCTGTTGCTGACTGATTTTATTATCAAGCTCGCGTGTTTGATCAATGACAGGCAAAGTATCGTTCAAGCTTTTTTCAGCCAGTTTTTCATTCTGCTGTGCTTGGGTTACTTGCTGCTGCTGCTCTGTCAGTTGTTGTTTTAAGGCAGGGATTTGCTGTGATTTATGCGTCTGCTCTTGAGCCAGCTTATGTTTTGATTCACGCAAACTACGCACTTGAGTATAAAGACTCTCAACTTCTAATGCTTTATTGGCATTATTAAGCCGTATAGCATCCTCAGTAAAAGCAGCTTTTGCTTCAATCGCTGATTTTTCATCCGTTTTAAGCTGAGCAATCTGCTGTGTCAGCTGTTCAATCTCATGAATCCATTTTAGTTGCTCATCTAGCTTGGCAACTGTTTTACGCTTATCAACCAATTGAGCGTTGTTGTCTTTAAGCTGCTGATTTAATTCAGTTTCAGTCTCTTTATCTAAAAGCTCTAATCCTTGTAGCTTGGCTTGCAGTGCGTCAAGCTTCGACTCTTCTTCTCGTCGTTTCTCATGCACTTGCTTAGAGATGGTCGCGTAGATATCAGTACCGGTAATTTTCTCTAAAATATCGGCACGTTCACCAGTGTCAGCCTTGAGAAACGCTGCAAAACTACCTTGTGCAAGCAGGATAGAGCGAGTGAACTGGTCAAAATCCATACGGATTAAATCGACAATTCTCGCTTTGGTTAATGTGGCTTTTTCCTCAAGAATGGTACCCGCCTTTTGACCATTATGATCGCTAGCAAGTGCAAGCTCGTGAGTTATCGGACCTAAATTACCATCTGGCTTGCCATAGGCACGGCGCTGTTGCCAGAAGCAACGATAGTGGACATCATTCACATCAATGACGACTTCAGCCGAACACTCGCCTGTTTGACGCGACATGACCTCGTTATAAGACCCAGTCATCTTGCCAAGACGCGGCGTTTCACCATACAAAGCCAAACAAATCGCATCCAAAATAGTGGTCTTTCCAGCCCCAGTGTGCCCGATAATGGCAAAGATACCCTCGTTGACATACGCCTCATCGGTAAAGTCGATGTGCCATTCGCCTCTAAGAGAGTTTAGGTTTTTTAGTCGTAATTCAATCAGTCGCATGGCTTAAGTCTTATTAAATTTATGATGAAATAGATAAAGTCTGAAGCTATTCCCACTTTACTACTTCAATCGGGGCTAAACCGTTCCTTCGAGGCAAGGTTAGTATAATTGATTCAACTAAGGCTATTCGTTATGAATACAGTCAAATTTCAGGGAAGTCATGCCAAGGAGTTTTACATAGTTCAATGCTAGCATCATTAAAATGATAGGCAAGTTCTTTGACCACTAGACGTGCATGATGGAAAAAATTAATAGCTTCTTTCAAATCCACATTATCTGAAAGTGCTTCATGAGTAAGTGTATTACGTATATCTGACATTGTTTCGTAAATCTCTATCCACTTTCGGATATCGGTTCAATATCAAATTTAGACCAAGATTTAATTCTATTACGTACACCCATTCTTTCATACTTGTTTTGTTCACGCTCAATAATCCCAGCAAGTAATTTATCAGAACCTCTTCTCAAAATATCATTGAGCGTAAATTTTTCCTCCATAAACTTGTCATGGTTTTTCTCTAGAATATCGCTATAAAGAAAGAACTCATATGCTTCAAGGAGGCAATAATTATATAATATTATTTGTGTACCAATAATATGTTCTATAGGCATAAAGTCTTTTTCATTTCCAAAAGGTACCCCACCGTTTTCTTTGAATTCGCAGGATTCGGGATTTCCTAATACTAAACCAATAGTTTTGCTCATTTCAATAGATAAAGAATGAATTAATGGGAGTAAGTTTTCATCTAAATCTGGTTTGTTACCTGCTGTAACTAAGCAAGGAGGTGTAGACCATGCTTGCTTATCCCAATTCATCATTTTTCTGCCAGCAATTGCCAAGTCTGAAGTTCTAACCGCTGAAACAGTAAACATATTCATTCGTTCAATAACTTCATTAAATAGCATACCTTTTTCCTTAAGGATGTTTTTGTAGTTCAACGTCTATGATAAGTTATACGCAACTATTTGATAGATATAAGTTTGGCGGGTAGGATAATTCTTGCAGTATCACATAAGAAATCATATATATTTCATAATTTATAACGCCCGTTTATCTTCATGATGAATATCATGGACAATTTGAGCATAGGCCTCGCGCAAGCTTGGACGCTGTGACTCAGCGACATCATTCGCTGCCAAACAGCGCTCAAAGACTTCCATCTCATCTAAGTCTTGCAGCGTTTCGTGCGCCACTTGTGATTTAAGGACTTTATCACGTACTTGGTTATTACGAATCTTGAGTACCTGTAAAGGAGTGTCGGCTACTACGCTATTAATTTGCTCGCGTAAATCGCTAACAATCTCATTGCCAGCATATTCCACTTCAATCCATATGGGCTTATCTGTAGGCAATGCAGTTAATGCATTTAAAATTTCTTGAAGCTCACCAGATATGTGCATCAAGTGTTGAAAACAAGGCACAGTGACAGAAACAACTTGCATTGAGTTATCAGAGTTTTTGTACAAGTTTTTTGTTGGCTGATTATCTTTATCGATATTAATTAAACTATCTTGTACGACATTATCATCGGTGCCATTGTCTTCAGCAATGTCAGAGGGTAGGCTATCGAATAAGTCGGGCGTAAATGGGGGATCGTCTTTGACAGTGTTGCTAACTACAGGCGTGACAGAAGTGCTAAGAGAGCCTTCAACACCTGAAAGTTCACTAGCTTCACTAAAGTCATCTAACTGCTCGCCAAATTGCACCAACAACACCTGCTTGGTCTGTTTTGCTTCACCAAAGCCCATTGCAATGGGTGAACCACTATAACGAATGGTGTCGGAGCCGCCGACTTTCTGCGGGACATGTAAGTGACCCAGTGCCACATAATCGAAACCGTCATCAAAGGTATCAGCAGAGATTTTGCCCAAATTACCGACATATAGGTCACGCACACCGTCATCTTCTGTCGTTGTGCCGCCAGCGGCGAATAAATGACCGGTCGCAATAATAGGAATATGACGCTGAGATTGAGCATTTAGCTCTGCCTGTTTGTCTTTGGCAATATCAGCCACTTGCGCATAGTGCTCACGGATACCTGCCAGTAAATTGGCGTCTTTATCTGCGCCTGATTCGCCCGCTTGCGTATTACGCACATCACGGTCACGTAGGTAGGGCACAGCGGCTATGATGCACTGAGGTTCGCCAGACTTGCTCTTTAATACCAGTACTTCATCAGCAATATCATCACAAGCAGTACCAATCACATGCACATTCAAAAACTTTAAGACATTGGCTGGCGCGTCCAAAAAGGTTGGGGAGTCATGGTTACCAGCGACTATCACAACGTGGTCGCAGTGTAGGCTGGAAATTAAACCCAAAAATTCGTAGTAGAGCGCTTGTGCTCTATTACTCGGCGTCATGGTGTCAAAGATATCACCAGCGACAATAAGTATATCGACTTGATACTGCTCAATGGTTTTGGTCAGCCATGCTAAAAACGCTTCAAATTCTTCGTAGCGTAATTGACCATATAGACGGCGACCCAGATGCCAGTCTGAGGTATGTAAAATGGTTAAGGGCTTGGCAGCGGCAGACAGTTCGGTAGACTTAGACATAGAGGTTATTACAACGCGTAAATAATTAAGAAAATGGCTTAATCAATAAGTGATTTAAAAGTAGCTTATCATTGAATGGGAGTTAATTAATCATACCATAAATGGCAATTTACCAGTCTCGCTTTTGGCTACTGACTCTTTATTAGGGCGCGCCCTAAATTAACGACCTGTGAAGACTTTATAATTCACTATATGTTCAGGCAGAATTTCCCAAGTAACGCCTTGTACTGCCCAATCATCTGGTAGATCTTCTATCGAAAAAATCTTAAGCCAAGTGGCTTCTTTACTTTTTTTGAGTAAGTTTGCATCTTTTTCCTGTGCTTCATACTGCTCGTAATACTCATACTCGGCATCGGTGTGTGAGAGGTGATGATTGTTTAGCACCGCATGCCAGCTATCAAAGTCACTGAGCAGCACTTTATCAGAGGAAATATCTAACTCAATCCTAACAGCTTTACATCCTCTCTGAACATGCCCGCCAGCTCTTAAATCAGGCTTCGCTCTGTGTTTGCCTTCCCAATATCGCCATACCCAAATAGGATACTCAACACCTTGCGGCGGTGAGACCTTGTTTGCCAACTGTTTTGCAATCCATCGATAAGCCTGTTTACGGTCCTTATCTACTTTATCAGGATCGGTTCTTAACGGCTGACCACTTAATAGAATGTCTAGCTCGTCGAGAGTTCTAATAGACCAAAGTTTCATTTTCAGCACTCATAATGGGATTGGTAATAAGTATTTTAGATATATTATTGATAAACAAAAGGTTGGATTTAGGTTTGCTTGGACGCTTAATATGCGCTTGATTATAAAGCGAAAGCACGCTAATAGCGCAGGCTGGTATGCTTTAGTGTATGATAGCAACTTATTAGATGGTTAAGCATCAAAAAAGTATTTGCAAACAAAAGGGTAGCTCGTGTTACAAACAACAAAGCAGTATGTACAATGGCAAGAAAATGGGATTGAGCAACAGGCACGCTGGTTATCTCAAAGTGGTTATGAAGTGCCTAAGCGTATCGTTATTATTGACGATACCACGACAGCCAATGAAGCCTATCGTCTAGCCAATGCGGGCACATCTATGTTATGGCGCGGTGATTTTCATAACGCTAAGCAATTATTGCAAGCCATAAAGCGCCGTATTGATAGAACCCAGCAGCGTCGTTTGAGCAAAGCCGCTAAATCAAATACTGATACGAATAACCAAGAAGAGTTCCCAGAGCTTTTTCATAAAAACCGATTGGCGCAAAGCCAACGCTCTAGAATACTAGGTCGACTGCTACTTCAGTTAGATGCAGGGTATGTTAGTCAATTACGCCGTGCACCTGATGTGAGCGCTGCTTGCACTGCTGCGTTTGGTGAAATGGATGAGCCTTGCGTATTGTCATTCCGTGATTTGCAAGGCGCAATCAGTGCCGCACAGTGGCGTAAAAAAGGCGTGCCGGTTAAAGCTTTGGGCTTATCTATTCATCCGCATTACGGCGTGTTTGCGCCGACGCGTCAGGAATATGTGCAGCTGCTGTTTGATGCACCGCTGCCAATTAATAAAAACGTGGCTTATGACATTGGAACGGGTACAGGGCTGCTGTCTATTGTGCTCGCTAAACGTGGGTTTAACCAAATAATTGCGACGGACTTAAATCCGCGCGCACTTGACTGTGCCAAAGACAATCTAAATCGTTTAGAGTTATCAAACGTCACCTTACAACAAACTGACTTGTTTCCAAATGACGCGCCGCTTGCTGATTTAATTGTCTGCAATCCTCCTTGGTTACCTGCAAAGCCGAGCTCGCCATTAGAGTATGCCGTATATGATGCCAATAGCACCATGCTACGTGGTTTCTTGAATGAGGCAAAACAGCATTTGGCTGAGGGCGGAGAGATTTGGCTGATTATGTCCGATTTAGCTGAGCATTTAAAGTTGCGTACTCGTGAGGAGTTACTTGGCTGGATAGATGAGGCAGGTCTAACCGTCAAATACCGTTTAGACACGGAGCCAACACATGGCAAAAGCCAAGATGCAACAGATCCGCTATTTATAGCACGTAGTTCTGAAATAACGTCGTTGTGGTGTTTGCAGTAATAGGTTTAACTAAGATATCTGTATTTTAAACTGCTTTATTAAGCTATTTCTTTATTAACTATTTAAGGTTCAAGCTACATCGGCTTTTCTTAATTTCTGCATAGTGATTCCATATAACTAGGTTATAGTTTTGGTTACTTAGCCAGTAACCGACGTAACACAACCTAGTTATGGTTGATAGGGAGACAGGATGTCACAATCAGAGCAGTCAGAATCTAATCAAAGTTTAGTTGTGGACAGTATAGATAATAATACTGACTTAAATGAGTATCCAACAGTAAAGTTAATAAAGACTTTTGCCTTGTATGGAGGCTTCGTTGGCGGTCTGATTATGTGGTTTGGTTTTACAGTTATTTCACCGTCGAATATACTAAATATGTTTGTCTTTATCATTCTAAATAGTATTGTAGCCGGTCTTATACCTTCTATCGTTACTGCATTTATCCTTAATAGATTAAGATTAATCTTAAATCAACCGATTAAGTGGTTTTATTTATTATCAGTTGGTGCAATAGTCACCGCTTTGTATGCGCATATTATTTTGAGCGTGCTAAGTATGTTTAGAGGCGGTAGTTTTAATTTATTGATTGATTATAGTCAAGATACGCTACTGCTTATCATGTTGGTATCTATCATAGGCGGCGTTAGTAGTTTAATTTTAGGCAGCTTAGTGTTACCTAAAAAGACCCTTTTAAATTGAATTTAAAAGGGTCTTTTTTTATTCTTAAAACTAAAGCTTTAAACCATGTTCAGTGCATGCGCTTGCTGATCAGTGTCGCTAATATGCTCACCATACCAGGCTAGAGTGTCATGTAGTTTAGCAACTTCACCGACGATTAATAGCGCTGGTGTTGGTAATGGATTGGCCTCATGCTTGGCAACGATATCGCTCAGTGTACCCGTCATGACTTGCTGAGTGGGTAGGCTGGCATGTGACACAATGGCAATCGGCGTATCTTTATCACGTCCTGCAGTCATAAGTCCTGTGGTCAGTCGCTCTAATGAGTGTAGCCCCATATAAAATACAATGGTTTCATTGGGATTGGTTAAGCTATCAAAGCCTTGATTGGGCTCGCCAGACTTTAAAAACCCTGTCACAAAGCGCACAGACTGGGCATGGTCCCTATGGGTAAGCGGAATGCCTGTATAGCAAGCGGCAGCATTAGCTGCGGTAATACCGGGCACGACTTGATAAGGGATATTGGCTGCGCGCATGGCCTGTATCTCTTCACCGCCACGACCAAAGACAAAGGGATCACCGCCTTTTAGTCGCACCACACGTTTGCCAGAGTTAGCAGCGTCAATCATCATTTGATTGATGTTTTGTTGAGCCACGGCATGATTGCTGCGTTTTTTACCGACAAATACTTTATCGGCATCACGGCGACACAAATCCAGCACTTCATCAGACACTAGCGCATCGTAATAAACGATGTCTGCTTGCTGCATTAATCGTAGCGCCTTAAAGGTAAGTAGTTCTGGATCACCAGGGCCTGCACCAACGATATATACTTCGCCCACAGGCTTAGTGCTAGTTTGCTCATCGTCATTGTGCTTGTTTGATAACTGCTGATGAGTTTGCTCTAGCTGTTGCTTTAATGCTTGCTCTGCATCTGAAATACGACCGGCAAACATAAGCTCGCTGACTTTACCTTCAAATGCTTTTTCCCAAAACTGACGACGACCGGTAAGTGTTGGAATCTTTGATTTAACGTCATCACGCATATCACCAGCCAATTTGGCTAGTTTACCGTAACCTTGTGGAATCAAGGTTTCTAAACGGGCACGGGTTAGACGGGCAAGCACGGGCGCCTTACCATTAGACGATATCCCAATCACGATTGGGCTTCTATCGACAATGGCCGGGAAGATAAAGTCACACAGTGGCGGCGTATCGACCACGTTAACTGGGATATTGAGTGCTTGGCAATCTGCATGCACTTGATGGTTTAAGGCTTCGTCATCTGTACCAGCAATGACAATACGCTTGCCAGCCAAATACTTTTTGTCATATGCAGCAGTAATTAGGCTGTGTTTGTCTTCACCGAGTAGCTCACGAATCTCATTGCTAATCTGTGGTGCCACGATGGTAATGTGCGCACCAGCGCGAGACAGCAAATCTGCTTTACGCTGAGCTACTTCACCGCCGCCAACAATTAATATCGGCTGGTCAGTAAATTTAAAAAATAGGGGAAAGGTATTCATAATCGGTATACTATTTATTATAAGTTGCCCTCATTATGGCGTATTAGCCGCCAACAAGCATGGAAGGATTTGATATTACTTAATTCAAGATTGTCATAACAGGTTGATAACTTGAGCGTATTAGATTGTTTATTGCTAACAAATTAGTATTAATAAAAAGAGTCAGTAGTATATCTATTGGTGAGCTGTTACGATATTGATAGCAGCTTTGTAAGATGTTAAATACATTGAATTGAATCTAGCCAAGATCAGATAAGGAGTGCTTTTGCGAAATATAACGACGATAAGCCTGACTTCTAAAGTTAGTACTAAGTCCATCGACAACTGCTTGCCAAGCAAACTATTAAACTGGACATTATTGTGTCTGGTTATACTGATACTTAGTATTAGCTATGCTCAAGCCAAGTCTGATTCTCAACAGTCACTTAATCTTCAGCAACAGGTGACTAATCAATCTAGCAATGAGAGCTTTAATTATTTTGATCTTATGGTTGAGCAAAGCCCACTTGATATCGAGCGATTGAATGAGAGTCAAAAGCAGCTGGCTGAAGCTATCTATCAACGCGCTTATGGCTTATATTCAGATGAGTATCATCAGCAAAGGATTGACCGGGTTCTAGACCTTATGAATGAAGAGCAGGAGCAGTTGGCAAAGTCTAAACAAAATCAGCCAAAGAATGATGAGTTACTGCAATGCCAATCGAAACTTAATCAATTGCAAAATTATAAAGGCTATATCAGGTTATTTGCTTATGGTCATGTGTATGAGTCTGACTTTGAAGATGCTCAGAATACCTTAAATATGCTCAATCATTTTTTTGTTGATGAGATTGCACAGGCGCGGGAAGAGGGCAATGACAATTTTGAAAGTCCTGAGTTACAGCATAAAGTAGAGCAACAAGGTTTAATCGATGCTTATGAAGATTTTTTAAATGACTCTGATTATGAAGAAGCTCGTAATTTGACAAGCTTTAATATGGATTCTATACCTGACTCAGCACCCAATGCCTATCCTTTTATGACAGTGTATTTTGTACTGTCTAATAACTTAATTTGTGAAAGATTGTTTTAAATTTAACACTGCCTGGCTGTTTTCATTCTGCTGAAAGTCTTTATTTATAAGGGGTTGCGCCATGATATATAAAAATTATATAATAGGTATATACAGTTTATATACCTGATTTTAAGCCTTTAAATGATGTGTTTAAAAGCTAATCTAGGCTTAAATTTATTATCGATAGCTTAAAGAGAGTCGTCCTATGGGAAAAGATAAATTATTTACCGCTAAGGTAGAAGAAAACCTGTTAAATTCATTTAAGCATGCCTGCGCCAATCAAGACACCACTGCCTCGCAAGCGGTCAGAGCCTTTATGCGTGAGTATACGCGTAAGCATGGTCAAGCTGACTTATTCGCACCGATGAAGCGTGGCAAACGTTAAGCGATGTTGCCAGTGGCTATTGACTGTGAAAATCTGGATTATCAAAGTAATTAGTAACCGCTTAAATAATAAGTAGCTGAACCACTGATTAGTATTGAATGCTAAACCTAAATACTACATCTTCAATAGCTAAAACTAAGTGAATAAAAAACACCGCTTAATAAAACATTAAGCGGTGTTTTTTTGGTCAATTAAGTGAGGCGATAAAAATGATGTTAGGTGTTTTATTGCCCACTTAAAGCGTCAATTACAGCTGAGTATGTAGACCACACTCACGGTTTTCTTCTACTTTGGTTGGGTCAAAGTAGTCAAACTCGTTTGGTAGATCGTTTTCTTCAAGGTAGGCGTCTAAATCTTTGTCAGTTTTGTAGAATAAAGGCGCAACTTTTAAAACACCATCTTTAGACTGACTTAGTACATCAAGACCTTGGCGGAATTCAGTTTGGTCTTTACGGATGGCATTAAACCAAACGTCAGGCTTTAACTCACTAAGAGCACGCTTAAATGGTTCAAGTTTTACTTGCTCAGTAAACTCAGCGTGTAGTGGGTTGTCTACGCTTGGGATACCATTGAAGGTTGCATCACGATGTGCGCTGGTTTGTTTTGGGATATAAGTCACTACGTTTAGGTTCAAGTCTTTGATTAGCTTGTTCGCAAACTTATAGGTAGCGTCTGTGTTGTAGCCTGAATCTACCCACAATACAGTGATGTCTGGCTTTTGCTTGGCAATTAGGTGCAAGATAGCTGACTCATATGGGCGAAAGTTAGTGGTGATGATTGGGTTTTCTGCTTTCGCTAATGCCCACTCAACGATTTGCTCAGGGGTTTTGCTTTCTAGTTCTTTGTTGGCTTGGTCGATATTGATGTCGATAGTCATAATAAGTCCTTAAAATAAAAAATATAAAGCTATTGTTTGGTTTGACATGTAGCGGGTTAAAACGAATCTTAAACGTTTTTAAGTTGAATGCTGCTGCCTATCTAAACAGCTGTCTATCTAAATATAGGCTATCTAAACATAGGTAGCTGTCTGGCGACACTGCCATCATAAGATGATGCTAATGCGCCAAAAGATACCTTGATATCTTCAGTTAAATCGCCTGCATTGATGACAAAAGTGTCCACACCAGCACGTTGCAAATAGACAATTTGGTCACGGCCGAAATGACCGGCAATACGCAGCTCACCTTTAAAGCCTTTATGGCGTAAATGACGGATTTGACTAAAGGTACGCCCATCAGCAAATTTTGGCTGATAGAACACAATAAGATCTAAAGCGTTCAGCAGGTTATGCTCTTTATCTTCTGTAGCAGCTAATAACGCATCAAGCTGTTCAGTAGAAATCTCAGTATCTGCCCATAGACCAACACGACTGACATGATTTGAAATCAAATCCAATGCTTCAGTCAGAAGGCCTTGTGGTGACAACACATCAGACATAGGCAAGATCACATCTAGACGCTCAGGCTTGTGTAATAACTCACCTAAGTGAATGGTTGTGGTTGCAATACCGTCTGGCAGTTCAGCGGTATACAGTGCCTGCCAGCTGTCTTCAGCGGTAATATCATTCGCTTTAGCATCTAAAATATTGTGGTTACCCATATACCGCCTCCTTAAATGGCTGAATGCCAACACGTTGTACAAAGTCAGCAAATGGTTCAGCGATATCACCCTCAACATGGCGTTGCTGGGTATACACGTCTAAAACTTTTTGCAAGGTTGATGCCACATCTTCTGTTGCAACAGAGCGACCTAAGATTTCACCCAGACGGGTATCTGATTTTGAGCTACCGCCTAAGCTGAACTGGTACCAGTGCTCACCTTTTTTATCAACGCCTAAGATACCAATATCAGCCACATGGTGATGCGCACAAGCGTTCACACAACCTGACATATTCAGTCTAATTTCGCCTAAATCATACAGATAATCTAAATCATCAAAGTGCTTTTCAATTTGCTCAGCGATGTTAAAGGTCGTGGCGTTCGCCAGTGAACATAAGTCAAAGCCTGGGCACACAATCATGTCCGTTAACGTACCAATGTTTGGGCGTGCCAAGTCAATTTCAGTTAACGCTTCCCATAACGCATACAGATCAGTCTGTTTTACATCGGCAAACACTAAGTTCTGTTGGTGCGTACCACGGATTTCACCAAAACTGTATTGATCAGCTAAATCTGCTAGGCGGTCTAATTGCTCATCAGTGACGTCACCAGCAGGGACATATTTGCCATCAACGAGGCCGGCTTTTAATGAGGCGATGACCGCACGGTAACCGGCCACTTTATGCGGTACAGTGTTGCGAGCATACCAATCGGCGAAAGCTTTGTTTTCAAACTGTTTTTTCAGTTGCGATTGGCTTTCTAATTCATCAACTTTTTCGTAATCAAACTCTGGGAAGTAGCTTTTTGCCGTCGCAAAGTTTTCTTCGGTTAGTGTTAAGTCACCGTCTTTGGTATAGGTTTCCCACTCTTTTTCGACCAGCTTTGTGAACTCTCTGGTGCCTAAGCTCTCAACAAGAATCTTAATGCGAGATCTATACTTTGATTTACTGTCACGGCGGCCATGAAGGTTATAAACACGCAAGATAGCGTCTAAATAACTTAATAAGTGCTCACGAGGTAAGAACTCACGAATGGTTTTACCGATAACTGGGATACGGCCTAGACCACCGCCCACGATAACTTCAAAGCCCACTTCGCCTTCGTCATTTTTGACAACATGAAGGCCGATATCGTGCACCTGAGTTGCCGCACGGTCTTCTGCAGTACCAATGACCGCAATTTTGAACTTACGCGGTAAGAAAGCAAACTCAGGGTGAAAGGTTGACCACTGACGAATAATCTCACAATAAGGGCGAGGGTCTTCGACTTCATTGGCATTAATGCCAGCATAGGGGTCAGTTGTGGTGTTACGAATACAGTTACCTGAGGTTTGAATGGCGTGCATCTGTACAGAGGCCAGCTCAGCTAAGATATCAGGCACTTCTTCAAGCTTAGGCCAGTTTAATTGTAGGTTAGTACGGGTAGTGAAGTGACCATAGCCTTTGTCGTATTTGCGCGTAATCTCTGCCAGTTTACGCACTTGGTAGCTTGCCATTAATCCATAAGGCACAGCGATACGTAACATAGGGGCATGGCGCTGGATATATAGGCCATTTTGCAAACGTAGAGGCAAATATTGCTCTTCAGGCAACTCTCCCGCTAGGTAACGGCGAGTCTGATCGCGAAATTGCTCAACTCGCTCATCAACCATGGCTTGGTCCGCATGAGTATATTTATACATAGTAAAGATGCCTTTTTAACAGTAAAGAATCATGTGGCTATACTACATAGGGTTATAGTTTTTTATAAATTCATATCTGACATATCTATATCCAAAGACAGCATAGAAAAGAATAAGCAAAGTTGGTTAGTCTAGTAACATCAATTTTTATAAATAGCCTAAGCAGTAAAATCTGCATAATCATTCAGCATAATCGTATTAAGTTATTTTGAATATTTTTGTCAAATTAGGCTAACTTTTGAGTTAAATCAACATATTGGATAACGTTATGACTTCACAGACATTCGTAAAACGCCTTGGTAAAACCAGCATTGTGCCACCACATGGCAGTGATGAATTAAAGCCTTTATTAGTAGAAGGTGACGCGCTAGAACAGGCTTTACAACACGCCAAAGACTTACCCCAAATTAAGCTTAGCTCACGTGAGCGTGGCGATTTAATTATGCTTGGTATTGGCGGATTTACGCCTCTTAATGGCTTTATGAATCAAGCAGATTGGCAAGGTGTTGTTGATGAAATGACGTTAAAGACAGGCGAGCATAATGGTTTGTTTTGGCCCATTCCAATCACGTTATCTACCAGCAAAGAGCAGGCAGACAGCTTAGCGCCAGGTGATGAGGTTGCGTTAGTCGCCGAAGATGGCGAGATTATGGGTGTTATCACGGTTGAAGAGACTTACACCATTGATAAAGATCATGAGTGCCAGCAAGTATTTACCACCACTGACCCTGCGCATCCAGGTGTCAAACAAGTGCAAGAGCAGGGCGAGGTAAATGTCGCAGGTTCTGTAAAAGTATTCAGCCAAGGTGAGTTCCCAACATTATATCCAGAGATTTATAAAACGCCTGCTGAAACTCGTGAGCTGTTCAAGCAAAAGAACTGGCAAACCGTTGCGGCCTTCCAAACGCGTAACCCAATGCACCGTTCGCATGAGTACTTAGCCAAGATTGCTATTGAGATCTGTGATGGGGTGATGATTCACTCACTACTGGGCGCGTTAAAGCCAGGTGATATCCCTGCAGAAGTACGTCAAGAAGCGATTAAGACGTTGATTGATAATTACTTCAAAAAAGATACCGTTATTCAAGCCGGTTATCCACTAGATATGCGTTATGCAGGCCCACGTGAAGCATTATTACATGCGCTATTCCGCCAAAATTATGGCTGCAGCCACTTAATCGTTGGTCGTGACCATGCAGGTGTTGGCGACTATTATGGTCCATTTGATGCACAGGCTATCTTTGACAGCATTGATAAAGATGCGATGCAAACCAAGCCGCTAAAAATTGATTGGACTTTCTGGTGTAATGCCTGTCAAGCAATGGCGTCTACCAAGACTTGTCCACATGATGCTGAGCACCATGTCAAAGTATCAGGCACTAAACTGCGTAAAGCGTTATCTGAAGACCAGCCGGTACCAGAGAACTTCAGTCGTCCTGAAGTATTACAGATCTTACGTGACTATTATGCTGGTATTGCTAAAGAAGACCGTGCTGAGATTAAACTAACCGGTGCTTCTGCTCAGTAGTTGGTAAATAGAGACGGTACTAAATAGCTGTTTATAACAACAGCTTGTAAACATAAAGGTCGGGCATCATTGCTCGGCCTTTTTTGTTGTTTTTTGAGTCATGTATTAGGTTTAGGTTTCTTATTTTTCGTTGATTTAGGTCTTTATTCAACATTTGAGCAGTTTTTTTGTAAAAAATATGGTGACATAAATACAATTGCTTTATAGTGTTACTTTAAATTTAACAAGCCATAATTTAACAATTGTTGTGTGGTTATAGCTATATAATCAATAAGTTACTGTTAATTTATAGAAGCTGTTATTCAAAATGTTGGTCAAACCATGACTAACGCTATTACAATCACTATTAAAACCAATGGCTATTAAAAGTTGTCTAACCCAATAAAACTGAAAGTGAGTCAAAATGAAAAATATTAGTCTGTTAACTCTGATTGGATTGAGTCTAACGGCCTGTGTCAGTGGCGGTTATTCCGTAGCGGATAGTAGCAATGCCAACATGCCAGCCAGTGTGCAGCCAGTGATGGAATTTCCGGTTGAGTCGGTAATGATTCAAGTGTTAGAAGATTATGAGGCAACCTTTGTCACTGAATATATGGGCGCACCCTTAGAGCTGACTCTTCAATCAAAAAAGCAAGGTCCGCAGTGGTTTGAAAATCATCAAGTGTTAAAGTCTGAGCTTATTACCGATATCAAAATGTATGGAACGCACGTTGAAACCACCAACATGCAAAGTTTCTATAGTTTAAACCCGCTAACTTTTTATGGTGATATTCAATTTGATGGCACCTATTCAACGGTTAAGCAGCTTGCCGCGATACCAAAGTATGCCAAAGTTGGTGACTCGCAAGCCTATATTCAGGAAACGACTTATAAAGACAGCAGTAAGTCGGAAAAAATGAGCAGCACCACAGTAGAATGGCGTTTAACACCAGCTTCTGATCTTACTGCTTGGTTATGTATGGTTAGTGAGTCGCAAGCCAAATCTGCAGAGTATGATCATACCGGTAGTGAGTGTTTTGAGATTACAGCAAGCGGTGAAATATTAAACGCTAAAATAGAAGCCTATTCTGGTGAAGAGGCTTATGGCGAACAGGCAACCATAGAATTGGTGACTCAATAAGGGTTAATTGGCGTTTTTTAAATGAAAACTGGCTGATCTGAGCTTATATATATTCTCAGCGTGCTTCCGTTAGTCGTTGTTCGGTTTATTGTTATTTGTTGATTAAATTCGTAGCCCCTTAAACTCCTTAAGGGGTTTTTTTATTCAAGAAGGGACAGCTTTTAACAATCTTCTACCAGTTCACAACAATAAAAAACGCATTATTGTTTATAATTTTTCGGTTAATCAAAATATGCAGAAGTGGAGTGGGGCATGAAGTGTCATGAGCTATGCTGAAAAAACCGTAGACAAAAACTTGGTAAACTAAGGAAGACAAATAGGAGTTTACCATGACAAAGAAAGCTAAAAGATACAGTGAAGAATTTAAAGCAGAAGCAGTTAAAGCAATAGAGAATAATGGTGGCAATGTTAGTGCTACAGCTAGGCGGTTAGGGCTGCCAATGCAGACACTGGCTAACTGGCAACGAAAAGCCAATCAAGGCATGCTCAAGGGTACTAAGCAATACGATCCAGAGCTTGTTTCAGCCCTTGAAGAAATGAAGCGTTTAAAGCGTGAACTAAAAATAGCACAAGAAGAACGAGAGATACTAAAAAAGGCCACGGCGTACTTTGCGAAACACGGTCAGTAAGGTACGCCTTTATTGACCATCACAAATATGAATTTAGCATTACCAGCATGTGTAAAACCCTTGATATTAAACCATCAAGCTACTATGACTGGACCAAGCGTAATATCAGTGCTCAGCAAATACATCGTAACCGCTGTGAGCTGCTTGTAAAAGCTGCGCATAGTGAGACTAAAGAGCGATATGGTTATCAGCGTCTGCATGCACATTTAAGTGAGCATGGACATGAGATTAGCAAGTACATGGTGCGTAGTATCAAGGAAGAACATGACATCAAATGTAGACGTCATAAACGCTTTAAAGTGACAACGGACTCAGACCATAACAAGCGAGTCTATCCTAATTTTCTTAAACAACAGTTTGGCGTTAACCGTCCTAATTGTGCTTGGGTCAGTGATATAACCTATATTTGGACAGATGAGGGCTGGCTTTATTTAGCAGGCGTCAAAGACTTATATACCAAAGAATTGGTTGGCTACGCTATCGATAAACGCATGAAAGCAGATTTAGTCTGTAGAGCCTTAAATAAAGCAATCAAGGATAAACGACCTAGCCAAGGGCTTATTGTACATTCAGATAGAGGCAGCCAGTATTGCAGCGAAGATTATCGCAAAATGATCAGTAAATACGGTTTTAAAGGATCTATGAGTGCGAAAGGTAACTGTTATGACAATGCGCCAATAGAGAGCTTCTGGGGCGTTTTAAAGAATGAGCTGATATATCATCATAATTACAAAACTCGATTTGAAGCAATCAACAGTATCATAAAATATATCGAGTTAGATTACAATCAAGTCAGGATTCAGCAGAGTTTAGGTATGAGATCGCCAAGACAAGTTTGGATGGATTTCTATCGTCAAGCTGCCTGATCAAAATCTCCCAAGTTTAGGTGTACGGATTTGACGGCAGGGGTCAAACAAGATACAGATTAATATCTCAAATCTTCAGTTTTTAAAACTTAATAACTAAACGCGCATCTTTTTAATAAGACATATCTTATTAGACATCCTTTTAATAAGGCATCACTGTTTGGCTAATGTCTGCATTTAATCAAATAATCTATTAATCAGTGCAGGCTGCTGTGATTTAGTTACCTCGACTATTTAGTTACCTCGATTTTTGCTGCTTTAACTAGGCTTGCTTCATGTTTTTTGATTTGCTGTTTATTCTCCACTTTGGACTGTGGCTATTAATCTCATTACGGGTGCTGTCACGCCATGATTTGACCTCGTCAGCTAGGCTGGCTTGGTTGGTTGTATTGTTTATTGTGCCTTATTTTGGTGTCGTCGTTTATTGGATGTTTGGCGAAGTACATCTGGGATTAAACTTTCAATATCGTCATGAGAAAATCAAACAGCGATTGCAAGACAGCTTTCCACAGGTATTAGGGCAGCAATCAACCTTACAACAAGTCGTTGCCCCTGAATATCAAACAGCCCTGTCCTATGCCTCTTCGGTAACCGGCTTTCAAACCACGCTCGGTAATAAAGCGCAGTTAATGGCTGATGCCAAACATACCCAGCAACAGATGATCGCCGACTTCGACGCGGCAACCGATCACATTCATGTCTTATATTATATTTGGTTAGAAGATGGCATGGGCACCGATGTGGCCAATGCGCTGATACGTGCCGCACAGCGTGGGGTGACATGCCGAGCGATGGTGGATGGACTGGGCTCAAGAAAGCTAATTAAATCAGATCTATGGCAAGCGATGCGCCAGGCAGGGGTTGAAGTCAGTGTGGCCTTGCCGATCGATAATATCATTAAAGTGCTGCTACTGAGCCGTTTGGATTTGCGCAATCACCGTAAAATCACCATTATCGATGGCAAAATAGGCTATGTTGGTAGTCGCAATAGCGCAGACCCTGAGTTTCGAGTAAAGCCTAAGTACGCGCCTTGGGTTGATATTATGCTAAGAGTGCAAGGACCTGTGGTTGCCCAAAATCAAATGCTGTTTGCCAGTGACTGGCTGATGCAAAACCCTGATACCAGACTCGATAGCTTTCCTTTTATCACTACGCAGCAACCAGATGGCTGTGCTGCTCAAGTGTTTGCTGATGGTCCCAGTCAAAGGCAAGGGACAACGCCGCAGTTTTTAAGTACACTAATGAGCCAGGCTAAGCACAGTCTTACCATCTCCACACCTTACTTTGTGCCGGACTTCACCTTGCTCAATATGCTGTGCTCGGTTGCATTACGTGGGGTTGATGTAAAGATAATATTCCCTAAGCACAATGACTCATTCATTGTGGCTGCGACCAGTCACAGCTATTACTGGCAAATGCTTCAAGCAGGTATTAAGATTTATGAATATCGATCAGGTCTGCTACATGCAAAGACCTTCACAGTGGATGGTCAAATCAGTTTGATTGGATCGACCAATTTGGACTTGCGCAGCTTTGATTTGAACTATGAAAACAATATGATCTTTTATGATACTACTCTCACCGAAAAGATTCGCAGACGTCAACAGCAATATATTGATGATTCAGATGAAGTGAGTTTGCATCAAGTAGAGGCTTGGCCCTTTTACTATCGTATTTGGACCAATGTGGTTGCGACCATGGGGCCTTTGTTATAATTGAATATAGATTTAATCTGATATCTCTAACTAATAAACTCTACTCAATCATCTAGTCTAATAAACGGTAGCATAACCACAACCACAATCCAATAACAGGCAATGCATGTCATGAATATTAAACACCCCAGTTCGGTACTAAAGCGACTGACTTTAATAGCAGTGATGCTGGTGTCAGCAGTGACAGTCATGCCAGCACTAGCCAATGCCGCTCAAGCAAATAATGAGACTTGTGATCAGATATCGGAGCTTGCGGGATTGGTGATGATGGCCCGCCAAGAAGGGTTGTCTGCTCAGGAGATGCTGCAAGTATCGAGCCGGGTATTGGAAGGGTATAGCGATGATTATCACCACTTAGTGGGCGTCATGGTCGGTGATGCGTTTCGAGTGCCACGTTATGTCGATGATCACAACAAACAAAGTGAAATAGCCGACTTTAGCCACCAGTATTACCAAAGCTGTCAGCAGGTATTTAGTAAACGCTAATGGTGCTTAATATTAGAATTGGTATTTATGCTGATTTCCTGTAATAGTAATAGCCGCGTTATAGCCTAATCAAAAAACACCACATTGTATTCATATCGTCTGTCAATATTCTTTGACAACACAGTTTTACTGTCTTAATTATCAAGAGAAACCCATCTAAACAGTCATACCTATCTAAGCTATCCTACTTATTAAATTAGCTATAAAAAAGCGCAACCATAGAACCTGTTAATATAGATTATGGCAAGTGGTTATTAAGGAAAACGGCTAACTACTGAGGATAGTAATCGCCTTTAATTGAGGTTGAGCCAGTACAAAAGCTGTTCAAAACAGTTGGGTTGTTACTGTCGATGCTTAACACACCTTCTTTAAATCTGAAAAATAATAATCCATTATCAGTAGACTTATTAGTTTCTGAGGCATTAGATTGCGCCGCAGATTTGTTATTTAGCAAGCTGCTAACCGGTATGGTGTAGATAAGACCGTGTAGAGCATCTTGACCCATTAACGTGGCTGTACCACGATATTCACAGGCTGGCTGCTGACCATTTGAGGCGTTTTTAGCGGTAGATAGACTGCTTAAGCTTAAACTGATTTTTTTACTGGGGGTGACCAAGCCCACTTTATTCACATGCACGTGCACTTGATTGGTATCTGATAGGCGTCGGCTGTAATGACCCGATATGTCTTTTTTAGCTTCAGATTTGGCTTGGTTCTTATGATTTCCATGATTCATGGTGCCTTGATGACCATGTATAGTGCCATGAGCGTGTTCTCCATGAAGCCTAGTGCTTAACTGCGTTGAATGATGCGAGTGGTTTCTCACCTCAGTCTGAGATTGCAGCTGACAGCCCGTCATTACGCTGGGCAATAAAGTAGCGATAAACAAGGATTTAACGGTCAGGGTTTTGATAGATGCGGTCATTGAAGTCATAGCTACTCTTTATTAAGACACTTATTGTTAAGACACAATATTTTTTAAAAAACCAGTGATTGAAAGCGCGTTATCTCGTTGTTATCTGACGATTAATAACCGAAATAAGCCAAACCTATCTAGTTGCTATCATAGCTCATTTTGGTTGATTTTTGTACTGCCTTATCGGTACTAAATCAGTACTAAACAACTAGGTTATTCTTTTTATTCACTAAGATAGCCTTAATCATCATTAAACTTACTAAGCAAGCCCTGTTAGGATGTGCGTTATTCTACCAACAGATATTTAGATTCAATGTTATCCAAATTACAGCAGATATTTATTCATTATCTCGCAATTAGTTAATACCTATTATTTTTTAACTTCATTTAATTACGTTCATTTATTTAAAATTAAGGATTCAATCTATGGCACGCTTATTTTCTATTAGCCAACGCCTAAACAGTCAGTCAGCAAATGCTGACACCACTAAAAGCAGCCGTCTTATCAAACTGGCCTCAGCGGCAACCATGACCACTTTAGCCTTATCACTTGCTGCTTGTGGCAACCAAGGTAATGATACTGAAGGCGCTGCTGGTTCAGATGCTGCCGGCTCTCAAGAGATTGAGCTATTAAATGTCTCTTATGATGTGGCTCGCGACTTCTACAAAGACTACAACCCAATGTTCATTGAACATTACAAATCAGAGCACCCAGGTACTAACATCAGTATCAAGCAGTCGCACGGCGGTTCAAGTAAGCAGGCACTATCAGTGGCCAATGGCTTACAAGCTGACGTTGCTACCATGAACCAAGGCTCTGATATTGAGTTATTAGAAGAAAAAGGCAAAGTTGATGCCAATTGGGAAGAAGCGTTTCCTGATTACTCAGTGCCATTTACCAGTACTATCGTATTTTTAGTGCGTAAAGACAACCCTAAAAATATTCAAGGTTGGGAAGACTTAACTCAACCAGGTCTTGAAATTGTTATGGCCAATCCAAAAGTGACCGGTAATGGTCGTTATGCCTTCTTAGGTGCTTATGGTTATGGTTTACATGCTTTCAATAAAGATGAAGATAAGACCAAAAGCTTCGTTCGCGACTTGCTAAAGAATGTTAAAGTTTACGAAAATGGCGGCCGTGCAGCGACTACTACATTCGTACAACGTAATATCGGTGATGTGTTAATCACCTTTGAAAATGAATCAAACCTGGCAGCCACTAAGTTTGGTAAAGGTCAAGTGGACATCGTATTCCCAGACTATTCTATTAAGTCTGAAAGCCCAGTTGCTGTTGTGAAGTCAGTGACTGACAAAAAAGGCACTACCGAAGCAGCTACTGAGTATCTTAAGTATCTATGGAGCGAGCCTGCGCAGCAGTTAGCAGCTGACCTTTACTTACGTCCAAGCGTACAGTCAGTGCTTGATGCCAATAGTGACAAACTACCGCCAATCGATACATTCCGTCCAAATGATGTGTTTGGTACTTGGGATGAGATCATGGGTACTTTCTTTAGTGAAGGCGGTGTGTTTGATGAGCTGGCTATTAACGAAGCCAACTAATTTCGTCTCCATAAATCACTATCAGTCATGGTTTAAGCATTATCTACGATAAACAAAAGCAGTTAAGTGTATTCACTTAGCTGCTTTTTTATTAACCTAATTTTCTCTCTGTTTTTTCTATTAACTAGCCTTTTGTATAACCAATCATTGTAATCAACAGCAATATATTCCTATTCATCATTATCATAGCGCCAATCATCACTAAATATAGCAGTCAATCGCTGTTAGCATAACCTAGCTAATATTTGCTAGTGAGTAGACGGCTAGATATTCCTTTTATTCACTAAGATAGCCTTAATCATCATTAAACTTAATAAGCAAGCCCTGTTAGCATGAGCAGCATTACCACACCTTAATCACCAGATTAATCTTATAAGAAGCAGTGAGAGTACCATGAAGCAGTCAGCGCCAGTTACCGCACATCCAGAACGCAAACGCTCTTGGTTAACAAGATTGCGTCAGCGTAATGTTTTGCCAGGATTTGGCCTATCGCTCGGTATCACAGTACTTAGCTTATCGTTACTGGTGATTTTACCGTTTGCAATGATGGCATACACCACTACCCAAATGGGTTGGAGTGGCTTTATACAAGCCATCACTCAGCAACAAGTACAAGCCGCTATTATTTTGTCATTAAAGATGTCGTTTTATGCGATGTTGACCAATATGGTGTTTGGCACCTTAGTGGCTTGGGTATTGGTTCGCTACGACTTCAGCGGCAAATCTATTATCAATGCCTTAGTGGATTTACCTTTTGCATTACCAACCGCGGTAACCGGTATCTCGCTGGCAACCTTATATGCGCCTAATGGATTAATCGGTCAGTTCTTTGACAAAATTGGTATTCAAGTAGCGTTCACGCCGATTGGTATTTGGTTGGCGTTAGTCGTGGTGAGCTTCCCGTTCATTGTACGTGCAGTGCAGCCAGTATTAGAAGAGCTGTCTGTTGAGTATGAAGAAGCGGCAGCTGTACTCGGTGCCAATCGATTGACTACCTTCCGTACGGTTATCTTACCTGAGCTTTTTCCTGCATTGTTAATGGGTGCTGGCATGATGTTCGCTCGTGCTACTGGTGAATACGGATCGGTTATCTTTATCGCGGGTAACATTCCGATGCAGTCTGAGATTTTACCGCTGATTATCATCAGTAAGCTTGAGCAGTATGACATTCAAGGTGCTTCGGCTGTGGCGTTATTCATGCTGATGATCTCGTTTGCCATTTTACTGGCCATTAACTTATTGCAGTGGCGTTTATCTCGCCGAGTTGGGGCTAAGTAGTTAGTCATTTTAATTACGGTTTTAAATTACGGTAATAAGTAGTACCTAAGCGGCATATAAGCAGCAGCATCAGAATTTAAAATTTAAAAATTAAGCAAACTAGGACAGTGATATGCAAGTATCTAACAGTTATGACTATCAATCCAATGCCGCTACCCGCGATGCGCCGTGGGTACGTGCCTTATTCATTGGTATTGCCTCACTGTTTATGTTTCTTATGCTGGTCATTCCGCTGTTTGCGGTATTCTACGAGGCATTTAAGGGCGGCTGGGAGCTGTATCTAGCGGCTTTAATTGAACCTGAAGCATTAGCTGCTATTAAGTTAACGTTGATTACTGCGGCTATCGTATTACCGATTAACATTGTAATGGGTGTGGCCATTGCTTGGTTGGTGACGCGTTATCAGTTTAAAGGTAAGCAATTAGTCACTACTTTATTGGACTTGCCGTTCTCAGTATCACCAGTAGTAGCTGGTTTGATGTTCGTGATGCTGTTTGGTCTCAACTCAACCATGGGCGGATGGCTTGAGTCGATGGGTTTCCAGGTGATTTACGCCGTACCTGGTATTGTATTGGCTACCTTGTTTGTGACCTTTCCGTTTATTGCCCGTGAACTGATTCCTTTGATGCAGTCACAAGGTGACAGTGAAGAGCAAGCAGCTTTAACTTTGGGTGCGTCAGGTTGGCAGGTGTTTTGGCATATTACGCTACCAAACATTAAGTGGGCGCTGTTATATGGCATCATCTTAACCAATGCGCGCGCCATGGGTGAGTTTGGCGCAGTAAGTGTGGTATCGGGTCATATCCGTGGCGAGACCAATACCATGCCGCTATTGGTTGAGATTGCTTACAATGAATATAACTTTACTGCGGCTTTTGCTTTATCAAGTTTGCTGGCAGCACTGGCACTGTTAACCTTATTGGTGCAGCAAGTGATGACCAAGCTACAAACACGCAAATATGCTAAGTCTGATCATAGAGAAGCGATTACGGCACCGGCTTTGGTAGTGACTCATACAGACAGCGCTGATCATAACGACGAGCATAGCGACAGCAGTGAAGATGTGAGTAACAGTAAAGCTACTGATAGTGCCAAACAAGCAGAATTGAAAAAAGCAGATATTAAGCCTTAGCGTAATAAAGAGTCCAATAGAGCTAACCTTGCGCCTTATGATTTTGGCAAGTGCAACGACATTAAATAAAATAAGAGTGATAACATGAGCATAGATATTCAAAACGTCCACAAAAGCTTTGGTAACTTTGTTGCGCTAAAAGACATTTCGTTGAGCGTGCCTACTGGTAAATTAACCACGTTACTCGGCCCATCAGGTTGTGGTAAAACCACATTACTGCGTATTATCGCCGGTCTTGAATATGCTGATAGTGGACGCATCTTATTTGATGGTCTAGATGTGACGGATACACCCGTTCAAAAGCGTCATATTGGCTTTATGTTCCAGCATTATGCGCTGTTCCGTCACAAGACCATCAGTGAGAATATTGCATTTGGTCTAAAGCTATTGCCAAAAGACAAACGCCCGTCAAATGAGGCGATTAAAAAGCGCGTGACACACTTACTGGAGTTGGTACAGTTGCCGACATTGGCCAATGCTTATCCGCATCAGTTATCTGGCGGTCAGCGTCAACGTATTGCATTAGCGCGTGCATTAGCGGTAGAACCTAAGCTGTTATTATTAGATGAGCCATTTGGTGCGTTAGATGCTAAGGTACGTAAAGAGCTGCGTACTTGGCTGAAGAACATTCATCATGAGCTAGGTGTGACCAGTATTATGGTTACCCATGACCAAGAAGAAGCTCGTGATGTATCTGATGAGATTGTGGTTATGAATCACGGTTCGGTTGAACAAATTGGTACCCCTGAAGCGTTAATCGCCAGTCCTGCCAATAAGTTTGTGGCTGACTTTTTGGACTTGGTTTAATAGCTAGATAGCTGTCTGTACAGTGATTTCATAATAAGCTTTTTTATATTAAACGATGAATAAATGACAATAAAAAAGAGCGGCAAATTTAATATTTGCCGCTCTTTTTACATCTACTGCTTTCTATAACTGTTTCTAGCTTAATTATTAACTCTTATCAGGCTATCTAAGTAGAATGACGGGCGCAGTGGTATTGGCTAATAGCTTAGTGGTCGTGCTACCCACAAAGAATTGACGCCATTTTGAATGACCATAAGCACCGATAACAAAGAAGCTGATGTCATGTTGGCGACGAAAGGCAGTTAACGCTGCGACCACGTCTTTATGACCGGCAGCCTTGCTTTCAATAATATGGGCGCTGACATTGAGACCGGCATCTTGCATTTGCTGCTGTGCTTTATACAACGCATTTTCATACTGACTGTCTTGATGATCAACCATGACGATATGACCTTGCAATGATTTTGCCATTTCGTTTTCACAGATAAGCTGTACTGCCTTTTTAGCCGTCGGGCTACCATCGAAGGCCAGCATGTATGAATCAGGAGTTTCAAACGCATCTGAGCACACCATGATTGGCCGATCGACAGCGCGTACTACGCTTTCAATCTGGCTACCAATATTGACTCGATCGTTCTGATGATCTTGACCGCGTCTACCTAGGATAATAACGCGGGTATCGTGAACAAAATGTTCAATAGCAGGCAATAGCTTACCACGGCGCAATAAGGTATGAACCTCAGGCACCTGTTGTGCGTTTTCATTGCTGCTGATTACAGCTAGGTTTTTCTCAATATGCTGCTTGGCGTCTTTAACCAAGGCTTCACCGTGTTGATTGGCAATACGTGAGGTTTGCTCGTCTAATTGAGCTAGCTCATTTAATAAGTGTTTACGGCTGTCCATACCAATGGCGCCACTTAAGTCATGGCGGTTTGACTTGGGAACATCAATGACATGCAATAGGGAGATGGGTAGATTTAACTGACTGCCATACCAAGTGGCATAATCGCATACTGACTCGGTGACATTTGACCCGTCAATACAAGCAAGAATGTGAGGGTTGCCCGATGCTGTTTTTCTAATGGCCATAATAGATTCCTATTGGTTGTATCAATATATTTTGTCATCTAAAGTATGGTAGCATACCCACTGTTTTAAACCTATCTTGGCTTGAGCTAAAGGCTGTTTTTGATGGGATTATGATTGACTTTATTGACTCACTTATTAACGTTAACAATCCATTGGTAATGCTATGCTAATTGCTGCTTTGATTTTTATTATCACCCTTGTTTTAGTCATTTGGCAGCCACGTAATCTGGGTATAGGTGTCAGCGCCACATTTGGTGCCATGTTAGCGTTATTGGCTGGCGTGATTCAGCTGAGTGATATTCCTGTTGTATGGGATATTGTATGGAACGCAACCTTTGCCTTTATTGCCATTATCATTATCAGCTTATTGTTAGATCAGGCCGGGTTCTTTGAATGGATTGCACTGCATGTGGCTCGCTTAGGCGGTGGCAACGCTAAGCTGCTATTTGTTCTAATTGTGTTGTTGGGAGCCGTTGTTGCCGCCTTGTTTGCAAATGATGGTGCTGCACTGATTCTAACGCCGATTGTCATTGCGATGCTATTAAAGATGCGGGTGTCTGCAGCGACCACTTTGGCCTTTATTATGGCGGCAGGTTTTATTGCAGATACAGCCAGTTTGCCGTTGGTGGTGTCCAACTTAGTTAACATTGTATCGGCTGATTTTTTTAACATCTCCTTTGATCGTTATGCCCAAGTTATGTTACCGGTGAACCTAGTGTCTGTTATTAGCTCACTGGTGGTACTGTATGTGTTTTATCGCCGTGATATTCCCAATAATTATGATGTGAAAAGCTTACCTACTCCCCATACCGCCATTAAAGATACGATGACCTTTTATATGGGCTGGCTAGTATTGGCTGCATTACTGGCCGGATTCTTTATATTAGAGCCGATGGGTATTCCTATTAGTGCTATTGCAGGGGTTGGTGCGGCAGTGTTGTTATTGACCGCATTGATCAATAAAAAGCTGTCTGTTAATCAAGTGATTAAGGATGCGCCTTGGCAAGTGGTGGTGTTTTCTTTGGGCATGTACTTAGTGGTTTATGGGCTTAAAAATGAGGGTTTAACCTTGTATTTGACCCAAGGCTTAACCTATTTAGCAGAGCAAGGTATTTGGGCTGCGACGATAGGTACAGGCTTTATGTCCGCTGGCTTGTCCTCTGTTATGAATAATATGCCGACTGTGTTGATACAATCATTGGCCATTGCTGACATCGACCAAGCAGGGCTTACTCAGACAGGCAGTCAGCAGGCAGAGTTGATTCAACAAGCCATGGTATATGCCAATGTGATCGGCTCTGATCTTGGTCCAAAAATTACGCCTATTGGCTCATTGGCCACTTTGTTATGGCTACATGTGTTGGCGACAAAAGACGTAGTTATCAGTTGGGGCTATTATTTCAAAGTGGGTGTGATATTGACTGTGCCGGTATTATTAGCCACGCTAACCGCTTTGGCGCTGTGGCTACCTATTGTAAGTTAATAGGTAAGTCGCTTAACAGATTAGTAACCATATAAATTAGTAACTTTATTTATTGCTGTATTTACCTAACAAGCCATCTGTTATTCGTAAAAAAGGATCTTCAACAATGACTCGAATCAAACAATATACTCGCAATCTATTAATCAGCTTGCCTGTTGCAATGACTGCTGTATTTTCTGCCACTGTCGCTAGTGCAGAATATGAAGCCGAGAAATTAGAAACTATCAAAGAGATGTATGAGATAGCAAAAACATCAGAGGTCGGCGGGGCAGAGGTATATGCTAACTATGCCAGCGATAGCTTAATGCAAGCGTTTGAGATGTTTAATGACTCTTTTAACGAAACCGGTCAATTGTGTAATGAAGGTATGGACACCATGTGGCTGTCACAGGATGCAGACTATAGTGTGCCCCTTGAGTTTGACTTAGAGGGCGAGCATATGGTCAAAGTAACCGTCGGCGACTTGGGTGTGGTCAATTACAAAATGGTCTGTAGCGAGCTTGGCTGTGCGATTGATGATGTCTTTACCCAGCAACAAGAAGGCGAGTCACTGACCTCGTTAAAGCGCTATTTGCTTAGAGCGTGTCGCTAGTTGCCTGCATTAAAACGTATTGGTGTATATCATAATACAGTCAGATATTCACGTATAGCCATATAACAGCATTCAATAATATCAGAGTAATTAACAAAATAGCCTAAGCAATTAAAACTAACTACAATTCAAATAATAAGAATCCTCATGACCCCTTTAAAAATACTTTATATTTGCACCCATAATCGCTGTCGCAGTGCTTTATCCGAGGCGATAACCAATCAGAACGGCATTCGTAATAACCAACAGCGTTTGATTGCAAAAAGTGCAGGCAGTGCGCCGGCAGGGCAGGTACACCCTTTAACCCTGAAGTATCTACAGCAGGCAGGATACAGCGTAGAAGGGCTCACCAGCAATTCATGGGAAGATAAGGAGTACCTAGCCGGTTTTGAACCTGATCTTTTAATTACGGTCTGTGATAATGCGGCTGGAGAGAGTTGTCCTGTGTGGTTAGGACAGTTACCTAACTTAACCAAGCTGCACTGGGGACTAAAAGACCCTTCCAAAGATACACAAGATGAGGTTCAAACACAGCAAAACTTTGAACACTGTATAGCTATTATTGAGCAGCGGGTTGAGCAGTTATTGCAAATAGCAGAAATGGATGAGCCAAATCGCCGGCAGGCATTGAAAGATTTAGTAAGTAATAATTAATAAAATAGCCTAAGCAAATAAGTTTATCCACTTTAGTCTTTTATCAACTTTTCAAATTATTAGTAAATACGAAGATATCTTATGACAACCAACAATATTGATCTATCCGACCTACCAAACATCGAACAACTACAGTTTAAAGTACCGTCTATCGAGGACTTTAAAGCGCCACATTCGACGCATGCCCCCAAGTTTGTGTTGTTATACGGGTCATTGCGTGAAGTGTCTTATAGCCGATTATTGGTAGAGGAGTGTGCGCGCATCTTGACTGCTATGGGTGCTGAAGTAAAAATCTTTAATCCAACAGGGCTGCCTTTGCCAGATAGTGAAGATGTGAGCCATCCAAAAGTTGCTGAGTTGCGCGATCTGGTGCAGTGGTGTGAGGGGATGGTCTGGTGCTCACCTGAGCGCCATGGCGCAATGACCGGTATTATGAAGTCGCAGATAGACTGGATACCTTTATCGGTTGGGGCAGTGCGTCCTACGCAGGGTAAGACGCTGGCAGTGATGCAAGTGAATGGCGGTTCACAATCGTTCAATACAGTTAATCAATTACGTATTTTAGGGCGTTGGATGCGTATGCTAACCATTCCTAATCAGTCTTCAGTGCCTAAAGCCTTCTTAGAATTCGAAGATTGGGTAGATGACCAAGGCAATACTGTAAAACGTATGAAGCCATCTGGGTTTTATCTACGTGTCGTTGATGTGCTCGAAGAGCTGGTTCGCTTTACCTTGCTAACCCGTGATAATGCAGAGTATTTGGTCGATAGATATTCAGAGCGGGTTGAGAGTGCTGAGGAGTTGATGAAACGGGTCAATCAAAGAGCGATGTAGAGTAGACCGCATCCGATTATAATTAATATCAATATATAGGTATAATAAATAGCCTAAGCAGTTAAAAGCAATACTCTGCTATCTAATCAGAATAATGATTAATTATAAATATATTGAATATCTAAAAGAAATCTTAGGCAAAATTTATGCCAATATTAACGGATTTTTATTGCTATGACCCTTACTATCACCAAATCTGCAGCCGCTGCGACCGCAATATCAACTACTATCTTAATGAGTGGTTGTTTGTCGGTTGCAACCTTAGGCCAAGCCAATAAGACTCGATATAAAGACACTTATACCACAGTCGATAGTGATATCATCCGTCAAATGGGTGTTTTGAAAGCGTCTCAAGCGCAGTCAAAAGCTGACAGCCTAGTGTTATTGGGTGATACATATGCTTACGTGTTACATAAAGGCTCTGAACAGCTTAAAATGACCGCTAAATTGGATGCCAATTACTTACAATTTGAGAATCCAATTTATGTTAATCGAGCGCTAAATCATGCGGTGCGTAGTTTTTTGCAGTTTAATTATCAAAAGCCCAGTGATAACTATAGCCAGCAAGAGGTTCAAGTTTTAGATCAGTTTTGTCAGCGCAAAGAGGCGGATGATAAGCAGGGTAGTGCGCAGGGTGCTAACCTTACAAAGCACTCCAATCAAGCTTATTTTCACTGCCAGATATATATCGATGGCACTATGTATCAAGCCCCCGAGAAGTTGTCGGCAAGCGTTAATTTAAAACAAGGTCAACCTATTGTGATTCGCCAAGTGGGCACTGAGCAATATAAAAGACGCGATAGCTTATTGGCTCTACCAATGACGGCTGTGGTTGATGTGGTGACGCTGCCTTTTCAAATGATAGGATTGGGTACAACCATGGCCGTGTTACAAGAGCCAACTGATTAACTGAAGGCTTAATAAGCTTTTATCAATAAATCATTGACCACTATAGCGAGAAACGGCTGATTAATGAGCATCAAAACCTCTAAAACTAAAACAATGCTTACCACAGCGCTGGTATGTGCGGCTTTGCAGCTTTCGGGCTGTGTGTCTGCTTTAGATTCAATGCGTACGGCTACTCAAAAAGCGGTTTCTCCAAAAGTCTCGCATAGTGAATCGGATGTGATTCGTCAAATTGGTTATCCCACTCATCAAGGTGCGCGCCAAAAGGGCATGGTGCTGTTAGCCGATCAGCACAGTTACTTAATCTCTACCGGCGATGTTTTGTTAGAACAATTAACCCAGCTCAATCCTGAGAGCTTAAACATACAACACCCGGTTCAAATTCAAGCTTATCCTGATAATACGGTCACTATAAGCTTAAATTTCAGCTATAACGTAGCCGGTCAAAGCCTGAATGCACCACAAAAACAGCTTATCGATAAACTTTGTCATACTGCAACAACGCCCTCTAATGACACATTAAATAATGTATCGGCTATTCACCAGTGTACGCTGCCATTAGAAGGCGGTATGTACCGTCCTGTTCAACCAAATACTAATGCAGCAACCCAATCTACTAGTGCAAACTTTTATCTGCAACAGGGATTACCTGCGCAAATAAACTATCTAAAAGCAAAACGTGCCAAGACTTCAGCTGAAATAGGGGTTATACCTGTTTCTGTCGTGGTTGATACGCTCACCATACCGCTACAGCTGTTGATTATTGGTAAGGCGTTTGATGGACTATAAGCTTATAGGTTTGTTAAACGCTGAGACAATAAAAAAGCCACTATCAAGTGGCTTTTTTTATATTAAATACTTTTATTTAGCTTTGTTTACTGATCAGCTTTTCAATTAATACTTATCACTATTAAAGCATAATCTGGGCGTTAACCGCCGAACCAATAAATTTTCGATTCTTATCAATATACAATCATGACAGGTATGAGTATTATCAATAGGTTAAGCTGTGCCTAACACTGACTCAACCAAGGATACCCAAACTTTAATGCCTATTTCTATCGCATCGTCATTGAAGTCATAAGCTGGGTTATGAAGTGGCTTCGATGGTTCGTTGCCATCAACGCCTAACCAAAAATAAGCGCCTTTTACCTGCTGGCTCATAAATGAAAAGTCTTCTGATGCCATAGAAGGCTCTACGCCTGTTTTCACATTGTCCGCGCCGACGACAGCAGTTGCTGCGTTTTTAATATCTAAATAAGCCTCACTGTTGTTGGTAGTAACTGGATAATGAATGTGATAGTCAATCTCTCCTGTGACACCATATAAAGGTGGTAGAGTAGTAACCATCTGAGCATATCTTGCATAGACTGACGGACATCTATATCAAAGCTGCGTACCGTACCTTTTAATACCGCATGATCTGGAATAACATTAGTTGTATCGCCGCTGTTCATCTGAGTGACACTGATTACACCAGATTGCAGAGGAGATATTCGGCGCGAGATAATTGACTGGATATTGGTTATCAGCGCGGCACCTGCTGCAATAGGATCTGCGCCTTGGTGTGGCATAGCAGCATGCGTGCCTTTACCAGTTAAGGTAATTTCAAAGGTATCAAAAGATGCCATCATAGGGCCATCATTAACAGCAACTTGACCTACGGGTAACCCTGGCCAGTTGTGCAAGCCATAGACAGCATCCATTGGAAATTTATCAAACAAGCCATCTTCTATCATTGCTTTGGCACCACCTAATACTTCTTCAGCTGGCTGAAAAATAAAATGAATAGTGCCATTAAAGTTTTTATTTTCACTAAGATATTTTGCCGTGCCTAATAAGATAGAGGTATGTCCATCGTGCCCACACGCATGCATACAGTTGTCATGTGTTGACTTATATTCAACATCGGTTTGCTCTGCAATCGGTAACGCATCAATATCGGCTCTAATGCCTATGGTTGGCCCCTCACCATTTTTTAATGTACCTACAACGCCGGTAACACCTAAACCTTGATGTACTTCAATGCCAAAGGCGGTTAATTTATCGACTATAAAGGATGAGGTTTTGAATTCTTTAAATCCCAACTCTGGCTCACTGTGTATCTGTTTTCGCCATTGTTTGGTTTCGTTTAATAACTGCGAGCTGATAGACACTGATAGTCTCCGTTAAATACGATATGATCAATAAGTAATAAACAATGGCTTACTTTAAGCAGCCTGCCAGCTAAAATCAAATAATGTGATTTACATTGGTAAAAATATTAGGCAATAAAAAAGGTAAGTCTATTATTCATAAACTTACCTTTTGTTTGTGCTGATTTTAAACGAATTAGTTCAAAATACCGTAAGCAATCAACGCATTGGCAACGCGGTTATAGCCAGCAATGTTGGCACCTGACATATAATCGATGCATTCATCACAGTTAAAGCCATATTCTTCTGCCGCTGCTGCTGCATCATCATGGATGTTTTTCATGATAACTTGCAGTTGTTGATCAACATCTTCAAAGCTACGATACTGACGTACTGAGTTTTGAGACATCTCTAAGCCAGATACCGCAACACCACCAGCATTAGCAGCTTTACCTGGTGCATAGTGCATCTTTTTCTCACGTACAAAGTCAATGGCTTCAGCATCTAGAGGCATATTAGCGCCTTCTACGATGTAGCGGATACCATGCTCAAACATGTTTCTAGCATCGGCTTCAGTCACTTCGTTTTGAGTGGCACATGGGATTGCGATATCACCATCAAACTCCCAAGGTTTTTTACCAGGTAACCATAAGCCACCAAATTCACGATGGTATTCAAATAGTGGGCGACGTGCCGCTTTTTGACGTTTTACCCAATCGATTTTTTCTTGAGTAAAGCCAAGCTCATCATATAAGGTACCTTTAGAGTCAGATAAAGTAATGACTTTTGCCCCTAAAGCCAATGCTTTTTCTGCAGCATGTACCGCAACGTTACCCGCACCTGATACTAGAACGGTTTTACCTTCCATTTTGTCATTGCGTGCATTGAGCATGTTCTGTAAGAAGTAGACCGCGCCATAGCCGGTTGCTTCAGAACGGCATAAGCTACCACCAAAACCAACGCCTTTACCGGTTAATACACCTGTATATTCATGGCTTAGGTTTTTGTACATGGCGAACATGTAGCTAACTTCGCGGCCGCTGACACCGATGTCACCAGCAGGGACGTCCATATCTTGGCCAATATAGTGGTATAGCTCGCGGATGAAAGCGTAACAGAAGCGACGGATTTCGTTGTCAGATTTGCCCTCTGGATTAAAGTCAGAGCCGCCTTTTGCACCGCCCATCGGTAAACCAGTTAATGCATTTTTGAAGATTTGTTCGAAGCCTAGGAACTTAAGAATAGATTCGTTGACAGTTGGATGGAAGCGAATGCCGCCTTTGTAAGGACCTATCGCATTGCTGAATTGGACTCGCCAGCCGCGGTTGATTTGGATATTGCCTTCATCATCTTCCCAATTGATTCGAAAGCTAATGATGCGATCTGGTTCAGTAAGACGTTCAAATACTTTATATTTTGCAAAGTTTGGATCACGATCATAAACAACCTGGATGGTACTTGCGACTTCTTTCACCGCTTGAATAAACTCAGGTTGATGTGGATAGCGTTCTTCAATGATATCGATGACGTTTTGCATACTCATAGGCCCTGTCCTTTTTCAAATCAAGTTGGATTTATGTTACCGCGAGTGAAAAAATTACCGCAAATCAGTAATAAATTCAACATTTTTTTATGTTAGATGCTCATTATATTACTAAAATCTATTTGTTCAGGACCATTTACAAACCATTTTTAATTGGCTCAGGCGTTTAAATCATTAGGCTGTAGCTAATAAAAATAAAGCAAACAGTAATAACGCTTAGTACATTCCCTGGCCATCATCTGAATTCAATCTTAGGAAATACAAGCCAGAGGTGATGGTTACGATACCCATAACCCAAAATGTACTGCTAAATGCAGCCGTGGTTTCAAAATGCAGACGATCACTAAAAATAGCCAATACAGCAGCACCAAAAGCAATGCCAAAGCTCATTGCTAATTGTTGGTTAACCGCCATTAAGCTATTACCACTACTGGTCTGAGTGCCCTTTAAATCACCAATGGTAATGGTGTTCATCGCGCTAAATTGTAGCGAATTACAACAGCCCATCACAAACAATATCGGTGCTATCCAGTACCAGGGCATACTGGCATCAAAATAACCAATACTGATGATTAGTAAGCCTAAAATAGTGGTGTTGGCAACCAGAACTTTACGATAAGAGAAGGTACGAATAATCTTACTCACCCATGGCTTAATAGTCATCGAGCCTGCAGCAATGGGCATTAACAACCAGCCTGCCTGCGATGGGGTATATTCAAAGGCTACCTGTAATAAAATAGGCAGCAAGTAGGGTACGGCACTGATACCCAGTCGCGTAAATAAGTTACCACTGATGCCGACTCGGAAGGTACGTACCGAGAATAAAGACAATGGAAATAACGGTGCTTTAGAGCGTTTGGCGTGTCCGACATAAGCTAGTAATAAGCCAATACCCACTGCAATTAAAACGCTGCCTAGCAGGGTGTCATTAGGGCGTGATACCATCTCTACCGCTAAGGTTAATAACGCTGCAGCGAACGCAAACAACCCAAAGCCTAACCAATCAAATCGGGCAACCAGTTCTTTTAGCTCAGGCACATACTTTAACGCCACTAAAAAACCAATGATACCCATAGGAATATTCATTAAGAAAATCCAGTGCCAGCTGACATACTGCACCAAGTATCCGCCCAATAACGGTCCAATTAAAGGCGCAATTAGTGCTGGGATAACCGCGTAATTCATTACCGTTAATAGCTTATTGCGAGGATAGGACTTAAATAAAATCAAGCGCGCCACAGGGGTCATCATCGCACCGCCAACACCTTGGAATACGCGTGATATAACAAGCATATTCAAGTCAGACGACATGGCACAAAATAATGAGCCTAAAGTAAACACCACAATAGAGGATAAAAACACCTTGCGTGTGCCGTATTTATCGGCTAAGAACCCACTGACCGGAATAAAGATAGCCAAAGTTAAGGCGTAACTAATAACCGCCCATTGCATCTTAAGAGGAGACTCGCCCAAGGCGATTGCCATTTGCGGCAACGCGGTATTGAGAATGGTGCCATCCAAAATTTGCATAAATAACGCAACAGCCATCACATAGGGCAAAAACTTTAGCTGCGTTTCTGTCAGCTTGATGTTTGATTCAGCTGTGCTTGAGCTATTATCTGAGGAGGTAGGTGTTTTAGTCATTACTTATTTCTCATATCTTAAGCAGGGATACGTTCGCCGTGGAATACTTGATAATTGGCAATGATAAGTGAATAAAACGGGCATTCTAACATGAATGCCCTAATCATCTATTTCAAGCTGATTTAATAGACACCGCGGCCATCTTCGGTGTTCAAATGTAGGAAATGAAGCCCGGATAGTATGGTAAAGATGCCTAATACATAATAGGTCGCATGAAACGAGGTGACCGTATCAAAATGTAATCGATCGGTAAAGATAGCCAGGATACTGGCGCCGATTGCAATACCAAAGCTAATGGCCAATTGTTGATTAACTGCCATCAAGCTATTACCGCTACTGGTCAATGAGCCTTTAAGGTCAGCTACAGTAATGGTATTTAACGCACTAAACTGCAATGAGTTACAAGCGCCCATAACCACTAATAAAGGGACAAGCCAAACCCATGACATACTGGCGTCAAACTGCGCTAATACGATAATAAGTAGCCCTACAAAAAAGGTATTTACCAATAACACTTTTTGGTAACTAAACTTACGAATGATAGGACTGACCAAAGGTTTGATGCCTATTGCACCCACCGCAATAGGCGTTAATAGCCAGCCAGCTTGTGAGGGGGTATATTTAAACTCAACTTGTAGGATTAATGGTAACAAATAGGGAATGGCGCTAATACCAATACGGGTAAACAAGTTGCCAATGATACCCACCTTAAAGGTGCGTACTGAAAATAATGAAATAGGGAAAATGGCATGATCACAGCGGCGTGCGTGGTAAATATAACCAGCCAGTAGTATCAGTGAGAATACTATCAAACCAAGACCTGTTGTGCCTTGTCCAGACTTTGATAGCATTTCAACCGCTAGTGTTAACATTGCTGCAGCGACTGCAAATAATATAAAGCCTCGCCAATCAAGCTTGCCAGCATCTTCTTTTAAATCAGGAATGAGGTTAACGGTCAATATCAGACCCAATACGCCCATAGGCACGTTAATTAAAAAGATCCAATGCCAACTGGCGTACTGCACTAAGTAGCCACCGATCAAAGGACCTACCAAAGGGGCGACCAGTGCAGGGATTAATGCGTAGTTCATGACGGTTAATAACTGGCTACGTGGATAAGACTTGACTAACACTAAGCGTGCCACAGGGGTCATCATTGCGCCGCCAACACCCTGAATCAGACGAAATCCAACCAAATAAGTTAAGTTTGGTGCCAATGCACATAGTAGGGAGCCCAGACAGAAGATAACAATGGCAAATAAGAACACTTTTTTGGTGCCATACTTATCCGCTAGGTACCCACTGACTGGTATAAAGATAGCCAAAGTTAGAGCGTAACTGATAATGGCCCATTGCATTTTTAGTGGTGAGGCGTCTAAGGCTTTGGCCATCTCTGGTAAAGCAGTGTTTAGGATGCTGGCGTCTAGGATTTGCATAAATAGTGCAATCGCGAGGACAGTAGGTAGATATTTTAATTGTTTGGCACTAAGTTTTACTTTTGGCGCATCTTGTTCAGCCGCTTCATCTTCTGCGGCAGGGGTTTTAGTATTTGACATGGTTGTATCCCCAACAAGTATCAGTAGGTTAAGTGATGAAATCGTTATATTGAATACAAAACCATACACATACCTATTGCATTAAGCAGGAGTTGTATTAAGCATGAGATGTTAAGTAGTGTGCGTTTAGTTTATATTCAATATGTAGTCATAATAATGAGAATATCTTAACACGCAGACCAAAGCACTTTTTTAGTAAAAGTGTAGGTTTAATGGTGAGTTTGGTAGCTAGCTTTGATGTTTAAGAGACTGATGCTTAAGAGTAGGGTTAGAATAAATAGGGTATTAAATGGTTGATTAAAACAATGACTAAGATAACGATACTGAGTTTTATATCATCATCCTTTAACATGTCATGTATAGTAATGATGCATAAGGTTTATAAGTAAGCTAATACCTTATTACTCTTATTTTATTAATACTAAAAGGAACAGACAGATTATGAGTAACGATATCAATAACAATAACAGTTACACCCCACCAAAAGTTTGGCAGCCAGTAGAAGGTAATGGCGGTAAGTTCGCCAACACCAACAGACCAACTGCAGGTGCCCGCCAACAGCAAACCTTGCCTGTCGGTGATAAGCCACTACAGTTATATTCGCTAAACACGCCAAATGGCATCAAGGTGAATATACTGTTAGAAGAGTTGGCGGAATTAGGCATTGAGCAGGCCGCTTATGATGCTTATAAAATAGACATCATGGAAGGCGATCAATTCGGCTCTGACTTTGTTGATATTAACCCTAACTCAAAGATTCCAGCATTGGTTGATTATAGTGATAAGCAAAATCCAGTGAAGTTATTTGAGTCAGGCGCCATTTTGACCTATCTGGCGCAAAAGTTTGATAAATTCATACCTAAGCCTAGCGACAATTCAAAGGACAGCCAAAAATATGCAGATTATTTAAGCTGGAGTATGTGGCAAATGGCGAGCGCCCCTTATGTAGGTGGCGGCTTTGGTCACTTCTTTAACTATGCCCCATATCCAATGCAATATCCAATTGATAGATTCACTATGGAAACCAAGCGTCAATTGGATGTTTTAGACCAACATTTAGCCGACAATGAATATATGCTTGGCGATGGTAATGACAACTATAGTATTGTCGATATGTTGATTTGGCCATGGTACGGCCGCTTGGCTTTGGATCAGTCGTATGAGCGAGCAGGGGAGTTCTTACAAGTTGATCAGTATAGCAACCTACAACGCTGGGCCAAGCAAATTGCGAAGCGTCCTGCAGTACAACGTGCGGTTGAACTAGAGTTAACACCGCTTAGTTAATGGTTATTCAGAGCTATAATTGAAGAGATAAATAGCGTTAGATTAAGGGTAGGTGGATGTTTTTAAACATATTTTAAAATAATCCACCTATTTAAAAATGTTGTGTTATACTAGCGCCTTGCTGATTGATAACATCGCCCGCAATTGTCGTCTGGAGAAGACACCTATTAAAATTGTTGCCGATGATTTTGTTATTAGCCTTATGAATGACCTATTGTCATGCTTAGCTAATATACTCACGGTAACAACCACCAAAATACGTCGTTAACTTGTACATTGGATGTACTAATTAATGGACGCTTATCTGTGTTGTGCCTAAAACCTAAACCGATCACTCCCGCCATCAGCAATGGCAACCTTTTCGTGACGGTAAAAAATGGACACACATTTATGTCAAATTTAGACAACCTTCTTAACAACGCCCTTACCGATACAGCTGATGCTGAAAACGCACAAGGCGTTATCCAATCTGATGACGATTTAAGCTTTGTAGACCTAGAGTTAGCGCCAGAGTTAATCGACGCGCTTACCGCTAGTGGCTATACCATGCCTACCCCAATTCAAGCGCAAGCTATCCCACCTGCTATGGCCGGTCGTGACTTATTACTGTCTGCCCAAACTGGTAGTGGTAAAACAGCTGCTTTCGTATTACCAATGCTTGACAAAATCATCCGTGATAAAGCAACCAATAAAGTTGTGCACACCGTGATTCTAACGCCAACCCGTGAACTTGCAAACCAAGTAAGCGATAGCGTACGTCAGTATAGCTCAAAAACTCGCAATATCTTTAGCGTACCTTTAGTCGGCGGCGCGCCTTACGGCGGTCAGATTCGTGCACTAAATAAAGGTGTTCAAGTTATCATTGCAACCCCAGGTCGTTTCATCGATCATATGAATTCAGGTCGTATCGACTTGTCAGAATTAGACATTCTAATTCTTGATGAAGCCGATCGCATGCTTGACATGGGCTTTGCTGAAGACATCGAAAAAGTAATGAAAGCGGCGCCAAAAACTCGTCAAACCATTATGTGTTCTGCAACGTGGGATGGTCCTGTCGGCAAGATTGCTGCCAGCTTCACCAACAACCCAGAACGTATCGATATCAAAGCTGAAACCAAGCACATTGACGAAACTGTTTACTATGCAGATGACTTTAATCATAAAAACCGTCTGCTAGATACGCTATTAACTCAAAAAGATGTGAATCAAGCGATTATCTTTGCTGCTACAAAGCGTAGCTGTGAGACATTGGCTAAGAGCCTAAAAGAGCAAGGCCATAAAGCCAGCTTCTTACATGGTGACTTACCACAAGCCAAGCGTAGTCGTATCATTAATGATGTGAAATCTGGCAAAATCACTATCCTAGTTGCAACTGACGTTGCTGCTCGCGGTATTGATGTGAGCGGTATTACTCACGTATTCAACTATGACTTACCACGTCAAACAGAAGATTACGTGCATCGCATCGGTCGTAGTGGTCGTGCCGGCCGTACTGGTATCGCTATTAATATCTGTAGCATCGATGACCGTCCACAACTTGAAGCCATCAACCGTTATTTAAAACGTACCATGTCAGTTGAAGAAATCGAAGGCATGGAGCCTAAGAAAAACACCAAAGACATGAAAGTCGGTAGTGGTGCTGGTCGTGGACGTGGCGGTAATCGTCGTGGCGGCGGTCCAGGTGCAGGCAACCGTCGTGGTGGCAATGGTGGCGGAGGCTATCGTGGCAAATCAGCTGATAACGCTGGTGGTGAAAGACGTGGCAATGGTGCCGGTCGCCCAAGTGGCAAGCCTACCGGCCGTCGCTTTGGTAAACCTGCTGGCTCAAGCGCTGGTGCTGGTAAGCCAGGTGGACAACGCCGCAGTGCAGCTTCTCGTTCAGGCGAAGGCCGTCCAGCCCGTCGCAGCAACAATGGCTAGTTAATTGGTTAACACTGATTAACCGGTTATAAAAAAGACCAACTTTAACGAGTTGGTCTTTTTTTATGCCCAAACGTTATTCATTGCAGCTGCTGTTTAAATGGCAGCTCATTACCCTTATATAAGACGTTAAGACTTAGAGCTTAATACATTACATTGAATATAACGATTAACTTATTGCAGCATCTTTAACACAGGATTTTATTATGAAAATTACTTATTGGTCGGACTATGCATGCCCGTATTGCTACATTGGTGAAGTAAGACTGGATAAAGCCATCGCTCAGTTACAGTCGCAAAATGAACTCACTGACAATGTAGATATAGAGCTCAAAGCATTTCAATTAGATCCTAATGCACCACTAACGGCTACTGGTTCAACCCTTGAACGCTTGGCACAAAAGTATGGTATCAGCGCTGAGCAAGCTCGCCAGCAGATTGCAAATATTTCTCAGACTGCAAGAGAGGAGGGGTTAGACTTCGATTACACCGATACCTTGTTTACCAATACCATGGATGCACACAGACTGACTAAATACGTGCAACAAAACCAACCTGAATTTGCCGACAGCTTTAAAAAGGCGGTATATAAAGCTTATTTTATCGATAAGAAAGAGTTGGCCAATCGTCAGGTATTAGCCTCAATTGCCAGTGATATTGGTTTAAACGTTGATGTGAATGCACTGCTTGATAGTGATGAGTATAAAGAAGAGGTAGCTGTTGACCAGCAACAGGCAATGCAATTAGGGGTGCGCGGTGTACCTTATTTTGTAATTAATGATAAATATGCGATTCCAGGCGCGATGGCACAAGCTGATTTTGAGAATGCATTAAGACAGATTTATCAAGAATCGTTAGATAGTTAATTGGTAATTAATACATACACTAATTTCACAATAATTATTCATTATGGAAAGCTATGATACCTCTATTCAAAAACAAAAGTAACAAACAGCCCTCATGGTTTGACAGTGGTAATGCTTATATTCAAAATAGACTTCTAGAAACCAGACCTCACTATTTGACTGCACCTGCTGCAATTGAAGTTTGCAATATAGCAGCAGAATTCAATTTTTATATTAAACACTATGAAGCAGGCATCCTACATGAAATAAATGGGAAAAAGTGCTATGAGCCTCGTGATGGTTGGGTTAACAGTTATGCTGACATTGGTAAAGTTGAATCATTTGAAGATGCGAAAAGAAACAATCAAATTGCTTTTAACTTGATAAAAGAGGATATTGCTAATGGGCATACTGCTTTTAGTGTAAAGTTAAATGAGTTCTAGGGACTAAGAGGGTGAACTTGATTTGCAGTATTTAATAACTGATGATAAATATGCGACTCTTAGTATCCTGTCGCAAGCAGATTTTTAAAATGCGCTAAGACAGATTTATCAAGAGTCTTTAGATAGTGACCTTGAGAGTAATGCTACTAGTTGTGATATTAATGGTGAATAGACAGCTTGCTTAAGAAAATTTAAGATAAAAAAAGACCAGCTCTTATGAACTGGTCTTTCTTACTTATTAAAACTGCTTTGGTGTTGGAGTTGAGCCTCTAACTGTGTCCGATTTGGTAATTGATTAATAACGCTTTCAACGGTTCCTTTTTGTAAAACTAATTCTCGGAAAGTATTTCCATTATCCTCACTATAGAATAATCTCTCAGACTCTCCACTATAAGCTAAACTTAGTTGCACCCCGCCATATCCATCAAATCCCGTATAAGCCATACCAATTTCTGCTGTTTCAATATCACAAACATTAGGAATCTCGCCATAACTTAGTTTTTTGATATCTACTGGAATTGACCCTAATTCATCAGACGTTTTTCCGGCAGGGTAGTATGGCTTAAGAAATGACTTTTTCAGGTGGGAGAAAATAACATCTAGCGTATAGTTATAGGTTAACTTTTTAGGTAAAACCTCATCACCGATGATAAACATCATAGTGCCATAGTAAAATTGATAACTGTCCGAATCACCTTTACAAAGCACTTCCCACATGATACCAAACTTTTTCTCATCATCAATTACCAACATTTTTCACCTCAATACTTTAACTGGGTTTATAACAGCAGTTGATCAATGATGTAACTGCGTCTAAGTGAATATCATTAAACCATCTAAGCAGTCCACTTAGATTGCCTATCAATAACTATAAAAATTAGTTTAATCACGACTAAGCCATATAGCAGTAGGTACAGACCAAACCAAAGAATATAGTGACAATTTTTAGCAATAAAAACAGTTGAGTAACTGATATTGAGGAAGGGCGCGGTTTCCATCAAGCCTAGTAGCAGTGATGATAATATGAGCCAACAAAGAAAAAGGGTGTACTGAACACCCTCCCATGAAGACTTGATAAGAGCGGTAACACAAAATGTAATCAATAACATAAAGCTGCTAATGATTATAAAAATAGAATCAGAGCCACCAGTGCCTTGCAGATGTGATATTTGATACAAATCACCTTCTACTATATAAGATGAAATAGCTAATCCGCCACCAGAATCAATAGTGAAGCTGGTTATAAATAACAGCAACGCTAATAGAACCAACCCCAATCTTAATAGCATAAAATAGATGACTCGAGATGAGATGAAACGAAAGGCGGCTACTTATGGTTTAACACTGCGGATAACCGACGCCGACCTCAACCATCTCAATACGTGAGCCATCAACGTTACCATCTTGAGGATTGTAAGCATGCACAGCAAGTCCGCCCATAGCGGTCTCTTTGTACTTGTCCATCATGTCTTCGCCTGTGGCTTTCATGGTCGCGATTGCTTTATCTAGTGACACATGATGTTCGCCATCACCGCGCGCAGCAAGTCGTGCTGCGTTAATGGCTTTGACCGCTGCCATAGCGTTACGCTCAATACAAGGCACTTGCACTAGCCCGCCGATTGGGTCACAGGTTAAACCTAAGTTATGCTCAATGCCAATTTCAGCAGCATTGGTCGACTGCTCAGGTGTTAATCCTAATATTTCTGCAAGACCTGATGCAGCCATAGCGCATGCAGAGCCGACCTCACCCTGACAACCCACTTCAGCACCCGAGATAGAAGCGTTTTCTTTGATAATCGTACCGATAGCGGCTGCTGCTAATAAGAACTTACGAGCACCCTCCTGGCTATAACCTGGTATAAAATCACGATAATAATGCATCACTGCAGGGATAATACCAGCGGCACCATTGGTAGGGGCTGTTACCACACGACCGCCATTGGCATTTTCTTCATTAACCGCTAGCGCATATAAATCAACCCAGTCCATCGCCATCAGTTTATCTGAATCATTGCGAATGTCTTTTTGTTCTTCAAGTAGCTCTTGATGTAGCTTTTTAGCACGGCGTCGTACCTTTAATCCACCTGGCAGGATGCCTTCACCGTTACAGCCATTGCGTACACACTCTTGCATGACATTCCACACCGCATCTAAGTGCTGATTGATGGTTGCTTCATCGCGAATCGCTAGTTCATTGGCCATCATCACTTCGCTGATGCTTAAGTTATTTGCTTCACATTGCTCTAATAACTGGCGACCGGTTCTAAATGGGTAGGGAACACGGCTATCGCTAGTAATAGCAACACTGTCTGCTGAAGTGTCTGATTCTAATTTTTTACCCACGCTGTCAGCAGATGATTCTGATGCTGAATTATCAGCGGTTTTCGCGTATTCATCTTCAGTAGCAACAAAGCCGCCACCGATTGAGTAGTATATACGGCTGATTTTTTCACCGTCTTGCGTAAAGGCGGTAAAGCTTAGTCCATTGGGGTGATGGGGTAGGTTGTTTTGAGGATGCCAGACGATATCGGTATCGTAGTCAAAACGTATCGGATAACTGTGATTCAGATCTAAAATCTTGTTGTCTAGAACAGGGGATAAATACTCTGAAACTTTGGTTGTGTCAATTTTGTCCGCTTTAAATCCGAGCAAACCTAAAATACAAGCCGTATCTGTTGCGTGGCCTTTACCGGTTGATGCCAAAGAGCCAAACAGGCCTACTTGGATGCGTGTAATTTCTTCAAGGGCATATTGTTTAGTTACTTCATCCAAGAACATACCAGCGGCAACCATAGGCCCCATTGTATGTGAGCTTGATGGACCAATTCCGATTTTAAACATGTCGAATAAGCTGATCATTGTCGTTATATACCTTACTTTATTTTTATTATGAATTTATCTATACAAATATAGTGACCAATTATAACTAAATGTTTGTCATAATAATAAGGATTTTAAGTAACACTTGTTTTTAATTTTTTGATTACTGCATTTTAGCGGGTAAAACACATCTATTCGCAAATCAATTAGAGATTATGTGCATTAAAATACATACATCAAAGTTTGTGTACAAGCATAAAAACTAACGATTCGTATTGTCATAGCCTTTCAATACCAAACTGGAATAAGCTAATGCTTTTTTGGAATGACGATTTTACTTGAAACAAACAGCCGCAATCCCATCAATGAGCATTAGTTATTGATGAACTGTTGTTTATTTTTATAATAAGACCCTTTTTTTAAATCATATCTAACTTAGAGGAAAACTCATGGCCTTTCATGCGTTCAGAAATGTTACGACCATCGCTGCTACAGCTATCCTGTTAGCTGCTTGTAATCAATCACCTTCAGAGGGTTCAGAATCTGCAAGTAGCACAGACAGTGCGGCATCTGAGTCTGACCTACTAACCCGTATCAATAACGGCGGCACCATCAATGTAGGTACGGAAGGCACATACCCTCCTTATACCTATCACGATGAGCAAGATAAGTTAACTGGCTATGATGTCGAAGTGACACGTGCTGTGGCCGATAAGTTAGGCGTTACTGTTGAATTTAAAGAAACACAGTGGGATGCCATGCTTGCCGGCCTAGATGCAGGGCGTTTTGATATGGTTGCTAACCAAGTGTCATTAACGACGCCTGAGCGTAGAGCGAAGTATGATGTTGCTGAGCCTTACAACTGGTCAGGTGCTGCAGTACTTGCGCCAAAGTCTGACAGTCGTTATAACTCTTGGGAATCATTAAAAGGTCTTAAGTCTGCACAGTCATTAAGCAGTAACTACGGTGAAATGGCTCAAAAATATGAAGCAGAAGTGGTGCCTGTTGATGGTATGGCTCAAGCGATTGAACTGGTTAAGCAAGGCCGTGCAGATGTAACCCTAAACGACCATTTGGCTATCCTAGATTATTTAAATAAATTCCCAAACAGTGATTTAGAAGTGAAGCTAGTTGCACCTTCTGAAGAAAAACGTGGCGCTGGTTTGGTACTTATCAAAGGTAATGATGAAGTACTGGCTAAGATTAATGAAGCCATGAATGAGCTACACGAAGATGGTACCTTAGTTGAGCTAAGTGAGCAGTTCTTCGGTGCGGACATTACCAAACGATGATGTCATCCTTATTAGATATGATTAGAAATCTGCTTTCGATTCTGCCTTTTATGTCAGAGGCGAGAGCAGATATTGTCATTCAGTCGTTTTGGCCGATGCTTAAAGCAGGGTTGATGTATTCAATCCCGTTAGCATTGGCATCCTTTGCGATAGGTATGATGATAGCGCTCGTTGTGGCGCTGATTCGTATCGTGCCACGTACTGGTATTATTCATAAGATATTTTACCGTTTAGCACGGGCTTATGTGTCTGCCATACGTGGTACGCCTATGCTGGTACAGCTGTTTATTATTTTTTATGGCCTGCCAAGTATCGGGGTCAAGCTTGATCCTTTCCCAGCTGCCATCATTGCTTTCTCATTAAATATCGGTGCTTATGCATCTGAGACAGTACGTGCTTCTATTTTGTCTATTCCTAAGGGTCAGTGGGAAGCAGGGTCGACCGTTGGTCTAAGCTACTTGCAGACGTTTCGCCATGTGATTTTGCCACAAGCACTGCGTGTATCGGTACCGCCGTTATCAAATACCTTTATCAGCTTAGTTAAAGACACCTCGTTAGCGTCTCTTATCTTGGTAACTGAGATGTTTAAGCAAGCACAGATAATTACTGCTCGTAACTACGAGTTTATGCTGGTTTATACTGAGGCAGCGCTTATCTATTGGGTCATTTGTTTGATATTAAGCACGTTGCAAGGCCGACTAGAAACCCGATTGGATCGTTATGTTGCTAAATAGAGAAGTATTAATCAATCGCTCTGTGATTAATTATAACTAACGATTGCAAGTACTCGCAGGACACAGGATATCTGAATGATAAAAATAACCAACATCCATAAAGCCTTTGGTGACAATGAGGTACTTAAGGGTATTGATCTTGAGATTGAAAAGGGCAGTGTGGTTGTCATACTTGGCCCATCAGGGTCGGGTAAAACGACCTTCTTACGTTGCTTGAATGCATTAGAAGTGCCTGAGCAAGGTGAGATTGAGTTTACTGACGGTAGCCTAAAAGTAAACTTCGGTGATAAGCCGTCTAAACAAAAAATGCGTGCCCTACAAAAGAAATCTGGCATGGTATTTCAGTCTTACAACTTGTTTCCGCATAAGACCGCAGTAGAGAACCTAATGTTGGGTCCTGTTATAGCGCAAGGCAAAAACAAAGCGGCTGCTCGTGAAAAGGCATTACAATTACTTGATAAAGTAGGTCTGTCTGATAAAGTCGATTTGTATCCATTTCAGTTATCAGGCGGTCAACAGCAGCGTGTTGGTATTGCCCGTGCGCTTACCATTGAGCCAGACTTATTGTTGTTTGATGAGCCGACATCAGCACTTGATCCAGAACTGGTTAATGAAGTTTTAAAAACTATGCAGCAACTCGCGTCTGAAGGTTGGACCATGGTTGTGGTTACTCACGAGATTAATTTTGCGAGAAACGTAGCAGATGTGGTGATGTTAATGGAGGAAGGTCATGTGGTCGAAGTAGGACCGCCAGAGCAGTTATTTGAGCACTCTGAGCATCCTCGTACGCAAGCATTTTTGCAACGCATTAAGAGCTGATTGCTTTTCTTAAGTTTGAAATGTGAAAGGGAGAGTAACGATATGTCGTTACTCTCCCTTTTATGCGTTTAACTAGTACAAGATTTACTAAACTTGCATCAAAAAATTTGCCAGTAAACGTTTAGAACCTTCAGTGGCAAATGACTCTGGGTGAAACTGTACACCTTGAATGGGATAATCTTTGTGGCGCACACCCATAATCTCATCTCCGGCTTTAGCACGGTCCTCTAGGCTTAGCTCAGCATGGTCTTCGTTCTCAACCACAGCAGTGACGGTTAAGCACTCAGGCAGAGTATCAGACTTCACCATGAGCGAGTGATAACGCATGATTTCGATATCTTGCGGTAACCCTTGATAGACGCCTTGCTCATCGTGACGAATGGGTGAGGTCTTGCCATGCATCGGCACGCCAGCGCGAACCACATCACCACCAAACACATGGGCGATACCTTGCATGCCCAAGCATACACCCAATAAAGGAGTAGTCGGACCAAGCTCACGAATCACATCACTACATACCCCAAAATAAGCAGGATCATCAGGTGAGCCCGGGCCCGGTGAAATGATAATACGGTCGTAATTGGCTTGCTTAATATCGTCTAGGGTAATTTCATTATTACGCTTTACGGTCACGCTATTATGCGTCTCACCGTCATTGAGTGTCGTTTGTAGTATTTCGCCCACGTATTGATATAAGTTAAAGGTGAATGAGTCGTAGTTGTCTATGATTAGTACGTTCATTTTCGTTTTCCACAAAATATTTTGATTAATTTTTAAAAGATTTTCTCAACTGTACTTCAGATTCTGTCATTTTATATCTCTTACCTTTTGAATGAACTTTAATTACACTCAAATCTAAGTTCAACTCACAATCCTTGTCATTGTGAAAAATGAAATTATCTCCACTCTCCATATAAGATTCGCTAAATATAGGTTGATTATCTATAACTTTACCTGATTTAAATAATACATTGTTCGCTCTCTCATAGCTTTTAGATTTATTAAAAAGTGATTTTATATATGCCTCATTTACTTCATGGTTAAAATAAACTGTACTAAAGCAATTAATAAACTGTAATATATTTAGTTGTTCGATATCTTTTAAGTTACTTATGGGAACTACTTTTTGCTGTCGATGTCCAATCTTGTATATACCCTCATCATATAAAATCAAAGTAATTCGACTGTTCAAAGGTATGAATATTTGTAATCCTACAAAGCCATAACCTGTATTTGATGGAAGATGATTACGCTCTTCTAAAAACTGATTATAGCGAACCACTGGATAATCAGACGTAATAAAGGGTTTAGGGGTTTCATTAATTAATAATTTATAGCTTAAGTCTTTTATATCACCTGCTATTCTAGAAACATTGTTTATATTCATCTTAAGTATATCTTCTGATGACATTAACGTTAACTGTTCTACCAAATCACCATTTTCAATTTCATCAGATGAAAACTTCATTAATTCATTATTAATCTGTTGAATTTGCTTTAATCTAGTAGGTGTACGCATATCCGTTAAAACCGCAAATTCTAACAAGTCAAAATGCTCCTGACTATTACATCTAGGTAGAGAGTTATTAACTAGTATCCCACTTATCAACCTTGATAATCTACCTTCGATACCAGCTAGGTTGTCTTCTATCACACCATCTCTTCCATAAAAGAAATTTTTAGAAGCTTGAGTTTTAAGTTTAGCTTTAGGTATAAAACATTCATTCTCTAAATTGAATAAACCAATCTGTTTTCTATTATTCTCAAAGGAGAAGTTTCTTAAATAAAATTTAGGTACGTAATGCTGATTTTTCTTATCTGTATTCATAATATCTGTCCAGTTTACAGTGGCTATCATACGTAGTCAGCAATACAAGTGATACTTACTTTTCCCGAGGGACGAGGGGCGACTGAGCTATTAAAGAGCGCCTACCTCTGACCCGCATATTTCTCCCTCTCTAACAATCCAGATGCTAAGGCTATTATTTTTGTATTGATTAACCCAAAGTTTATTCGTTGATAAAGCTGTCTAGTACTACCTTCATGGCGGATAGTTTGCGCTGAATCTCTAAATATTCATCTTCAGGGTTTGAGTCATAGACATTGCCGCCACAAGTCTGTGCGTAGGCGGATTCGCCATTGATAAATAGGCTGCGAATGGGAATGGCAAAAATGCAGTCGCCATTGAAGTTAAATGAGCCCAATGCACCGCCGTATGCACCGCGACCATCTGGCTCAAGCTCATTGATAATTTTAATCGCTTCAATCTTAGGCGCACCTGATAACGTGCCAGCAGGGAAGTTACTGGCCAAAGCACTGAACATATCTTCGTTTGGATGCAATATACCGACAATTTCAGAAGAAATATGCTGCACATGCGAATAGCGCTTGATATCCATTAAGCTACGCACTTTCACTGTACCAAAACGGGCGACACGGCCGATATCATTACGATGTAAATCAACCAACATATTGTGTTCTGCAATCTCTTTAGCATCGTTTAATAATGCGCGGGCTAACTGACGATCTTCGGTCTCATCTTTACCACGTTTTGCGGTACCTGCCAGCGGATATGTCTCCATCTCGCCTTGACGCAAGCGGAATAATAACTCAGGTGAGGCGCCAATAATGCGCTGTTCACCAAACTTCATATAGTACATGTGCGGTGATGGGTTCACTTGACGCAGTTTTTCATAAATAGGCATGTGGTCGCCGGTGATTTTGTAATTGGATTTAAAACCAACCTCACATTGGAAAATGCGCCCAGAGATAATATCGTCTTTCACACGCATGACAGTCTTGGCATGCTCCTCACGGCTCATACCATCGCCTAAAAACTCAACATTGGGCGCTTTATACTCAGGTGTCGCTGCTTGTAGCAAAGATTTGACCAGTTCAATGCGGTTTTGTTGTTGCTCAGTGGGGTAGTAGAAATAGAAGATTTCGCCAGTCATTTTATCTAAGGTCAGACCATCTAAATATACACCAAACTTGAAGGCCTCAAAATAATCGCTGGCTTTGGCATTTAAACTGGGTTCAAAAAAGTTGATACTGTCATAACCAAGGTAGCCGACCAATCCACCGGTTTGATCACGGGCAATCACATGTTGTGGTGTGATTTTTCTTAATAGTTGATAAGGGTTATCGGTATTATAGTCGTTAATTTCGCCACTCACGTTATTTGTAACACGAAGCGTGTAGCGATCGGGTGCGGATACAGTCATCGCTGGCGCAAAGCCGATAGCGTGATGGCGTGACATATGACCTTCAGCGCCAAGAGATTCTAATAAATAGCAGGTCTCAAACTCCGCTTCGATACGCTTAAACAATTCGAAAAAATCGATATCTTGAGTCAGTTTAATACGAATTGGTTTACTGGGGATATCAATCAAATCAGGCACTGCTGTCTGATTGTTGTTTAAGGTGTTATTGATTGACGTATTGTTTTGAGAATCATTATTTGATTGGTTGCTGTCTGTACTCATAAGCTTAGATCCGAGTCTGATAAGTTTAAATTTTGATAAATGTTTTATTGGTGTATTTTTAAATATATTGGCTGTGGCTTATTAAGACTCACGCTGAGTGGTCAGTAGAGCACTGATGGCAGTGATATTTTGTTGCTGCTGCATGGCTTTAGCGCCTCTCGACACCGTGGCAATACCAACTCCGAGCTCTTGTGATATCGCTCTTTGTGTGGTGCCTTGATCGAGTAAATCAAAAATGCGGATACGATTGGCGATATCTTGACGCTCTTTATCCGTCAGTAGGGCTCCCAGCACAGCATCAATTTGCTTCGGGTCGCTCAGCTGTGCCAAATGAGTCATTAAGTTATAATAGGTTTGATCGGTGTGATTCATATCTGGCTCATGCTATCAAAGTGTTAAGTGGTTCAAAGTTGAACAAGGTGTGTATAATTTCTTGTTTCAGTATTCTAGTACAATAGAACGAGTATGTAAACCTTTCAGCTGAGACTTTTTATAAACTGCGATTGTTGAACAAAATGTAATTTAGCACTAATGATTTAAGAGAGGTTAATTACAATCAAGCGAGGGAAGAAAAGTTAAATAATATAGAGAAGATAGTGAGCAAATAAAAAGGAGCTTAATCGATAAGCTCCTTTTTATTTGCTTTTAATGACGTGTATTTCAATACATTTTAGTGGTTGTGTCCACTGTCACTGTATTAAGGTTAGAAATGACCAAATGGCGTGAGTGCATCTTGTTTATTTAAAAAGACATCATGCTCAGGTTGAGGCTCCTCAGGGGCTGCGTCGTCGACAATCTCAGGCAGCTTAGTCTTTTTACTGTCATCTTTTAGCACATAAGCCCAAGCCTGTTTGCGACCAGACGCATCATACTCCCAATACACACCTTGAACTTCAGGCTCGAAACCAGGTAATGAATTCACGCCTTCTTCTAAGGCCAAGAAATAGTCAAGGACAGCGCCGCCCCAAATTTCGCCAGGTACGATACAAAACACCCCTGGCGGATAAGGTAGGGCGCCTTCCATAGCGATACGACCTTCAATATGAGATAAAGGTACCAATTCAATATCGTTACGAACAAAGGCATTGTGCGCATCAAAGGCACGCATTGCAAACTTAGGTCGGTGCTCACGCTTGAACATTTGCTGCTGCAATAAGTTTAGTTTATATTTGGCATAAAAGTCATGCAGCTTTTGGCACAGCTCATTAATACCCAATTTGCGATACTGAGGATACGAGCGCGCCAATGATGGTAATACCTCGCTAACAGGGCTATTCGATTTAATATGAGCTTCAAAGCGCACAATACGCGCTACCAAATGCTGGAACTTAGCTAAGGTCTCAGCAGGTGTTAATAAGAACAAGATTGAGTTTAAATCTGCCTTTTCAGGTATCACCGAGCTTTCACGCAAATAGTGAGCGAGAAGCGGGGCAGGCACACCGGTTTCTTCATACTCTCCTGTGTCCATATTGATACCAGGCGTGGTCAATAATAGCTTACACGGATCGATAAAGTATTGCTTATCAGCATACTCTGTAAAGTCGTGCCAGCGTTCGCCCGCTTTAAACTCAAAGAAGCGAATATCATTGGCAATTTGCTCCGTATCGTAATCTTGCCAAGGCTTACCATCAATGGTTGGCGGTACAAAAGGTTTGATTAAGGTACAGGTATCAAGCAGCATCTTACGCGCTTCAATGCCGCCAACCACGCATTCATGCCACATGCGTTGACCTGCTTTGCCCTTGTGCATCTGAGCGTTGACATCCAATGACGCAAATAGAGGGTAGAAAGGACTAGTTGATACATGCATCATAAATGCATTGTTAAAGCGCTTGTGGTTCACATAACGCGATTGACCACTAATGTGATTGTCTTTTTTATGGATTTGTGACGCTTGTGAGAAACCAGACTGCTGTTTATGTACAGATTGGGTAACAATAATACCTGGATCATCTGGTGTTAAATCTAACAGCAGCGGTGAACAATCACGCATCATAGGGATAAATTGCTCATAACCGACCCAAGCGCTGTCAAACAAAATATAATCACATAAATGACCAATCTTATCGATTACTTGGCGGGCGTTATAAATGGTACCGTCATACGTACCTAGCTGAATAACAGCGAGGCGGAAAGGTCGCTTTTCATCGGCGCGCTCTGGGGCAACCTCACGGATACGCTCACGAATCTCATCTTCATTAAAGCAATGAGCTGCAATACCGCCAATTAAGCCATAAGCGTTGCGGTCAGTCTCTAAATACACTGCCGTTCCGCCGCTCATAGATAGAGCGCCTTGATAGACTGACTTATGGTTATTGCGATCAAATAATACTAAGTCGTTATGGGCAACCAGCGCACCAATAGCTATCTTGTTCGATGATGATGTGCCATTTAAAACAAAATACGTTTTGTCAGCATTAAACACTTTGGCCGCATGCGCTTGCGCCTGATAAGCTGGTCCTTCGTGTATTAATAAATCACCTAGGCCAACATCAGCGTTACACGAATCTGAGCGGAATAAGTTCTCACCAAAGTACATAAAGAAGCGACGCCCTGATGGATGGCGACGGAAAAACTGCCCGCCTTGGTGACCTGGGCAATCAAATGCGGCATTACCATAATCGGTATATTCACGCAGTGCTTGGAAGAAAGGAGGGTCTAAGGTGTCGATATAATGTGCAGCAGCGGCATTGACTAGCTGGCCGTTATAGTGTTTTTGATCATCGGCAAGCTCAAGCACCCCATACACATGAGGTAACCATTCGTCAGGCACACTGTCACCGTATTTAATGGCCACAAAAATGGGAATCGAAAATCCCAAATCTTCAATCTCAGCATGAGCGAAAGGCAGGTCAGCCATCGTAACCACAATGGCTGCGATATTGGTAAAGTCAGTTGCGTTGATATCTGAGAACCGGTAATTGCAGTTTAGTGCATATTCAATACCTTCACTGACGGCTACCTTCATAATTTGTTCTTTAGTGGTGTTCATAGATATTCAATCCAAGTTGTTCAAAGTATTAATAAAGTACACTAATTATTCAAAGTTTTTTTTTGTTCTCAGTTGAGTTTTTAGGTGCTTATGAGTCTTTAGGTGCTTTAGTTATCGAGTATTCCACGCTTGTTATATGACGCATCATAGCATTCGCGTGCTGCTGTATGATGCCATAGCCTGGCCATTTAGTAAAAACAAATGTTGATTATTTAATAAACCATATTTTGAGTAAAATAAATATCAGTTTAATGGTCTAAAAAGTTGGCTGCAGCAAGGGTTTAGCGTCTTTATACTGACGCATTTTTATTGTTGATGTAGAACTAACATAATCTAATAGAATTCTGACCTAACAGTAATATGGCGTATTGCTTTATCAAGCTGCAAGTTTAATCCGTCAATTACTGTTAGCCTAGTTTTGCTATAATCTAACTATTTTTTAGTCCATAGCTTGCCTGCAGGTTAAGCCTATCATGCTGGAGTCAGCAGATGTTAAATGAGTCATCCTTTACAGGCATTGAAAGCCTACCACTTGCATTTGGTGTCATTATGGCCATCATTGGCCTGGTATTTTATACCCAAGGATTACCAGGGAAATTTTGGCGGCGTTTTTATGCGGTACTGCCCGGCATTGTACTGTGCTGTTTTGTGCCAGCGATTTTAAACAGTTTGGGCGTATTTGCTGATGGCATAGGCTCACAAATATACGGGTTTACCGCCACTTATTTATTACCTGCCAGCTTACTGTTAATGACCCTATCAATGGATGTACCCAAAATATTGGGTTTGGGATGGAAGGCAGTGGCCATGTTCTTTGCTGCCAGTGTTGCGATTGTCATCAGTGGCCCAATAAGTTTGGGTATCGCTAAATGGGTATCGCCAGGCATGTTTGTCGATGACACCTTATGGCGTGGATTTTCTGCAGTGGCGGGTAGCTGGATTGGCGGAGCAGCCAACCAAGCAGCGATGAAAGAGTTGTTTGGCGTCAGCGATGATTTATTTGGCATGATGATTTTGGTAGATACGACCAACGCCTCACTATGGCTACTAGCCATACTACTGATGGCCAAACACAGCGCAAAAATTGATAAATGGCTAAAAGCAGATAACAATAGCATCGAAAAAGTAGTGGCTGCGGTTGAAAACTATGAGCGTGATAATGCGCGACCAGGTAGCCTTAATGATTTGATGGTTATGTTTGGTTTATGCTTTGCGATGGTCGGTGTGGCGCACTTTGTGGGCGGGCAAATAGCCAATTATTTCGCTCCTTATAGCTGGGCCGTTCAATATAGCTTTGCCAGCTCGTTTTTTTGGATGGTGGTGATTATCACCTTAATTGGCGTAGGCTTTTCTTTTACCAAAATACGCCGTTTGGACCATATCGGTGCCTCTAAAATTGGTACGGTGTTTATCTTTGTATTGATTGCTGCCATCGGGATGCAAATTAATCTAAATGGTTTGGTATCACAGTGGCGCTTATTGTTGATTGGCTTATTATGGATGTCGATCCATGTGGCAATTATCTTTATGGTCGCGCGGTTGATACGGGCACCATTTTTCTTCCTAGCGGTAGGATCTAACGCCAATACCGGCGGCGCATCGTCAGCCCCAATTGTGGCTACCGCCTTTCATCCGTCATTGGCACCGGTCGGTGTGTTTTTAGGTATTCTAGGTTATGCCGTTGGTACAGTTGGCGGTTATGTTAGCACCCAACTTATGCGCTTAGTAGTGGGTGGGTAAGCATTAAATAAGTCAGCTCAAATAGCGTTTAAACAAAAGGATGTGTCTCTTATGTTCGGTATCATCAAAGATTGGCGTGAACAGTGGATTGTTGACCATAGCCCCTATACGGATGAACAGTGGCGACGCATCGCGGCCAAAATAGACATCCTTGATCGACTTAACGACCAAGAGCTAACCAGACTGATTCATTTAGCGATATTGTTTTTGCATGATAAGTCTATCAATGGGGTACAGGGCTTTGAAGTGACTGATGCTATGAAGCAGTCGATTGCATTACAAGCCTGCCTGCCCATTTTAAATCTAGGATTAGACTGGTATAAAGGCTGGAGTTCGGTATTAATTTATCCAAGCAGTTATATCAGTGAGACCACAGCCACAGATGAGGTTGGCGTGGTCCATACTGGTTATCAACACCGCAGCGGTGAAGCGTGGCTGCATGGGCCGGTTATTTTATCTTGGGATGATGTCAAAGATGCGGGGAGGCGTGATGGCCATAATGTGGTGATTCATGAGTTTGTACATAAGCTAGACATGTTAAATGGGCGTGCTAATGGCTTTCCTCCGATACAGTCGGCTGTTGATCGTGAGCGATGGACGAAGATAATGGAGCAAGGCTTTGCTGAATTTCAATATAGTGCCAAGGCGGGTATTGATGATTATGGCGCAACCAGTCCTGCTGAATTTTTTGCGGTATTAAGCGAAGTGTTTTTTGAAAGGCCTCAGGATTTAATTGATGCGTATCCTGATATCTATCAGCTGATGGTTGAGTTTTTTCAGCAACAGCCATTGTCCTAATGGTCACATCTGCTGATATAGCTTGTATGATTTAGCTAGTGGGATTTAACTAGTTACAGTTACAACAGTCACTCTCGATAAGCTCGGCTACTCTCGATAAGGCCGGCCATTATAAAGCACGGTATCGGCAATTTTCTGCGCATAGCTTTCAACACTGACACTCAAGCCCGATTGCATTGAGCTTTGTTTATCCTTATTTTTCGCTGTTAAACCAGACGCTTGTGGCGTCTCAAAACTATCCCATTGCTTATAAATTGGATCAAGCCCGTATTCACATACTTGCGGCATCTCTACCCAGTAAGCATCAGGATGGTGCTCGGTGAGATAGTGCTGCAAAAAGCGGCGGGTATGCTTAGCAATTTTAGTGCCCGTATCATGCTCATCAAAGGCCAGCTTATATTGCTCTTCATCCTCTAAGGTCTGCTCAGTAAATTCAACCGACACATCATGCCATTGATTATAAATCATAGCGTGTAGCGACAAGCCTCGCTGTGTTAACGCATCTATTACCAACAACGTCTGATCAATGCTTTCTGGCTGCCCAGATGTGACCACAATCACCGGATGCCCTTGTGAGGCCATATAATCTATAGTCAGTACAGACTCATTCAAAGGCGACATAATTCCGCCTTCAATCTCTAACAGCACCAGTTCATGTTGCAGCTGCAATTGCTTGGTAGCAACGGCCAATCTTCTTGGATGGATACTGACATCTTGCAAATTTGACGCTAAATATGGAGAAGCAGGGAAGGGGAACACAAAAGGGCAGCTTTCAGATACCTTATCGACCAGTTGCAATGGCATTTGCATCATTCTTCGGTGTACTCTGATATCAGTTGCCACATCTTCATCACAGCCGGTTTGCACCAGCTTTTGAGTAATGACATTAACCCCATGCTCGAACAGCATTTTACCAAGATAGCCTGTTGCATAGGTTTTACCAATATGGGGACCGGCGCCAGTAATAAAAAATACGCTCATATTTTATTCTGCTTTATATAATATATTAGTGATTAGCTTTGGAGTTCAAACAGCCTATCTAGAAATTTATTTTTATTAACTGAGCCATCTTTATTAAGACAGGATTTGTCCACGAAAAGATAATGTGTCCAATTTGGATCTGGCGATAAGCGGTTAAGCTCGCTGACAATTTCGACTTCATTCATATTAGTAAAGTCTTTATTAATCAGTGCGTTGGCAAGTTCTATTATTAGCTCATTTCTTATATATTCTTCTGAATTTAAGTAAGCAAAGACTTTGTCAAAAAATTTATCATAATTAATAGACCCATTATCGTTTAAATAGTCGTCACTCCAAAATATATACTCGCTCCATTTTGGGTCTGGTAATAAAGTATCTAACTCATTACATATTGCAACTTCTCTAACTTCAGACGCCTTTCCACTTAATAATTCGTCAAGCAATTTAACAGCCTTTGGGTTGACCATACTATTATAACTCATGGTTTATTCCTGTGTTTTTATAGTCAATTCTTAGCTCTATAAGGTTAAACTGTATCTTAATATCTTACCTGCAAAGTTATAAATATCTATTAAGACTAATGCTATCAGTTCTGATGCTAACTAACTGTGAATACTTTAGGATAAGCCGTTACCATACAAACCATTTCTTTATAAACAATTTAATTAACCAAGTTACTCACTAGCTCAATAAAAAGCGAACCCCAGCATTGGCATGTATATGAGCTGTATCAAATACAGGTATGTGGCTATCATTACTATTAATCAATAAACCTATTTCGGTGCATCCTAGAATAACTCCCTGAGCTCCTTGCTCCGATAAACTTCTTATGACTTGTATAAAGGCTGTTTTAGACTTTGCATTAATAACGCCTTGGCAAAGCTCATCGTAAATAATGCTATGTACAACATTCTGCTGTGTATCATCTGGCACGATGACATCAATACCGGCTTCTATAAAACGGCTTTTATAAAAGTGAGTGGCATTATCTGACGCATCACCCATAGTGAATTTGGTACCTAACAGCGCTATTTTGTTCAATCCTTTGGCTTGTATAGCACTAACAGTAGCGTCAGCGATGTGAATCAAAGGTAGACCACTGGCTTTAATGACATTGTCTGCTAACTTATGCATCGTATTAGTGGCAATTAATAAACCTTCAGCGCCTGCAAGTTTTAAGCGCTTAGCACTGTCTTCCATAACTTGTGCCATTGCCTCCCAATCACCTTGAGCTTGTAATGCCTCTATATGAGCAAAATCCAGGCTATGCATTAAAATATCTGCTGAATGTTGACCACCTAAAGATTCGCGAACACCTTCATTAATAAGCTTGTAGTAAGTTAACGTACTCTCCCAGCTCATACCACCGATGATAGCCAGTGTTCTTTGTTGCTTCATAATAACCCTTATTGGTAATTTTTATTTTTTAGGACTGCACTATAGCTTAAGTAAACAGCTTACATAACTAGCCAGCGAATACGCATTCTTTTGCTCAGATTCACATTGTTCAGCATCAACGTTAAGCTGTGAATTAAAACTAGGCAAATTAACCCAATGCGTATCAGGGTACTCACGTTTTAGATACTTTTGTAGATAATCCTTAGTACTATCAGTAATCTGCGCATCAGGCTCATAGTCTGAGACTAAACGCTTTTCAGGTTGCCATTCATTATAAATAATCGCATGCAGCGGTAATTGTCGCTGCTTTAGTGCCTCTATACTTAACAAGGTGTGATTAATACTTCCCAAGCGTCCTGATGTGACCAAGATAACCGGATAACCTTGGCTGGCGACATAATCTATGGTTAGTAATGAATCATTGAGAGGAACCATAAGCCCGCCAGCACCTTCAAGTAACACGATTTCATATTGGGCTGATAAACGCTTAGTGGCTTGAGTAATCACATCTGAATCAATCTTCACACCTTCTATCAGTGATGACAAATGCGGTGATGCGGGCTTGCTAAACACATATGGGCAGGTGAGGCCTTGCTTATCGACTGTTTGTATTGGTATACCCATCATATCTCGATGACAATTAATATCCTCACTAATACCTTCACAACCGGTTTGAACCAGTTTTTGAGTCATTACTGTGCTTTCATTTGACTGGCTATGTTGTAACAATGTTCGAGCTAAGGCGCCGGTCGCATAGGTCTTGCCAATATCGGTATCGATGCCGCTGATAAAATACACACTCATTTTAAATAATCCGTTAATACCTGTTTTAAGCGATCACATAGCAGCAAAAGCTCCTCATCGGTCATGATGATTGGCGGCATGATATATACCAGCTTCCCAAAAGGTCTAATCCAAACCTTGTGTTTTAACAGTAACTCTTGAAAGCGCGGCATATCAACCGCTTGCTGAAGTTCAATAACGCCAATAGCACCTATCACACGCACATCAACGACTGACTTAAGCTCTGATAATGGCTGTAAATACTGCTGTAATTGTGACTCAATATGGCGCGCACGTTTGGGATAATCACCGTCAATAATTAACTCAACTGAGGCCAAAGCGACAGAACAGGCTAGGGGGTTACCCATAAAAGTTGGGCCATGCATCAGCGCCGCATAGTCACTATTGGCAATACTCTCAGCCACATAGCGTTGACATAAAGTCGCTGCGAAAGTCATATAACCACCGGTTATTGCTTTGCCAACGGTCATAATATCAGGTGATGTTTGCGCGTGTTCACAAGCAAACATTTTCCCAGTGCGTCCAAAGCCTGTGGCTATCTCATCAGCAATGAGTAATATGTCATATTGATCACACAGCTTTCGTAGTAGCGTTAAATACTCAGGATTGTAAATACGCATCCCGCCAGCACCTTGAACCACAGGTTCTATTATAAAAGCGGCCATATGATACTGATTTTGTTCAAAAAATTGGGTTAATTGCTGCTTAATATCAGTGCTTAACGGCGTATTAAAGCCATTTTTAGGCTTGTCAGTGAACAATTGTACTGGTAATTGCTTGCCATAGATACTGTGCATGCCAGTGACCGGATCACAGATACTCATCGCATGCCAGGTATCACCATAATAACCAGAACGAGTGGTTGCAATTTGATTGCGCTGAGGCTTATTTTGGGATAATTGATACTGTAAGGCCATTTTTAGAGCAACTTCAACCGCAATACTGCCGCTGTCTGCATAAAATATCGCATCTAAGCCATTAGGGACGATTGACAGTAGTTTTTTGCCCAAATCGATGGCAGGTTGATGGGTTAAGCCGCCAAACATGACATGTGCCATATTAGACAGCTGATTGGTGATAGCTGCATTTAGTTTGGGATGGTTGTAGCCGTGAGTGGCTGCCCACCAAGATGACATGCCATCGATGAGAGCATCGCCAGAGGCAGTATATAAATAGACGCCATCAGCTTTGTCGATCACTAAGTTAGGATATGCTGGCGGTAAAGTTGCATATGGATGCCATAAATGGTTTTGATCAAAGTTATCGAAGCTATTGTAGTTAATGTCGTTATCTGGGTTCATATTATTATTTAATAGGTTGTTTGAGTTTTAGTTTGAATGATTCATTGACTGACTGACTGTTTAAGTTGTTAGGCTGCAAAATATTTTTGTCGTTTAATTTTAACTAGCAATGAAAGCCAACATCATGATGACAGTCATTATAAACTAAGCGCTCATTAATAAAGTCAGTTTATCATTGTGATTCAATAGTAATAGGTTTTGTCGTTAAATATAAGCTTAATCAATTTAGCCAAAACCGGTTGGTTCGTTTTCGCATAATGTATATTATGTTAAATAAGGTCTAATATATAACTCTTAAGCAAATTGATTTGTAGTAACTGCACGTATTCCTATCCCCTATGGATATTAGCGATATATCTCGCTAGTGATTTATAAAGAGCATTAAAATATAATTTAAATGCTGCCCAATGTTATGATCGAGTTAGCACCCATAACCATAGTAAGTAGCGATGAATTTTATGGTGTTATGAGGATAATGCCGCACACATGGGTATAATATCAGTACATTTAATAGCGACCTGCCTAAAAAAGTCAGCCACTATAACAATCAAACAATGCAGAATAAACATTGAATTTATCTACCAAAACAAGAACCGCCCACCTTATCATTGCTTTAGGCGTATTTGGTTTGCTGTATTCTTTAACCAATAGCTACGCAGATGCGTTATGGCAGCAGCAGCCAAAAAAAGTGATTAATTTAGCCCTATCTATAGATAGCCATATACCGTTTATCAGCGCTATGATTGTCCCATATAGCTGGTCGATTCTATTATTTTGCACGGGCTTTTTTTTAGTCAACACACAACATCAGCTGTCTATGCTAACTCGTAGGCTTGTGTTATCTACCCTATTTGCCTGTTTTGTATTCTACCTCTTTCCTGCGCGCTTCTCATTTAATCGTCCTGAAACAATAGGCTGGCTAGGTTATGGGTATGATTTTTTAGCAATCACTGATAAGCCCTATAATCAATTTCCCTCGTTGCATGTGGCTTATGCACTACTGATTGGCGGCAGTTTGTACCCTATCGTTAAACGAACAACCACAAAAATTCTGCTACTGCTTATTTGCGGGCTGATTATCATATCTACTGTGTTTACCTATCAGCATCATCTGCTAGATGTATTGGGCGGTTTTGTTTTAGCGGCTCTGGTCTGGCAATTGGCAGGCAGGATGCGAAGCCATCTCGTTTTGAAATATATAACGGTTGCCATTAGTGGCTTTTTGATCATAGCGATTACTGCATACTTGTTAGCATATGACTCGTCTAACTTTTGGATAAATTTGGCGCTTATTGTTGCTGTCTATTGGCTTATAAGTTTTCTAACCTTAGCATGGGCGTATCAATATCCGAGTATATCTCGCAATAGACTATGGTTTACCAAAACATTATCGGGGCAACATCGTTTTTGGGTTTGGCTGGCATTTTCTCCGCTAATCTCAACCTACTATTTAATGTGGCGACTGCGCTTTTTATTATCAAAGTCTGCCACATCATCTCTAAACCAAATTCCTTTATATTGGATAACCCATACTAAGTCAGAGTCATTTAAACCAACCAAGTTATCTCAGACATATACAGTAGCGACAGCTAGGTTGCCATGCTCAGTGACAATTGAACCGAATAAACCAGTGAAAACACTAATTGTGATAGATTTAGCTGCTGAGATATCAAGTCATTATGGTTATTTAGAAAAAGACCAATTAGAGCAAGACCAAACATCGCACACTTATATCTACTTCCCTATACTGGATTTGCAGCCCCTATCAGATATTGCACTCACAGAATTTATATCATTATTTGAGAAAATAGATGCTTGTATTGAGCAAAACATCAATAACAACACCCCTACTATCATACATTTTCATTGCGTGATGGGTATGTCGCGCAGTGTTGCAATACAAATCTTATATCTACTATATTGTGGTCAGCTTACTGTCGATAACTATAAACAATGGTTGGATGAGTACTATCCAAATGCACATGTTAATGAGACTTATTTGTCATACGATTTAATACAAAAAATTAGCAACTACTCTTCGAACCATTCAACGATGAATTAAATAAGACGGGTATTTAAAACCATCTTCTAGCAGTTATTGCTCTCATGTTCTGGACTCCTGCTCACTTATTTATTGCAGCTATACTGACGATCAATGCTGGCTTACTAGTGGTCCTATCTGTACTATTTAATAATAAGTTTGCTTCCCAAAAGCTATTTATCCAGCTTTTGACGCATGGCCCAATTTAAAACAGGACTGGGCAGTTTATTCAAAGCATGTGTTAAAAAGCGCATTTTTTTAGGAAATATAGCCAATTCATCATTGCTACTAATAGCCTGCATAATATGAGCGACAGCGTCATGCTCTTCCATAATAAACGGCTTGTGACTGGCATCGCCGTAATTTAAATCACGTAATGTTTGTGTATTTACATACCCCATTGCCATACAATTAACCTGTATACCAAATGGCGCTAGAGCTAAGCGATATGCTGATGCTGTCGCTATCATTGCGCGTTTACACTTAGCATATAAGCTGGCATAAGGGTAATTCACCACACCTGCCATCGATGACAGACAAATCAAAGCTGGCTGAATAACCTGTTGGCTACAGTCATTTTTTGCAGGCTCGGTCGTACTTTTTGCCATCAACTGCCGACTTGCCCAATCAAATACGGCATGAAATGCTTGCAGATTAATAGCAAGCATCCTTGCACTATCAACCTTATCTAATTGATGAACTCGCTCATTGAGATACCAGCCTGCACAGTAAATAAGCCGAGTAAATGCCAAATCTTCAAGCTGAGATAACAGCGCGATACGACTACCAATATCGGTAATATCACATTGATAAATATGCAAATCTGGATGGGCGGTGCGTAATGCCTCAATTTTCTCTAAATTACTACCAACCACCACCACTTGCCAGCCTAACTTTTGATGCTCTTTTGCCAATGCGAGTCCGACGCCACTGGTGCCCCCTATAATAACTATTATGGGCTTGGTTTTTGATTGCAAAAGGCTTAAGTTAAGAGACATAGTCATATGGTTTTGATCTTTATATCTAAAGGTTTAATATCCAAGGATTAGCAATCGCTATTCAAATAATCTAATGTACGCTGATAGCCATAGTCCCACTGTGTCTGCATTTGCTGTTTGAAGATATCAAAAGGAGCATGGACTAAATCAAGATTAAACTGTTTAAGGTTAATTTTTTTAGCCACATGCTGACCTGCCAAGACGCTGCCATTATCTGCAAATGGTAGCCAGTGAATCTGGTTGGTCAAAGATTTATTAACTTGTTGATATTCATTGACAGATTGCAGCCTCTCGTTTGCATCAAAACCAAAAATCCGTTTAATCGCTGGCACGGCAAGATAGGAGTCATACGGTTGCTTAGTTTCTGCAAACACGGTATGCCCCAATTGACAAGCCAGTTCTATCGGGGTTAAATCAATGACACCGCCCAAACACCATCCAACATTGTCAACATGTATCGGCGTTAGATAATACATGTCCGCCATTGAAGCACGTACTGCTTGGGCAATTTGCCAACCGCTATTCTGATTGCCGTTATTACTATTGTCTCCTCTACCACCTACTACTTTAATGGTAGGCTTTAGACGCTCTGGCGTATAATGATATGTTGGACATTCAAGCGTGGAGAGGTTTATTGATTTATTACAGACAAGCTTTTTAGGTGCGAATAAAACCTCTTGCAGCTTAGCAGACGTGTTGTTATTTATATCAGACGATGGATACAAACGACTGGCAATAATAGCAATGTCAGGTGCGCTTGATGATTTTATTAATTGTGATGACTGATATTTAGGTTTTAATGCCAGTAAATCATCTAACCAATACCTTTCATTAGCAATCTCAAACATGGCTAATTGTTGCAGTTCAATCAGTAACGCCTGATAGCTACTTATTAGATTATGCTTATTCTTTAATGATTTTGACGATTTGGAAGATGCACGCCAACGTTTTATGGCATGGTATGCATACTTAGACAGCCCTTGTCCTGATAAAGCTTTTCTCAATAAGCTCCCTTTAAGCGCTCTTGCTTGAAAAGCACTCACGGCATCATATACTTCACGTCTTTGTATGAGCGCATGTAAGTCTTTTGGGTCTGGCGCAATATCAACCAGTAAAGAGGCAAAGCTGCCCCCGCAGGTCGCCAAAATGACATCAGGCGCTATACCCTTGTCATGCAGGCAAGCATAGCTCCCTAAGTAATAGCCAAAACGAGACCCTCCGCCCGAGAATACTTGTACTCGGTCGTAGGGTTGCTCGTTTGGCTTGTCATTGAGCTCTGTCATAAAATTAAATGACCGCTTAATTTGACGATACTTTTTTAGCTAATGAGACGGTGAAAATACCAAAGCGGTCTATACGCATGGCGACTTTTTCGAAGCCTGCTTGGTTCACCAATTGATCCATCTCCGCTTGTGAGCGACAACGCATGACCCAATCAGACCCTCGGTGATTATTTAAGGTTTTACTTATAAACTCCTGCTCTGGATGCCAAGGCTGATTGGTATAAAGAAAATAACCGCCCTCATTTAGACTATCATAGATGCCGTTAATAGCGGTTTGCACAAGTTCGTTATCAGAGAACAGCTCAAAAACCCCTGATGCAATAGCAATATCAAAGCCGTTGGCTGGTTGTTCGGTTGCTTTTTTGTTGCTGGTATAACTGCTTGCATCAAAGGCATCTTTTTGTACCACAGTCACACGACTATCAAACTCAAACTGTGCTGCTTTTTGTTCCATGACGGTGACATTGTGGGTATCATAATCTCGAAGTTCTACTTGCAGATTATTAAACTCACTAAGCAAGTCAAACACGTAATAACCATTACCACTGGCGATATCAAATAGATTGATTAGTGAGTTATTTTTTGACTGCTCTTGTGAATCAGTTGCATTTTGAATGTCGTTTATCGCGATTCGTGCCAGCTCTAACAAATGCTCACGGCGAATACGAATACCCTGCCAGCCAATATTATTGAGATAAAATTTATCAATGGCTTTGCCCACAGCGTTAGCGCCCTTTGGCTCATTGGCATACACTTTATCGAGGGAACTACCAGAGTCAAAGCCATGTTCAAGACCTGTGGCGACTGCATCACTGATATGACCAAACTTTTGCATTACCAAGCGTGTTAAAGCAAAGCTTGGATTAAAGGGTTTGATGGCAAGGCGGTCTACCCTATCTCTACTGGCGCTGTCTTTATGAGCTTCGGTTAAGTCAACTTTAGCCACAGGCTTGGCAAATAACTCATCAGAGAATGCGAGACAGTCATCAATAATATCGGCTTTATTTGTTTCATGGAATATTGCATGAAAGCTGTCAGGATATAGTTGCCAGCGTTTTATAGGTGAGCATAGACGCTCATAAAACTGACGCTCCGCTTGCTTATCAACCACATAATCCTTGCCTGCACACAACACAAACGTTGGTACAGTAATAGCATCAGCATCATCAAGCAAACGCTGACCTGTGGCATGTGTATCAATCAATAAATCACTCGAAATAGACCCAGAGATAAGCGGATCATCATTGTATGCTTGCTGCGCTTCTTTATCATGGGTGAGCACTTGCGCTTTGACATAACTTGATACACGGCTCATAAAACCGAGTTTTCGGGCGACTTTAAGCGCAGGTATTGCAAATGGAATATACAAGCGTATGCTAATTGCTGGCGTGCCAAGTATCATCCCTCGAATGGTCGGCGCATAGTCATGCACCCAAGCTGCGGCTAATACCGCACCGATACTGCTAGCGACAATCAATGTATCTTCGATGGGTATGCCCGTTTTGCCAATAACCATACGCACGAAATCATCCAAATCACGCTCAAGTTGAGTAACGCTCTCTGCATGGTCTTTGATACCTCCTGAACGACCATTACCTCGCGCATCCCAAGCGAATACTTGGTAACCTGCCTCGGCATAACGAGTACCTAGCTCATCTAGACGTCCGGAATGTTCATGACCACGATGCAATAAGATAACTTGCCGCTCAGCTTGCAGGCTTTGTTCTGATGTTTTCTTATCAATATTTGCAGTGTCATTTAATGGCTGTGCTAACCAATAACGATAATAAATTGCTGTGCCGTCATAGGCGTTATAGGCGCCCTGCCCTATCGTGATGTCTTTATTTGAATAACCGTCTTGTGATGGGTCATTTTCCAATGAATGGGTATCTAGCATAAGTGACGTGTCCTTACTGGCATTAATAGGATTATTTATAAGTGTGATGGCTGTGAAATTTTTATTCTCAAGAGGAGCATTTAAATTTTTTATAGTTAACGAATCAATAGTGTTATGTTCTGACAGCTCTGACTTTAGACAGGGAGCAGGATGCATGGCAATAAATCCAGCCTTTGCCATTGCCCCTATTCTATTCAAGCAGGTCTTTAACAGTAACAGTTGGCTTATCATTAATAGCGACCCAGTATACCGATAGACAGGCACACCTAGCCCTGACAACAAGCCAATAACACCTAATAATAAGGCTCTATCACTCTTACCTAAAGGCCCATGATTGGTACGTGTACCTATCGAACAGATTGAAATGAGAGTGCAATGAGTCAGACGAGGATAATTGAGATGAGTTTACATGTGGTCGCAAGCTATTGATTAATAAACTATCAGAGATAATATCGCCTGATTCGTTTAACACAGCGCCAAGTTTCGATGCTTGCCCATGCTCTCTTGCCATCATCCCGTCTATGGCATTAAACGCCATACGAATAAATAATGACAGTGGCAATATAAACCATTTATTTGTGTCGTTTTGAGCATGAGCGATGACGTAGGCCGTGCCTGCACTTAGGATAATTGCACTGACGGTCACTTGATTTGCCGTGACGCCCTTTTTAACCAAATTATCGCTAATAGGTCGCAAGGTGTTTTGAAATTGTGTTTTAAGTTGATAAACAGACATGAGAGGTTAACTTTGACAGATAAGAAAATGATAAATAGATTGTTATTTATCTAAACACAGTTTGTCATTAGCGTCTACTTATTTAGAATGGATTTGTTAATTTTGCATAAGTGATCAAAACGCCCGTTTTTTCATGATCATAAACCACTACGCTATTATTCAACGCCCATTATTCCCATTTACTCATCCATAGGTCTGTAAAAAACACTAAACCCTATCTTTTGTTTAAAGCGCTTCCTGCGTAAACAACTCCGTTAATAACCCTGGTTATTCTTCAAACCCTTTAATGATCACTCTAATCTCAAAACTTAAGCAAGCCTTAAGTTTGCTTTGATTAAATAACCTTATCAACTGGCTAACAGCCATTACTTACTGCCTTCAATAAGTCAGTAAATTTAGAATAAGGAACAATTAATCATGAATCATTATAGCGAATCGAATAACCCTCACACCTCATATTCAGCGCCAATCCAAGACAAACACACTATTAAAGTATGGGACATCTGTGTCCGCTTTACCCATTGGGTCATTGCTGCTGGCATTTTGGCAAACCTTGCCTTTACCGATGATGGCAGCGAGCTTCACGAATACGTGGGCTATGTCGTTGTGGGATTGGTAGTACTGCGTCTTATTTGGGGTTTTATCGGCACTCGCTATGCTAGATTTAGTAACTTCTTCCCGACCCCTGCCCGATTAAAATCACACCTGAAAGCCTTAAGCCATCACCAAATACCGCAAAACAATGTCAATAATGTCGGCCATAATCCGCTGGCTGCATTAATGATGTTTGCTTTATGGGCCGTCATCATTGGTCTGGGTATAACCGGCTACGCCATGGAAGCGCACATTATTGCTGACGAAGATACGCTTGAGGACATTCATGAGGTATTTGCCAGCAGCTTATATTTACTCGTGCCTTTGCATGTGCTGTCTGCAATTTTAATGAGCCGTTTGCAAAAACAAAACTTAATTAAATCAATGATTACCGGCAATAAACAAGTGGTTGTTAGTGACTTAAACACCAAATAAATCAAAGCTAATTATCTAAATTTTTGCCCCTTAAGAATGCTTTAAGGTTCACAACGTATGCTTATCTTAGTTAAGTAAAACTAAAAGTATTAAATATATCAAAACTATTAAAAACTTATGAGAAAAGAATTATGAGTAAAATTACCAGTCAATCCGTCACCAAGCCTATTATATTTAGCATTGGTATTGCCTCATTAGTATTTTTTGGCGGTGCTGTCGGCCTCACTTTGCAATCAGCAGAAACAGCATTAGAGCAAAACGCATCTGCTCAAACAACCCTCGCCAATCTAACATCTAATGATATGGCTTTAGGCCTGGATGCAGATCAATCAACAGATCAATCAATTGCTGCAATGGCTGATCTTAGCAGCCAGCGTTTGATTGCGATTAGCTCAGAACAAGCGCTGACTATAGCAAAACCTCAACATACTGATGCCTCATTAATAGGCACCCCCGAACTGGTCAACTATAACGGCAATGCTGCCTACGAAGTTAAATGGACAGACGGCGTCACCTATGTCGATGCGGCTCTAGGCACCATCATCAACCCTGTCAATCAAACTGTCTTGGTCAGTGGCTCTCAATATGAGGAAGGCTACGAAAATGGCTATGAGGAAGATGACGACGAGTATGATGATGACGATGATGAAGATGAACATCATGAAAGCTATGAGCGTCATGAACATAGCGAACGTTTGATGGTCGCCAATTATGAGAAACACGATGACGATGAGGACGAATACGATGACTAACCCAACTCAACTTTCTAAAACGACTGCTGCACAACCTTCTAGCGCAAACAAAACCAAGACTAAAGCTAAGAAAAAGCCAGAATCTTTTATGCTATTGAAAAGCAGCATCATGATTTTCTCAATTGCAGGCACAATGGGCGGTTGGCTGATATTTGTTAATCAAGAGTCACCTTCGCAGCCGATGGCAACTGAATCGACTGTTACTGAGTTGTCGACTATACCTGAAGTTACCCTTGTAGATATTAACGAGCTGCGACAAGTCAACCAAGCCATGCCCCAACCTAGCGCACAAAGAGCCGTCGTTACCCGAACCAGCTCTTCTCAGTAGCTGTTTATGAAAAGAAAATAGAAGAAAAGAAGACAAGCAATGCAACACTCAAACAATGACATCCAAACGGAAACTTATGACATTCACTCAATAAGTTTTTTCGCAATGGGCTGTCACAATCAAGTTCACCTTGAGCTTAGCCGGATTAAGTCACTTGTGAGTGCTGAGGTTATGCATGAGCATTTGGCGCAGTTAGAACAGCGAATCTTATCAAAACTTGCACACTGGGAAGGTATTTTCAGCCGTTTTGATGGGCATAGCGAGCTGATGCAGCTTAATAAGCGATCAGGAGAATGGGTGGCAGTGAGTCAAGCATTGTATGAGGTAATACAGCAAGCGTTTGTTTTTTATCAGCAAACTCAAGGTCTGGTCACGCCGACAGTTTTACAGTCTATGCAGCAGATAGGTTATCAATCTTCGTTTGAAACGTTAAAAAAATGCGAATTGAATTTTAGTTGCAATAGATCAGACGAGCTAAATCACCAACAAAACTTAATATGCTCATCTGCCGATAATACCACACCTAATCGTTCCAAAAACAGTCAAACGCCGACTAGGCCGCTGCCGCTAGAACGACAAATTCGCTTAAGACACAAAGTATCTACCGATGATGGTTATCCTACAATCTATGAAGTGTATTTGGCGGACGGTGTTGGTATTGATTTAAATGGCTACGTGAAAGGTTGGGCGGCGAACAAATTAGCAAAGCAAATCAGTACTGATAATAGACGGCCTCTACCCTGCCTGGTTAATTTAGGCGGTGATATTGCGGTAGGTACTGTTGATAATGGTACTGTTGATGATATTGATAAAGTGAATTGGACGGTGGCTATCGCTTCGCCAAATCTGACTGATTCAGCTAAGCCAAACAGTGAGTTATCAAGATTAAAAGATGATGTCGCTATTTTTGACATCTCAACCGGTGGTGTGGCGACGTCAGGACAGGACTATCGGCGCTGGTGGCATAAAGGCAAACCTCAGCATCATATTATCAACCCTTATGATAACCAGTCTGCTGTCAGTGACGTGTTAACCGTAACCGTTATTGCAGAAGATGCCTTGATTGCTGAAGTATGCGCTAAATACTGCCTAATAATGGGTCAACACAGCGCTTTAGAGTGGCTGCAAGATAATGATATCGCCGGTTTAATCATAAATACCCAACACCAGGTAATGACCTCGCCCGCCATGAACAACTATTTATAGCTTATTGCCATGTTTATAGTTAAGTCGAATTTACAGTTAATTATCAAAGTGCACTCAAAAGTTAGTGCTAAAGGTTTTATATATGTCACACACTGATTTAACCATGACTCAGGACACGCCTATTTTTATTAGATTACTCAAGTTAGCTGGGTGTGTTTTTATTATCGTATTGGGTATCAGCTTAGGTATTGCGTTATTAATGGGCTTTAAAGCTCAAATGTTGGACTCTATCACCACAATGATGACGATGACAGACAAGCATTATTGGTATTTATCGCGAGCAAGCGGGGTTATTGGCTACGCATTGTTTTGGCTATCGGTATTATTTGGTCTGCTATTAAGTACTCGTTTAGGCAAACAAATTAAATTTTCTCGAGTATTCGCTTTGCATAAATTTCTTAGCTTAACTGCCATTGGGTTTACCTTATTTCATGCAGGGATTTTGCTGTTAGACCGTTTTTTGAATATTGAATTATGGCAATTACTGACTCCCTTTGGTTTTAGCAGCAACCGTATTGGCACGGCTATGGGGCAGATTGGTTTTTATTTATTACTCATATGTGCCATTAGTTTTTATATTAAGCAATATATTGGGCAGAGTGCGTGGCGCTGGATTCACTTTTCTACTTTCTTAGCCTATATGTGTGTCAGTATTCACTTATTTATGGTCGGCTCAGATACAAGAGCACTGCCTCTCATGATATTCTATGCGGTCACTCAATCTATCGTGTTTATATTAATTAGCTATCGTCTGATTCTGATGAATTTCAACAAAGCTTAAATCGTTCTAACCTTGTGTACCTTATCCATAAGAATGTGTCATGAGAATGTTGAACACTGTTTAGATAACAGGTCGAAAAGGTCTATAATGATCCATATTGTAGCGAGTCATTTATTTTAGCGAGTCCTTGTTTATGCCACGTATATTATTAGTTGAAGATGATAACGCTATTGCTGAAGGCATCGTGCTTGCGCTTAAAAGCCATGGCATGGTTGTCGATTGGTTTACCGATGCCGTCCAGGGTGAATATGCCTTACAAGAGAATATGTTTGATGCGGTGCTGCTCGACTTAACCCTACCGAAGGGCGATGGTATCGATGTGTTAAAGAGCTGGCGGGCAAAAGGCTTTGACACGCCTGTACTCATTATTACCGCAAGAGATGCGATTGCCAATCGGGTTGCAGGCTTAAATTCTGGTGCCGATGATTATTTGGTTAAGCCCTTTGCTATTGAAGAGGTGGTCGCTCGCCTACAAGCTTTGATTAGAAGAAGCCAAGGGCGCAGTAAAAACATATTAAGCTATGGTAATGTGACCTATGAACCGAATTCTCAACAGGTCACTTATTTGGGGCAATTATTAGAGCTGACCAGCAAAGAGACCATTATATTGGAACACATGCTGACCCATCCCAATCAGATTCACAGCCGTGCTAGCTTAGAAGATAAAATATATGGTTGGCAACAAGACATTGATAGCAATGCGATAGAGGTTCATATCCATCATTTACGCAAAAAGCTAGGCGATGACTTAATCCTCACCAAGCGTGGTGTGGGCTATTATTTAAACCCCAAACGTCAGTAAAGCCCATCAGTATATCTAGAATCTTCAATCACCAACTCCCCTATTCCTATGATGTCTAAACCACTATGAAAAGTATTCAAAAAAGACTATTAACGTATTTACTGATTGGTCTACCGACGTTATGGATAATGACATCAAGCGTGACAACGTGGAAGCTTTGGCATGAAATAGATGAGATGAATGATACACAAATCATCCAGATGGCACGCTATTTGATAGAAACGGCAAGAGATGATGATCTAGAGGGCGACTATGAGCTTAAACGCTATGAGCTAAAACAATCTGAACTTGAGCAAACAGAATTAAGCAATGAAAATAACGCGGATGAAATCTTTAAAGCGTCTGAAAGTCATCATGATGACGATGAGCACGAATACGATAAGCACGAAGAAGAAGATAAAGATGAGCACGAAGACGATGATGATGACGAGTATGAAGAAGAGGATCATCATGATTCAGCGTTTGCAAAGATATACACCCTAAACAGCAAGCCGTTACCCATTGAAATTGAAGGTAATCTTGGCGATGCTAAAGAAGAATACTTAGGATTTGCGATTTGGGATAAGACAGGTCGTCTGCTGATGGCGGATCATAACGGCCAGTCGTTTGATTTTTTGCCGGATCAACATGGCTTTTTGGAAGATCATCAAAGTACCTATCAGCGCTTAAACCCTTTTAGCAAACGTTGGCGACTGTTTTATGTGCATGATGAATATGCCAATGACAATGCAGGCAGGGTCATTGCGGTAGGCCAAAATCTCGAATCACGCCGCGAGACCATTACAAATGCGATAACCGTACAGCTACTGCCAATGTTTTTTGGGCTGTTTGCGTTTATCGGTTTGGTTGTTTGGGCGGTGCGTCAAGGCTTTGCGCCATTAACCCAAATCAGTAGTGAGCTGAGTCAACGTGATTTATCCGACAACACCCCTATTAAAGCGGATGTACCCAAAGAGGTACAAGCTTTAGTCAATTCATTAAACGCCTTGTTCGTCAAAGTGTCGCAAGCTTTAGAGCGTGAACAACGCTTTACGGCGGACGCCTCGCATGAGCTACGCAGTCCATTGACAGCATTAAAGCTGCAAGCGGACTTACTCAAGCAGCAATTATTGCATTATTCAGATGGGTCAGATGCGTCAAATGAAACCCAGCTTTATGACCATGCTCAAAAAATTAGCGACGGCATTGATCGTGCCAATCACTTGGTTGATCAACTGCTTATTTTGGCAAAGCTTGCGCCGCAGCAGCAACTGCCAGAAGATCAGCTTGAACTTGCCGATTGGATTGCATTAACCGATGATGTGCTTAGTGAGGTTAATCGTCAAGCACGTGAAAAATACATTCAACTAAAACGGTCAGTGACTGTTGAAGCAGAACAAGTCTTACCGCTTCATATTAACCTAACCTTAATGAAAATATTACTACGCAACGTGCTAGACAATGCCATTCGCTATTCGCCTGAAAATAGCACGGTTGAGATTGTATTAGCTGCCGACAGTATTGTTGTTAAAGATAACGGCAAAGGCGTTAATCAAGAGCATCTAAACCGACTCAGTGAGCGCTTTTATCGTCCTGCGGGTCAAAAGCAAAAAGGTAGCGGGCTTGGGCTGTCTATCGTGCATCAAATAGCGCAATTGCATCAGTTGAACGTTAATTTTGCCAACCGCCCTGCCCCTGACTCAGGATTAATTGTCACTATCAGCAAGTCATCTTCTTAAGCTTTTTTTCAACCATCTTCCTAATCGTCTTATAGTCTCAGTTTGTATTCTGTAAAGGTCTATTAAGTGCTATTAATAGACCTTTATGCGTCTGATTTATTTGCATTTTTTCTTAAATTAATTTTCTTAAGGTTGGCATAAGGTTAGCCCTCTATACTCTGCTATACCGTAAGAATAATTAATATAGCCAACCAACTTTAAAGCCTTGCCGTATTAGTTGCCATGCTAAATACACTTAACCTGCTCGCTAAAGTTAACTGGCTATTATTAGGAGACACAGAAGATGCAATCGAATATGGATACAACAAGCCATTATGATGCTTTAGACACCACTTATCATATTAAAGCGATCAACCCCTCTTTTGCCTCTGATAATAATAAGACAAAAGCTATACCATCAGATTTATACATTACTGCCAGCACAGCCCAGTATTTTGCGCATCAACATGACGCATCGCAAACGTTCATCAAACAAGTGTATGAAACAGTACACAACGCTAAATTAAACTACTTTATGCCGTTATTATTTGCAGGCACCAACACTAACCTAATGTCAAAAACAGCTGCGCACATAGCGCCAAAAGTGGCTATAGGCTTAAAGCCTTTATATACAGAAAAGGTGTTTTTGGAGCAATACTTAGCATCGCCTATTGAAACGGTTATCAGTGAGTTGGTCGGTTACGATGTACAGCGCACGCGTATTTGTGAGATTGGTAACTTAGCGTCACAAAGTGCGGGTAATGCTCGGTTGATGATTGCATTTTTGGTGTTTTATCTATCAACACCGACCCAAAATGGGACTATGCAAACGACTAAAGCAGATTGGGCTGTCTGTACCGGCACAACTGCGGTTCAACATATCTTAAACCACATAGGGATTCGTAGTCATGTGATTGCTAAAGCAACGAGTGACGCTTTGGCTGACCCCAATCAGGTCTCGGCATGGGGACGTTATTATCAACATAATCCGCTGGTGCTTGCCATTAATGTGGCCGATGCAAGAACGGTGTGCTCTCCTTATTTTGAGTACACAGAATACAACAAACGCAATTTAGCGCCAGCCTCACAACTAATTCAAGCCTCTCAAACCATTCAAATAAACCAAGCCTCGCAGCCAGCAATTATAAAAATGCGAAGCACACATGCTGCGCACAGAGAGTCTTTGCCTATCACCCATTCAGCCTAAACTCGGTCAGCCCAAATTCAGGCAGCCTAACTATAGGGGTGGGTGTTAGCCGCTAGATTTATCACATATTAACTGTAAGAGACTCCAATGACACCAATCTATAACGCCATTAGTCAGCATGCGATGCAGACACCAAACCAGATAGCCATTACTGAAATATCTCAAGCGATGGCTAACGATGGTTCTGATCATCAGATCAATCAGCAAGGCCTCAATAAGCAAAGTACTAAGCAGCAAGTCATCGAGCAATGCATTAAGCAGTTAACTTATGCCGAGCTACAAACACATCTTACTAATCTAAGCGACCTTCTTCATCCGTATCAAGGTCGTCGTGTGGCTATTTATGCGGTCAATAACATAGATTGGGTGCTGCTTGATTTGGCATTTAGTCATGTTGGCGCGGTGGTCATTCCTATTCCGCTGTTTTTTAGTGCGTCGCAAATTGAGCATTTGTTGCAAGATGCTCAAATTGAGCTTATCTATATTGGTATCGGCTTATCACTGCCGCAGCTATCGGACTCTGAGGCAATAACCAAAACAACAACTCCTGGTATTGAGACCATTACCAGCCAACATAATGGGTTAACTGAGACACCTGTAATAAATGGCACCTTTTATCAAACTAAATATTCGGTCAATACAGCATCAAATCAAACTTCTGATGCCTCAACTGATACCTTAAAAGACAGGCCTTTTTGCAAGGTAACTTATACCTCAGGTAGTACAGGCATGCCCAAAGGGGTTTGCTTAGGCGATGAGACATTAATGCGTATTGTTACCTCGTTATCAGACGCCTTATCAGATACATTAACCGACACTACCCAAGACGTTATCCAATCAAAAGTAGGCCAATCTAAGGCAGGCCACTTGAGTGTGCTGCCTTTTGCCACTTTATTAGAAAACGTGGCAGGCATGTATGTCAGCTTATATATGGGCCGCACTTTGGTTATCGGTGATGTGAGTCAGTTTGGCTTACTGTCTAATCAAGCCTTTGATGCTGATAAGTTGCTACACACTCTACAAATGCACCGTATCGCCAGCGTTATTTTACTGCCGCAAATGTTGAAAGCCATTTGTGAATGTGACAGCACATATGATTTATCAGCGCTCAAATTTATGGCAGTTGGCGGCGGCAAGGTCTCTCCAACCTTGTTGAAAGAGGCAACAGCATTGGGTTTGCCTGTCTATGAGGGTTATGGGCTATCAGAGTGTGGCTCTGTCGTCAGTCTCAATACACCCAAAGCACATCGAGCAGGCAGCGTGGGAAAACCCATGCCGCATGCGGCTGTCAGCATTGCGCCTACTGGCGAGGTTATGGTAGCCGGAAATGCCATGCACGGTTACTTAAATCAGGACAGCAGTGTATCGAAAACTGATTTAAACCAACCGCTAATAGCAACAGGTGATATCGGACACTTAGATGAGGATGGCTACCTATATATTACAGGACGCCGCAAAAACGTACTGATTAGCAGCTTTGGTCGCAACATATCTCCAGAATGGGTAGAGGCGCAACTGTTGACCCAACCCATCATTTATCAAGCGGCAGTGCTCGGTGATGGCGAGCCTGCTTTATCTGCCGTCATTGTGGTTAATCTTGAATGGGCATCTATAGGCCAAGCTGGTGTTAATCAAGCAAGTACAGATCGAGCAAATACAGAACTAGAACAGTTGATTGCTGAGGCTATCGAGCATGTCAATCAAACACTGCCAGATTATGCTCAAGTAAAGCATTGGCATATTACCGATGATGCCTTTAGCGTTGATAACGGACTACTGACGGATAATGGCAAATTGCGTCGATTACATATCCTACAGACCTACGCAGCAACGCTTGGAATAAGACACTTGGCATAAGACGCTTGGGTTAAACCGTTAACTGTTCGCTTTTAATAATATTGTTTTTATTTACTTATTTTATTCATCTAGTAGAGGGTATTAAATCTTATGCAAACCAACATCGCATCCCCTATTCAAGATTGTGTGGCTCAAGACAAATCAGACGTATTAGCCGCTTTAGAAAATCAAGGCTGGATACTAATACGTGGCCATGATTATACTGTGGAGCACTTTAGTGCCTTGATGACCAGCCTATGCCAAACGCTGACCTATGATCCTGCACGCGAAAACATCAACAAAGAAACTCAAAAAGTAGATGCTGGCACGCACCCTGTCGGACTGCATATTGAAAATGGCAATACCCCACTGCCGCCTGATGTGGTTGCTTTTTTTAGTGAGCTAAGTGCCAGTAAAGGCTCGCAAACCACGCTGTGTGATGGGCATGCTGTCTATCAAGCACTGCCTGAAACATTAAAACAGTTATTTTCCAATCCGATCAGTATCAGTCGCTATTTACCAAAAACCATTTGGCAAAATTATGTAGCGACCGCAATGGGTAAACCAGATATCGCAAATCAGCTTACTTTTGATGACTTAAAAAACTTCATCGCCCAAACCAATAGTGAGTCGTTAACACACGACGCTGAACCTCAAGCTGACGGCGGCATCCGTTATACCTTACAAGTGCCTGCTATACGCCAAGATAATTTAAGCCATCTGCCCGCTTTTGCTAATACGCTACTAGGTCCCTCTTTTAATTACGAAAAGCCAGAGTTTACATTGGCAAATGCAGACAAAGTAGATGCGGAATTAATGCAGCAACTAACCCAAATTTGTGAAGCGCATACGCAAGAAATTGCATGGCAAGATGGTGATGTGCTGGTGTTAGACAATAAGCGAGTCATGCATGGTCGTCGTGAAATTAAAGTACCTCTTAATGAGCGTAAGCTGTATATTGGTATGGGACTGGGTGTGAATAAATAAAAATGAATGAAGACCTATAACACGAATAACATTATAAAAATTTATAAATAAGAGATTAACATGACAACACCCAACCCAAAAGCCAACGCCTACACCGTACTTATTGGAGCAACTGGCGGTATCGGTCAAGAGATAGCCAAGCAATTATGCGCAAATAATCGTCCTGTGGTTCTGGTAGGCCGTAATACCCAAAAACTAACGCAGCTGCATCATGAGCTAGCACAAAACTACCCTAACCTTTCGATACAGGCTTGTGCTTGTGACTTAAGTATTCCTTCTTCGCAAGATGAATTGATCGAAAACTTAAAGCAGCTTATTCAGCCAGCGACTAATGATAGTGTTAACTATATTGATGCGGTCATTTTCAATGCAGGCATTAATGACTTTGCTTTGCTGACAGATCAAAGCGATGACCTGCTTGAGCAAATGATGCTGGTGAATGTCGCTTATCCAATGCAACTGATTAAGCGCTTGTTACCTGTATTAATTGCGCAAAACAAACCGAGTCAAATCATTAACATTGGCTCAACCTTTGGCAGTATCGGCTATCCTGGCTTTAGTGCTTATAGTGCCAGTAAATTTGCTTTACGCGGTGCGACTCAAGCTTTGCAGCGAGAATATAGCGATACTACAGTTCGCTTTCGCTACTTTGCGCCCAGAGCCACTAAAACCACGATGAATAATGATGCTGTGGTCGCAATGAACAATGAGTTGAAAGTGAATATGGACTCACCGGAACTGGTTGCTAAGGCATTGGTTGAGTTTTTAAGCAACAAACAAGTTAATCAGCACCTTGGCTTTCCAGAACGGTTTTTTGCTTGGCTAAACCGTGTGTTCCCAAGTATTGTCGGAAATGCAATTATTAAGGATTTACCGACTATTAAGCGTTATGCTCAGAAGTAGATATAAGTTTTGGGCCTAATAGCTATTTCAATATGAATATTACATGTAGGACCGTTAGTATGATATTTTTAGACAAGAAATCTATAAATACCAAAAGAAACAAAAAATAGTATGAAATACTGACAGGTCCTTAAAAGGAGTTAATCATGCCAACCGCAGACTTCCAAATTAATTTTCTGAGAAATATACAGTGGCTGTTAGAATCTAGCGCTTATACCTCAACGTACAAGTTTGCCTTATTAGTTGCAATATCTAATCTATCCATTGAATCAGGCATTAATAATGACAGCACCTGCTCTATCTCTTACTATCAACTTGCTGAACAATTCATACAACTATACTGGTCTCAAGCACTGCCATTCTCAGACTTAGATAGCAACTCCACCTTAAGACAAAGTAATACGCCGGGACAAATTAAAGTCATTACCAGCATTCTAAACTTGCAAGCTGAAGCGAAAACAACTAGCTTGAATAACGCTCGCACTTTTAATATAAAAAAATGGCAATCTACACTTAAAGAAATTGCTCGTACTATTAAAAATAATCCTGCTAAATATCTGCAAAGTGCTGAAAATAAAATAAACCGAGAGTTCTTGTACGTATATGACAGTAAAGCACAAGAAATAACCTTAAAACCAGGGGTTGCCTACTGTTTTGCAAGATTTAGTAAAATCATTCAAAAGCTATGCCAACAGTATTGGGCAGATTTTGTCCGGAAAAACCGTCACAACCAAGCCTATTTCAGTGATGATTTAGATTTACAACAATTTTTATTCAATCAACCGAGACAAAACCTAAGCGTCTTAGTGCCTTTGTTAAAAGACATCCAAGATGGAGAGTGTTTTTATTGTGGTGGTCATTTAAAAGGGACGCCCGAAGTTGATCATTTTATTCCATGGTCAAAATACCAAATAGATACCACACATAACTTTGTGCTTGCTGATCACAAGTGCAATAACAGTAAACGTGACTATTTGGCGGAAGAAAGATTTTATGAACAATGGTTAATTAGAAACCAGGATTATGGAAAACTGATAGAGGATGAAACATCCACTATGGGTTTTATTAGCAATCAAACTCGATCAGAAACTATTAGTCAATGGGCTTATCAGGTTGCAGTTGAGCATAACGATCTAGTCTGGATACCAAACTCTACTACTAGACTACGGTATATCAATCCATCTCTTCTGCCTCGTCTAGGGGTCTAAGAAAAATGCCCAACCTGGCAAGGTCGGGGTTATGGAGGGCAGTTTAATTAATATCAAACCGATAACGCTGCTTGTCATATTTAGCAGCATAGCCAACAGCCGTTGTAGAATACTTTTTGCCCGAGCTATCGACGTAGCTAATCTCTAGCGAGTCTTCAGTATCCTGATATTGGATGGTATAGATATAGGACTGTTCGGGTTCAAGCTTGCCAATGACATCGTGACTGCCTGCATTTAGATAATGCACAGTAATATCAAAGACTGTATCTGATTTATGGTTACTAATCTTAAAGGTGCCTTCAGGTTGCTGCTGGGATGAGCAAGACATTAGCCATAGACTAGCAGCCACTAATAGAGCCACTTTATTGAATTGAGCAAATCCGACGACTCTCATAGTGACTATCTTAAAACCAACCTTCTTCTAACTGATCTTCGGTGTTACTTAAGTCAAACCCTGTGACCAGATCATAAAACGTCCCGGGATCTTCAATACCGTCTAATAGCTCGCGTTTATGCAATGCCACAAACATCGCTAATGAATAAGCGGGACAATGAATATTCTTTTTTGGGTTAAACGATACGTCTGTAAAGGCTTGGTATTGAAGTACTTCCTCGTGCAGCTGTGGGTGCTGCTTTAGCGCATTGACATACAGCCAATCATAAAATACCGTCAGCGGCTCAAGACCCCATAGCATGCCAAAATAATCATAACCGGTAATATCACCAGAGCTGATTAAACGCTCATCTTTTTTGGCTTGTCTTGGTGCAGCGTCTAGCAAATCAATAAAGGGACCGCCTTTTTCAAATACTTTGCTGGCTTGATAGGCGTTTTCGACACTGTACTGCCTGCCCTGCTCTATCCCTTCACTGTTGTTATTCGCATCTCTGTCAGATTCAAAACCATGGGTCAGCTTTAGAGTGTTAGGATTAAGGTGAAAACTTAGCTTATTACCGGATTTACTGGTTAAATCCAGCACTTTTTTAAAGCCGTATTTCTTTTTGATGACTTGATGCAGATCATTGATGGTTTTTTTCTTCTGGCGGGTCGCAAATCCCACATGGCGCTCGATTCTAACCATATCGGTTTTGACAAGATTGTCACTGCCGACTCTAGGCATAAAGACAGGTTTGTATTCGATAGGTGTGGGCGTTTGAGATAAAGGGTGTTGCATAGTGTTAGGCCTTAAATAGTGCTGAGTCTTAAATATACTTTAAAGTTTGATATTTTATTTAGCAGGTTAAATGAATAGATGTCAGTTTAACGCACTATCTGGCTTTGGTGTTATAAAAGCATGGATTTATGGGTTAAAAGGTTTGATTTGAACCAAGTAGCATTCATTTCGCCAACCATTTGGCTAGCCATGTCGCTAAAACCACCAAACATAAAAAAACAGCAACCCATCTGATTTAAGATAGATTGCTGCTTTATTTAAAAGACCTTAGTCTATTATTGGTTTAAGATTTAGAAGAAACCCATTGCCTTGGTGCTGTAAGACACCAACATGTTTTTGGTTTGCTGATAGTGATCAAGCATCATCAGATGGTTTTCACGGCCGATGCCTGATTTCTTATAGCCACCGAATGCAGCGTGTGATGGATAGATGTGATAACAGTTGGTCCAAACTCGACCGGCTTGGATACCACGGCCAAAGCGGTATGCTTTGTGCACATTACGGGTCCAGATACCTGCGCCTAAGCCATACAAAGTGTCATTGGCCAAACGCATCGCTTCTTCATCATCTTTAAAGGTAGTCACTGCCAATACTGGGCCAAAGATTTCCTCTTGGAATACCCGCATATCGTTGGTGCCTTCAAAGATGGTTGGCTGTACATAATAACCATTGGCTAACACACCGTCATAATTGGCTTTTTCACCGCCAACTAGGACTTTAGCCCCTTCTTTTTTACCAATATCTAGATAGCTGACAATTTTATCCAGCTGCTCGTTACTGGCTTGAGCACCTACCATGGTATCTGTATCTAGTGGGTTGCCAACTTTAATGGCTTTAACCCGCTCGATACAGCGCTTGATAAACTCTTCATAAATGCTTTCATGCACTAATGCACGCGATGGACAGGTACATACCTCGCCTTGGTTTAAGGCGAACATTACCAGACCTTCAACCGCTTTATCCAAAAAGTCATCATCTTCATCCATCACATCAGCGAAGAAAATGTTCGGGCTTTTACCGCCCAGCTCTAGGGTAACTGGGATAATGTTTTCACTGGCGTATTCCATAATCAGACGACCGGTTGTGGTCTCACCAGTAAAGGCTACTTTATTAATACGAGGGTTTGAAGCCAGTGGTTTACCTGCTTCTACACCAAAACCATTAACAATATTTAGCACACCTTTTGGTAGCAAGTCTGCCAAACCAATGGTATCGATTAGATACATAATAGAGGCAGGCGTTTGCTCTGCTGGCTTGAGTACAATACAGTTACCCGTGGCTAATGCAGGGGCAATTTTCCAAATGGCCATTAGAATTGGGAAGTTCCAAGGGATAATCTGACCGACGACACCAAGAGGTTCGTGGAAGTGATAGGCTACGGTATCGTCATCAATTTGACTGATGCCGCCTTCTTGTGCACGGATGGCGCTGGCGAAGTAACGCAGTTGATCAATGGCTAATGGAATGTCTGCTGCTAAGGTTTCTCTAACTGGCTTACCGTTTTCATAGCATTCGGCAACCGCAATTTTCTCAAGGTTTTGCTCCATTTTATCGGCAATCTTGAGTAACAGATTGGCGCGCTCAGTGACACTGGTTTTACCCCAGGCATCTTTAGCCGCATGCGCAGCATCTAGCGCTTTTTCAATATCTGCTTCTTTAGAACGGGCAACTTTACAAATTACCTTGCCGTCAATAGGACTGGTGTCTTCAAAATACTCACCATCAATGGGGGCAACCCACTCACCGCCGATAAAGTTATCATATTTCTCACGGAACTGAACCAAGCTATTATCGGTATTTGGGGTCTGGTACAACATACAACACTCCTTGTTATTACTATTATCATTATGATGATTGCTATTAAGCCGCCGCCCTGCTTTTAATACTATTTATTAATTCGATGAGCTGGCAAGCATAAGCCGCAATATTCCTTTGCGTGCTTAGCTATCCTATAGGTTTATTAGCGTTAGAAAAAGTTCCTTATTTTATGCTATCAACTCCTAAGTGATAACTTATTGTTATATGACTCTAAATTATAAGTTATGCTAATCTTAAATAGGCAATGCTAACAATGAAATTTAACTTAACCATTGTTAAAAATTTCTTTCTAAATAAATCCTTCCAAACAACTTAAGATCAGCGCCATACCTTGTATAACCAAAATCTCGAAGGCTTATAACTATTATCAATTCGTTTTTATAGCAGCCGTGCTAGTATATTTAGGTTTACCAAGACAAAAGTTTAACTTTCTTACTGGGTCGGTTGACTGGGACTGACAAGCTCGGGGTTATTATGAGTGACGCATCAAAAAATTCACAAAAGTTCAGCTGGCGCATATTTGGTCCAGGTATTTTATTAGCAACCGGTGCCGTAGGCGGATCGCATTTGATTTCCTCTACCCAAGCGGGTGCGCTTTATGGCTGGCAGCTGGCGATTATTATCGTCTTGGCCAACTTCTTTAAGTATCCTTTCTTTAAGTTTAGCACCGACTATGTCTATGATACTGGCGAATCATTGATTGCCGGTTATGCCCGCAAGTCTGGATTATACCTTTGGGTTTATACCATTCTGTTATTAGCCTCTGCGGTTATCAGTGTTGGCGCCTTGTCTTTATTAACCTCGGTTATTTTAAGCTTTATGCTCCCAGAGCAATTAACCCCCGCTTCGACTGTTTTGTCAGCTTTAGTGCTGGGTAGCAGCTGGATATTGCTTATTTTAGGTCACTATAAACTTTTAGACAGATTGAACAAGTGGATTATGGCGACCTTGATTATCACCACTATTTTGGCGGTGTTGGTCGCAGCCGGTAAGCCTACCGCCATCATTGAGGGTTATGTGCCGACCTCGCCTTGGAATATGGCATCACTGGCCTTTATCGTGGCATTGATGGGCTGGATGCCAGCGCCACTCGAGTTTGCTGCTATGACCTCTATGTGGACCAAAGAAAAGGTTAAAACCGATCACACCACTCACAGACAGGGCCTGATCGACTTTAATGCCGGTTATATCTCCAGCGCCATCTTGGCATTGTTTTTCTTAGCGCTTGGGGTGTTTGTACAGTACGGCTCAGGCGTTCCGGTTGAGATGCAAGGCGGCGCTTATATTACCCAATTATTTAATATGTACACTGCCACCATCGGTGATTGGTCAAGACTGTTGGTTGCGTTTGTCGCCTTCATGGTGATGTACGGCACCACCATTGCTTGTATCGATGGCTATGGCCGCTCATTGGCTGAAAGCACGCGTCTGATTAAAGGCCAAGCTGATATTAATAACACCCAAATCCTATTTTGGACCACTTACACCGTCATCGGCAGCTTTATCATTATCACCTTCTTTAAAGGTCAGTTGGGCGCGATGCTTAAGTTTGCCATGATTTCAGCCTTTTTATTGGCGCCAGTATTTGGCTGGCTGAACTATTCATTGGTCAAAAGTCAGCAGCGACTCTCTGGCGCCATGACGGTCTACAGCGTGACTGGGCTATTATTTTTGGCGGCAGTGGCGTTGTTATTTCTAATGCAACTGACCGGTATTTTGAGCTAATTCGATCAAACATCAAAAACCAAAACAAACAACACCCTTAAAACCTTTTAGCAAAAGGACACTCAACATGAGCAAGACAACAGCAGCATATGACGACCAGTCGTCAACACATCCAGGCCAAAGTAAATCCCTTAAATGGAAAGTATTTGGCCCAGGTATCCTGTTAGCCACTGCTGCTATTGGTGGCTCACATCTGATTTCATCGACTCAGGCTGGTGCCCTATACGGTTGGCAGTTGGCGATTATGATTATCTTAGCCAACTTTTTTAAATATCCATTTTTTAAGTTTGGCACCGATTACGTTTATGAAAGTCATGAGTCTTTGGTAGCAGGCTATGCCAAAAGATCACCGATTTACTTATGGGCATTTTTTATACTCTCACTGGCCGCTTCGGTGATTAGTACCGGTGCAGTATCTTTATTAGCCGCGGTTATTTTAGGCTTTATGCTGCCTGAAAGTTGGGCATTAGAAACTACCACGCTAGCGCTAATAGTGATGGGTGTGTCTTGGCTGTTTTTGATATTGGGCCATTATAAGCTGTTAGATAGGGTCACCAAGTGGATCATGGTGTCGTTAACACTGGCAACGTTAGCGGCGGTGATTATCGCTGCTGGCAAGCCGACAGTGATGACTCCTGACTTTGTACCGATGTCGCCTTGGAATATGGCAACCTTAGGATTTATCGTGGCATTGATGGGCTGGATGCCAGCACCACTTGAATTCTCAGCGATTAACTCTATGTGGGTATCGGCCAAGATTAAAAATGATCACACCACTCATAAGCAAGGCCTGATTGACTTTAACGTTGGCTTTATTTCAACCTCTATTTTGGCGCTGTTATTTTTGGCGTTGGGGGTATTTGTTCAATATGGCTCAGGGGTTGAGATTCAGACCCAAGGCGGCGCTTATGTTGGGCAGTTGATTAACATGTATACCGCTACCATTGGTGAGTGGTCTAGACTACTGGTTGCGTTCATTGCATTTATGGTGATGTTCGGTACCACCATCACCTGTGGTGACGGCTATGGTCGTGTTAACGCTGAGTGTTGGCGCCTGATTCGTAATGACAACCAAGTTAATGGCAAGCAGATTGCGTTTTGGACCACTTATACCATCATTGGCGGTTATATCATCATTACTTACTTTAGTGGCCAATTGGGTGCGATGCTTAAGTTTGCCATGATTACTGCCTTTGTTTCAGCACCTATCTTTGGTTGGTTGAACTACACCTTAATCAAGCATCAAAAGAAACTGTCAGCAGGCATGACCCTATATACCATTGCCGGCTTACTATTCCTAGGCGGCATTGCGCTATTGTTTATGGCTCAGTTGCTGGGCCTATTAGACTAATTGTCGCCATTAAAACAATTATAACCATTAAATTAAGACTGAGTTTCGACATAATAGGTAGCGTTTAACCGCCATCTATTTGTTGAGACTCAGTTTTTTTCTATTGTACTCTTCCATCATTTCAGTATATATTGCTATTAAGGATGCTTGGAGCATTAAGCCGTTATGGTATAGGGAGATGTGCCATGAGTTATGGAAGACAAACACAACGAGACGTTAATAACCTGTTCAAGTTGCAGCGCCGATTACAGCGCTCTATCGCCCCTGTGATTCTAGCTGGGGCTGTCACTATACCGCTGCTGCTCAGCGGCTGTGAATACTTTGCCCCTGACCCCATGATGCAGACCATCCCTACCAATGCTGACCGCTGGCAAGACAAGCTGTCTGACACCCTGGATAACCTAGATGAAGAAGATCGGCAGCTACTGAGCCGCTATATGCTGCGCATGCGCTCGAGTGAGGCTTATGAAAAAGGCGCAATACCGCGTATTACAGTGGGTAAAGCCATTGAGCATCAGCGCAAATATGAAGTATTGCACCCAGACAATCCAACAGGTCGAAGAAACAGTACCGCGCAAAAGTCAGTGCATGATATTCAGCAATTGACCTATCCGTTGTTACTGTTACCAGTGCAAGCCAGTGAACAAGACAGCTTAAACCAAGTTGAGCTATCGTTTGTGCTAAGCAACCAAGGCATCACACCGGTGACCAGTTTTAAAGGCACAATTTTGATGCGTTATCCAACTTTCAAAAAGGCCAAGCCGGTCGCGATAAAACTAACCCAGTTTGATCCACCGATCGCCAATGACAGTTCAAGAAAGCTTGTTGCCGGTGTCAATATCGCTGATACAAATGTGATGAAAGCAATTCATAATCCGCAGGATATTGAGCTGATTATTAGCGAAGGGGTGATAACCCTTGAAGATGGCACACAAGTGGTTTTTGAATAGATCTGTAATTAGGTCTGTGTCTAGCTGCTCACTTAGGTATTTGCTGCTATCCTTTACACACCATCGAAACTGACGTTAAATGGTCATAGTAAATATTACTGCTAAACAATAGCTACTAAATAATAGACGGTATTCTGCTGCATGCAATTAAAACGACTTAAAGCCTTTCACGCCATTGCCCGCCTCAAAAGCTTTAGTGAGGCGGCGTATGAAACGCAGCTATCACAGCCAACCTTGAGCCGTTTGCTTAAGCAGCTTGAAGATGAGTTGGGTGTTGAACTGATTGATCGTTATAACCGACCATTGCAGCTCACCGAAGCCGGTGCCTTTTTTTTCGATAAGATTACTCACATCCTGCAAGAGCTAGACAGCAGTATCAGCCTTACTCAAAAGATAGCCAATCCGCCAGATACGCTGAATATTGGATTTGTGCCCTCGGTACTTTATGGTCTATTGCCGACTATTATCTCAAGGCTAAAACAGCGCATGCCGCAGCTTGATGTGCATCTAAAAGACATCAGCTCTTTTAAACAAGTGGGTGCGCTAAAATCTGGCGAGATTGATGTCGGATTTGGTCGCTTTGCGCATGATGATGCTCAAATCCATCAGCTGCTACTGCGTCATGAGCGCTATGTCGCCGCCCTACCCAACACCCATCAATTGGTCAACAGCGATGATATTCATCTGTCTCAGCTGCAAGACAGCCGCGTTATCTTATATCATCAAACACACCTTCCGGTACCAAAGCTATTTAGCCGCGCATCCAGTCAAGTAAGCCATGAAACACAAACCACTGATGCTTCTCAAATCAGTGAGCCACTGCTGCATTTATTTGCCAAACGCTCTGCTTTGCCGCATCAAACCACTGAGGTCAGTGATATTCAATTAGCACTGGGCTTGGTTGCCGCAGGTGAAGGCGTCACCCTTGTCCCTGATAGCTTAAAGTCAGTACGCGCTGGGCAAATCAGTTATTGCAGCTTAGTGCATGAAGATGCCACCTCGCCGATATATATCTGCACCTTAAAATCCCCCACCCATCCTGCCTTTGCAGCCTTGCTGGATGTTATCTATGACATCTATGAGCAGCGCGGCATTACCTATCGACGCTTAAGTTAAAATATTTGTAACAGTTTGTTAAAATAAAACCGCTATTATCCTCTTCTATATTGCAGTTAATGAATACATCTGGCAGTAAAGCATCAATAAATAAATAAAACTATTCAGTTATCGAATACTGTCATTTTATCTTAATTTAAACTGTTTATAATCTAATCATAGCTGCTGTGTGCTGCTCTTCCCTATTTGCTAATTTAGCGCTACTCTAATGCGCAACACACAAGATGATTGTTGTTATATAACCCCCTAACTAACACCTTTTCAACTTCCATCTCACCCCAACCGATTCAAGGAATGAAGATGACTACTCTTTCTGCTGGCAAGCGTTTCCGTGATGCCATTACCGAACAAACCTCAAATAACAAACCACTTCAAATTGTCGGCACCATCAATGCCTATACTGCCATGATGGCAAAACAAGTGGGTCATAAAGCTATTTATCTATCAGGCGGCGGCGTGGCCAACGCTTCTTACGGCTTACCTGACTTAGGTATGACCAGCCTTGATAACGTACTAGAAGACGCTAGCCGTATTACCAATGCGGTTGATACGCCTTTATTGGTTGATATCGATACCGGTTGGGGCGGCGCATTTAACATCGCTCAAACCATCAAAAAGATGGAAAAAGCAGGTGTTGCTGCAATTCATATCGAAGACCAAGTGGCTCAAAAACGTTGTGGCCATCGCCCAAACAAAGAAATCGTATCTACTGCCGAAATGGTTGATCGTCTAAAAGCGGCTCTTGATGCCAAAGAAGATCCAGACTTCGTGGTTATGGCACGTACCGATGCGTTATCGGTTGAAGGTCTAGAAGCCGCTGTAGAGCGTGCTGTTGCTTTCCAAGAAGCAGGTGCTGATATGATCTTCGCTGAAGCTTTGACCGATATTCAAATGTATCGCAAATTCACCGATGTGCTAGATATCCCAGTATTGGCCAATATGACCGAGTTTGGTCAGACTGACCTATACACCACTGAGCAGTTATTTGAAGTGGGTGTTGAAATGGTGCTATACCCACTATCAGCCTTCCGTGCGATGAACAAGGCAGCACTAAACGTTTATCAGCATCTATTGGATGATGGCACTCAAGAAGCGGTAGTTGATACCATGCAGACGCGTATGGAGCTGTATGATTTCTTAAACTACCATCAGTTTGAACAAAAGTTAGACGAGTTATTTGCTCAGAAAAAATAAACTTGGTGCTTAAATAAGTCCACTTTGTTTTAAACAATAAATCTAAATCAGTTAATAAAAAGGAATTTAATTATGGCAGCAGGCAAACAACTTTCAGGCGCAGGCTTACGTGGTCAAATCGCAGGTAAAACTTCATTATCAACGGTCGGTAAATCAGGTTCTGGCTTAACCTACCGTGGTTATGATGTGAAAGACTTAGCAGAGAACTGCATCTTTGAAGAAGTGGCCTACTTATTGCTATACGGTGAGTTGCCAACGCAAGCCCAGCTTGATGAGTATCTAGCCACGCTAAAGCAGCTGCGTGACCTACCTCAGCCTCTAAAAGATGTGCTAGAGCGTATTCCACAAGATGCGCACCCAATGGATGTACTGCGCACCGGTTGTTCAATGCTAGGTAACTTAGAGCCTGAAGACAGCTTCGAGCAGCAATTGGATAAAACCAACCGCATGCTATCGGCGTTCCCAGCGATTATCAACTACTGGTACCGCTTTAGCCATGAAGGCGTGAAGATTGATTGTGTCACTGATGCAAAAACCATTGGCGGTCACTTCCTATACCTACTAAAAGGTGAGAAGCCAAGCGAGCTACATGAGCATGTGATGAACGTTTCACTAATCTTGTATGCTGAGCACGAATTCAATGCTTCTACCTTTACCGCTCGTGTGTGTGCGTCAACCTTATCAGATATCTTCTCATGTATCACTGGCGCTATCGGCTCGTTACGTGGCCCATTACATGGCGGCGCTAATGAAGCAGCTATGGAGCTTATCGAAGGCTTTGAATCTCCAGAAGATGCAGAGCAAGGCTTACTGCGCATGTTAGACAACAAAGATAAGATTATGGGCTTTGGTCACGCGATTTACAGCGAATCTGATCCTCGTAACGTCATCATCAAACAGTGGGCTGAAAAACTAGCCGCTGATGTGGGTGATGAGGTGTTATACCCAGTATCAGTACGTTGTGAAGAAGTGATGTGGCGTGAGAAGAAATTATTCTGTAACGCTGACTTCTTCCATGCTTCGACTTATAACTTTATGGGTATCCCAACTAAGTTATTCACGCCTATCTTCGTATGCTCGCGTCTAACCGGTTGGGCTGCGCACGTATTTGAACAACGTGCTGACAACCGTATTATTCGCCCAAGTGCTGAATACATCGGTGAAGAGCCAAGAGATGTACCACCAATCAGCGAGCGTGGTTAATAAGTTGATGCGTCTATAGGCTGAGCCTATGACGTTTAATAAGCTTGAAATGAGCTTGGTTTGAATCGCTTATAAACTGAGACTGATAACGCCCTTAATATCTGGCACTTGCCTAGTGAGTTGTATGACAATTTATAGCGTTAAACAGATATTAAGGGTTTGTTGTTCATCCAGTGAGTTAAACCGAGCATACATACATTCAACCAACAAGCATGAACCAAACTAGGTGCAAACTGAATAACTGATCTTAAAAAAGACAAATATTATGAATAAATCACTAATTGCCAGCGTTTTAATGTGCTTAAGCTTTCAATGCGTGGCAGCTAATAGTGATGATGGCCATGTCAAAGAGAAGCAAGCCATTACCAAACAATCGGTAGCGAGTGTCAGCGAGGTTTGCCAAAGTGATGAGCAGTCCTCTTTAAAGCCAGGGTTTTATATTGTCGATAACCGCATGTATGACGTGCTCGACAGTGCTGCGGCTAATGCAGCATCAGATAAAGACAAGTCATTTTTGCCAATAAGCATTGTGCACAGCACCCGCATAAAACCTTATATCAAAGACACTGAGTACCATTTAACGCTGCAAACAACGGCCAAAGGCGCTCGTAAACTAAAAGCCTTTAGTGCTAATAATGTCGGTAACTATATTGCGCTTATTGTTGATGATGAGGTGTTGTTTTCGGCTACCATAATGGCCCTACTCTCTGATTCATTTTATGTCACTGGCATTAGCAGCCATCAAGAAGCATTAGAAATTCAGACAAAAATAAACTGCGCCTTACGTTAATTGTGCTCATTTAAACCGAACGACCTTATACATTATTAAATTTATTTACGAATAGGGAAAGCATGCCATGAGCGAAGCTAAACCATCTTTAACCCAATCGAATCCGATGCCGATGAATGAGCAATACAAAAAGCCATTACCCGGTAGCGATTTGCATTATTTTGATGTTGAACAAGCGGTCAACGATATTGAGCCAGGCGCTTATGCCAAGCTGCCATTTAGCTCAAAAGTACTGTGTGAAAACCTAGTACGTCGCTGTCCTCCTGAAGATTTAAAAGAAGCGTTATCACAACATATTTATCGTAAACAAGACGTTGATTTTCCTTGGTATCCTGCGCGCGTTGTGTGTCATGATATCTTGGGTCAAACAGCCTTTGTTGACTTAGCTGGTCTACGCGATGCCATTGCTGCTGAAGGCGGTGATCCTGCAAAAGTTAACCCTATTGTGCCAACTCAATTAATTGTGGATCACTCATTAGCGGTTGAGCATGCAGGCTTTGAAGAAAATGCGTTTGAGAAAAACCGTGAAGTTGAAGAACGTCGTAACGAAGACCGTTTCCACTTTATCAACTGGTGTCAGTATGCCTTTGATAACGTAAACGTGGTGCCGCCTGGTAACGGCATTATGCACCAAATTAACCTAGAGAAAATGTCGCCAGTCGTCCAAATCGTGGCCGACCAAGATGGTGATGCGGTTACTTTCCCTGACACCCTAGTCGGTACCGACAGTCACACGCCTATGGTCGATGCACTGGGTGTTATCTCAATCGGTGTTGGCGGTCTAGAAGCTGAAAGCGTTATGCTAGGCAACCCATCGTATATGCGCCTGCCAAATATTGTCGGTGTTGAATTAACTGGCAAACTACAAGAAGGCATCACAGGTACTGACTTAGTATTGGCGATGACTGAATTCTTGCGTGAAGAAGGTGTGGTTTCGGCTTATCTTGAATTCTTCGGTGATGGTGCACGTCAATTAACGGTTGGTGATAGAGCCTCTATCTCAAATATGACCCCTGAATACGGCGCAACTGCTGCCATGTTCTACATTGATGAGCAAACCATTGATTACTTACGTCTAACCGGTCGTAGTGAGCAACAAATCAAAGTAGTTGAAACCTATGCCAAACAAGCAGGTATCTGGGCTGATGGCATGGTCGATGCCGAATATGACCGCGTACTAAAATTTGATTTATCAAAAGTGGTACGTAACATTGCTGGTCCATCACGTCCACATGCGCGTGTATCAACCACTGACTTGGTTAAAGCCGGTATTGCTCATGCTGACAACCAGCCACTTTCAGAGCAAGATGACAGCCAAATGCCTGATGGCGCAGTAATTATTGCTGCAATCACCAGTTGTACCAACACCTCAAACCCACGCAACATGGTTGCAGCCGGTATCGTTGCCCGTAATGCGGTCGAAAAAGGTCTGGTACGTAAACCTTGGGTGAAGTCATCACTAGCACCTGGTTCTAAAACCGTTAAATTATATTTAGAAGAAGCAGGACTATTGCCTGAGTTACAAAAACTTGGCTTTGATGTGGTCGCCTTCGCTTGTACTACTTGTAACGGTATGAGTGGTGCATTAGATCCAGAAATTCAGCAAGAAATCATCGACCGTGACTTGTTCTCAACTGCTGTATTGTCGGGTAACCGTAACTTTGACGGTCGTATTCACCCGTATGCGAAGCAAGCATTCCTAGCCTCTCCTCCTTTGGTTGTAGCTTATGCGATTGCTGGTAATATCCGCTTTGATATTGAAAAAGATTCATTGGGTAAAGATAAAGACGGCAATGATGTGTACCTAAAAGACATCTGGTTTGACGATACTGAAGTCGATGCCATTGTTAAATCTGCGGTGAAGCCTGAGCAATTCAATCAGGTCTATATCCCCATGTTTGATGAAGCCAAAGCCGATGCTGCGCGCAATGAAGCCTCTGTAACAAACCCTCAGTATGACTGGCGTGAGATGAGTACCTATATTCGCCGCCCACCATATTGGGAAGGTGCAATGGCCGAAGCCAATAAGCTAAAAGGCATGCGTCCATTAGCAGTATTGGGTGATAACATCACTACCGACCATTTATCGCCATCGAATGCAATCTTAGCAGACAGTGCTGCTGGTGAGTACTTGGCGAAAATGGGTCTGCCAGAAGAAGACTTCAACTCTTATGCCACTCACCGCGGTGATCACTTAACTGCCCAACGTGCGACCTTCGCTAACCCGAAATTGTTAAACGAAATGGTACGTGACGACAAGGGTGAGGTTATCCAGGGCTCGCTGGCACGTGTTGAGCCTGAAGGTGAAGTGATGCGTATGTGGGAAGCGATTGAGACCTACATGACTCGTAAGCAGCCACTGATTATTATTGCCGGTGATGGCTATGGTCAAGGCTCTAGCCGTGACTGGGCAGCAAAAGGTGTTCGCTTAGCTGGTGTTGAAGTCGTCGTTGCTGAAGACTTCGAACGTATTCACCGTCAAAACTTAGTCGGTATGGGTGCCCTACCGCTTCAATTTGAAGAAGGTACAACCCGCAAAACGCTAAAAATCGATGGTACTGAAGTGTTCGACATCGAAGGTGAAGTATCTGCCGGCGGCGAGATGACCCTAGTCATTCATCGTAAAGATGGAAGCGTAGACAAAGCACCGGTTAAATGCCGCTTAGATACCGCTGACGAGGTGAAGATGTATCATTCAGGTGGTATGCTACAGCGTTTTGCCAAGGAGTTTTTAGAAGGTCCGGCCTAATTAATCAAATTAACTGAATTAACTAAAACTAAATAGTTAGTTTAATTTAGTGTTTAGTTTTTTGAATCAATTCAACAGCTTTAAATTCAGTCTAACCGCATACTGATTATAGCGTAAACAAGCCCTCTTATTGATAAATAGGAGGGCTTTTTTGATGCCAAATAATTCGTTTTATCTATACAAAAGTAAGTATTTATTAAAAATAGTTAAAATAAATTTTGTTATTACTCACATATTGCTTTATATTGAGTTGTAATATTTAGGTAACTATAGTTTACATAATGTAAACCAGTATTATCATAGTTTATAAATATGTAACATTAGTTAAAATTATTTTATTAGGATTATTATGTTCAAACTTATATATAAACAATGGATTGTTATTATATCTTTATTACTAGGCACTCGTCTTGCTCAAGCAGCAGAACAATCAGGTCTAGAGGCATTTAGTAGTGGCGCTGATACGTTCATGGCTGAAAAATTAGGTTGGTTCGTTGAGCTTATCTTTTATTCTGTTCCAATTGGCGGTGCGTCTTTCCCATTAATCGCAGGTTGGTTATTAATCGCTGCTGTTGTATTCACTCTTTATTTCGGTTTCATTCAGTTTCGTCATGTGGGTCTGGCCATCGACATCGTTCGTGGTAAGTTTACAAACCCGCATAAGAAAACAGAAGGCGAAGTTACCCATTTCCAAGCATTGGTTACAGCTCTATCAGGGACGGTAGGTCTTGGTAACATCGCTGGTGTGGGTGCGGCTCTTGCTATCGGTGGTCCAGGCGCGACTTTCTGGATGATCTTGATTGGTCTATTAGGCATGGCGTCTAAATTTGTAGAATGTACGCTAGGTGTTAAATACCGTACTATCCTACCATCAGGTGCTGTATCAGGTGGTCCAATGTACTACTTAAGCCGTGGTATGGCTGAACGTGGCATGGGCGGTTTTGGTAAGTTTCTAGCTGTTGGCTTTGCATTAATGTGTATCTTAGGTAGCTTGGGCGGCGGTAACATGTTCCAGGGCAACCAAGCATTCGCAGCATTAAGCTCAACGTTTGATATCCCAGCTGAATTTGGTATCTTCTTTGGTATCGGTCTTGCGATTCTAGTTGGTATGGTAATTATTGGTGGCATGCCGCGTATTGCGACAGTGACTGAAAAAGTAGTGCCATTCATGGCCGCTTTATATATTGGTATGAGCTTAATTGTTATCATCGCTAATTTCAGCCAAGTTGGCGCAGCCTTCCAAGCAATCTTTGTCGGTGCCTTCACTGGTGCTGGTGTTGCCGGTGGTTTCATTGGTGCATTGATTCAAGGTTTAAAACGTGCAACATTCTCTAACGAAGCCGGTATTGGTTCAGCGGCTATTGCTCACTCGGCCGTAAAAACTGAAGAACCTGCTACTGAAGGTTTAGTTGCTTTACTTGAGCCATTCATTGATACCGTTGTTATCTGTACGATGACTGCTCTAGTTATTACCCTTTCAGGTGTTAATGATCTAGCAAACATTCAATCACAAGCATTAACTGGTGTTGATCTGACGCGTGCAGCCTTCATGGAAACAGCGCCTTTCTTCCAGTACTTACTAGCGATTGCTGTTGTGTTGTTTGCATTCTCAACGATGATTTCATGGTCTTACTATGGTCTTAAAGCTTGGACTTACCTATTTGGTGAAAGTAAAGCAGTAGAAATGATCTTCAAATTGATCTTCTGTATCTTCGTTGTTATTGGTGCAACTATTCAGTTTGGTTTCGTTATCGATTTCTCAGATGCGGCTATCTTCGCAATGTCTATCTTCAACGTTATCGGTCTATACTTCTTGATGCCTATTGTTAAGAAAGAAGTTGTATCATTCATCGCACGTGTTAAAAGTGGTGAAGTTAAAAAGTACAAATAAGCCTATTTAGTATCTAATACTACGCTTATAACAAAGCCCCCTAAGTCTGACTTAGGGGGCTTTTTTGATGCTATTCAATACTGCTTAAATTACTTAAATTGATTCAAATACTTTGATGATTACTACTCACCTACTCTTTTAGTTACTTCATAGATAAAGAGATAAGTTATTTAATCTGAGCCGAATTAATGATTGATAATATTTGCTGCTCATCACGTTTTAAATCGTCAGTTAAGCCACTAAATATAGCCACACCCTCTTTAACAAGAATGGCGCCTTGGAACATATACATGTATTCATCAGCACCATGAGCTTGGTTCGGATTCATGGTTTTATCGGTTATTTTGAAATAATAGCCATTGTTGTTGGCAAGCTTTTGAATACGAATTGGATTTTCAACAGCCTGACTTTGAAACCTTTGGCTATTTTCTTCTACCAACTGACGTATGGCAGGCAAGGTTGTCAGTCTATTGTCAGTTGATTTGGTAAATGCCAAGCTCATCATCACTTTAGGGGCATGCGTAACTGAGTTATTGGTCAATTCGATATGGGTTGCTGGGCCTTTTTTAACCGCACTTTGGACTGTCCAGTTAGTTGGTAAATTAACAGTCAGTGTTTTACCACTGGTCAGTTTAATGGTTGTCAGCGTACCCGATTGATTGTTTAACGTATTGTTAGCTGCTGTATGCACTTGCTGGTTACTGGTTGACGCGTTGTTGGCTGAGGTTGTCGATTGACACCCTGCGACAGCTAATCCGACAGCAACCATACTAAGCGGTAAAATTCGAGATAACATCATGTTTAAATCCTTTTTAAATGAATGATTTGTGGTTAAAATATTAAAGTGCTATTAACTTCAGCATATTATCATGTTGATTCACGCCAGTATCAATTTAAATCTTCGATAACGCATTGAGCTTTAATGCTTTATCCCCTATCATCGTAATGATGGTTTTAACTAACTTTATTAATACTTATCTGATTAATACTTGGCGTGCTTAAAGGCACTCACACCTAAACTACACCTAACGCCATTACACTTTTAACGGACTAAAGGAACCCATAATGAGCCAAGACCAGTCTTCAACCGCCTCCAACTCTGCTTCCAAAAATTTTGTACCTCAAATTGCAGTCTCTGCCACTTATATGCGCGGCGGCACGTCTAAAGGGGTATTTTTTAATCTAAATGACTTACCTGAGCGTTGTCAGCAGCCTGGTCAAGCGCGTGATAATTTCTTATTACGGGTTATTGGCAGTCCTGATCCTTACGGTAAGCAAATTGACGGTTTAGGCAATGGCTCATCAAGTACCTCTAAGACCGTAATTCTTTCTAAGTCTGATCAAGACGGACACGACGTCAACTACCTATTTGGTCAAGTTAACATCAGCAAGCCGATGATTGACTGGGCTGGTAACTGTGGCAACCTAACCGCTGCTGTGGGTGCTTGTGCTATTAATATGGGCTTAGTGGATGCCGATAAGGTAGCCAAAAGTATCGAGTCTGGTATTTGTGAAGTTAATATCTGGCAGCAAAATATCAGTAAAACCATCGTTGCTCATGTGCCTGTCTATCAAGATGAGCAAGGCAATGTACAGGTTCAAGAGACCGGTGACTTTGAGCTTGATGGGGTTACCTTCCCTGCCGCTGAGGTTAAAATTGAATTTATTGATCCGGTAGATGCCTCAAGCGCCATGTTCCCAACCGGTAACTTGGTTGATGAGTTTGACGTGACAGGATGTGGTTTAGATAAAGACAGCGTTCAAGCGACATTTATCAATGCTGGTATTCCAACCATCTTTATCAATGCTGAAGATTTGGGCTTCACCGGAACCGAGCTACAGCCTGATGTAAATAGCAACCCTGAGCTGCAAGCCAAACTTGAAACCATTCGTGCCAAAGGCGGTGTCGCAATGGGACTGTTCAAAGAGGTGAGTGAAGCTGAAAAGAGCCAGCACATTCCAAAGATTGCATGGGTTGCCCCTGCGCAAAGCTACACCGCATCAAGCGGTAAAGCTGTTAATGAGCAAGACATTGACCTGGTAGTGCGTGCCATGAGTATGGGTCAGCTACACCATGCCATGATGGGTACCGCGGCGGTGGCCATTGCCGCGGCAGCAACCACGCAAGGTACGCTTGTAAATAAGGCAGCTGGCGGTGGCAGCTTATCAGAAGTTCGTTTTGGTCATCCGTCAGGTACGCTACTTGTGGGCGGTAAGACAGAACAAGTTGATGGTCGCTGGCAGGCCAAAAAAGTATCAATGAGCCGCTCTGCTCGCCGTATTATGGTCGGTCAAGTGTTTGTGCCAGCAGATAGCTTTTAATACACAAGTTTAGCTGCATAACTCATTATTTAAGTGATTATTTAAATAACTTTCAAGCCACTATCATTTAACCCGTCAATCGCTATAGCTTGGACTGATTTTAAGTGTAGTGGTTTGTTTTCAGTGAATTGGCTTAATTGAATGAGATAAGTTACACTGACTATAGTGTTGAAGATATTGAATCCGATTTAAACAGATCGACTAGATCAATACTCTCAGCATAAACTTTTAAATAATAGGAATAAATATAATGAATATGAAAGACATGCTAGGCGCAGTAAAAGGCGACAATGCAGAGGGCAACAGCACCCTATCAGGACTTATGGACATCGCAAAAGACATCAATAAAGAAGATCTTGAGCGTTATAAAAATATGTCAAAAGCTGAGCTATTAGAAGAGCTTAAAAACTCTGAGCATAGTGAAAAAGTTGTGGCATTAATTAAAGGTTTGATTGCTAACAAATCGTAGCAAGCGAATCGCCATTAATAAAAAAGAGCATAGGTTAATCAACTTATGCTCTTTTTTATTAAAATGTATTATGAGTGAAAGCACCCCTAGAACAAATATGAACATGTTCTTCTAATTGATGATAAGAGTAAGTTACTTACTAAACTTTTTTGTTTGCATCTAAATGCCACTTAAAATATTTTTCAGTTCCTTCTTTCCAATAGCTACACTTATTACCACTTATCGTTTGCATATAATCAAACATTGGCTTAGTGACATCATTATTTAAAATAGTGACAATACCGTTATCTACACTTATAAATCCATGCTCGTAAAGATCATCGCATCCGAACTTGCACATTGGTGCAACAATATTCTCTATATCAAGCCTCTCTTCGATACTACATTCAGAACGTTTTTTAATATGAGCTGCCACCATAAATCTAGTAAGATATTCACGCTGGCATATACAGCAGGTAAAAGTTGGATGTTGATTAAACAAAACCCTACGCAAAACACCTTGCTCAACTCTTCTCTTAGATAATGATTCTTTATCTAGCTCGTTGCTAGTATCCAAAAGATACGCAAGATTGTCTAATATACCTGAGTCCACTTCTGGATAATAAACGCTACTTATTAAATCCAACTCATCAAGAACTTTAAATCTAGTCTCTTCTGAACACTTAGTAATCCTTGTAAAACCCTGAGGAAAGTTATTTTCGCTATACCCCACAAGCCTATTCAAGTCTTCTTTGGGCAAATTAATACTCTTTATTTCTGCGAGGAAGTACATATACTCCCAAGTCTGGTTTTTATCATCTACTCCCCATAACTCCAACGCTAAATCCTTGTTTTGAAACTTATATGTAGTAACTGCACTAAGCTCATATGCACCTTTCCTATAAAACAAAATCACATCACCAGACTTAATACTTTCCCATTTCTTAACATTAATATTGTTTTTACCCGGCGTTAGACCTCTAAGTTTTGCAAAACCATCAGGATATATCCTTTTAAGGGCATCATAATCTTTTGTTTCAATTATATTCTTATACTGCTCAATAGATATTTCTTTTACTATAGTGTCGTTAGAGTCTTTAAGAATCGTGTTTGCACTGGCTGGCTGTAGAAATATATTAGTTATGACATCTCTCAAAAAACATGGTGTTTTTTATAAATCTATTGGTCTTTATTATGATAGCACCATAACTTTATTGAATTTAAATAATATGGAAGGCGCTGTGAAAGTCAAAAATGAAAGGGCAATATTAGAACTAAGCTCACCGTTATCGGCTGCCTTTGATTGATTTTAGTTACCAAATTTTAAGAAACACTATAAAGCCTTTATAATAAGCGCATAATTGAAACTACATAGCGTTTTTATATTATGGCCAATCCTCCAAAGCGTGTTCCTCTAAACTTAAAGCCACCCTCTAAGCCTAAGGATCGTGGCCGTCTGTTGTGGTATATCTTAAAGCGCCTGGCGGTGTTTGCGAAGCCTTATCGTACCTTATTCATATTAACGCTGATATTGACGGTACTGGGTTCGTTTACCGCTCAGGTCAACGCTTTTGTGCTGCAATATACGATTGACTCGTTGACCGGTATTACCGATTTGCCTGACCCTTGGATTGAGGGTATAAAACTTCTGACCCTGATTAGCTCTGTGTTACTGGCAAAAGAAATACTCAACGTGTTTATCACCTTTGGTCAGCGCTACTTTGGTGAGCGTATTCGAATTAACCTGTCGCGTGATTTGTCACAAAAGGTAGTTGAGCGGATATTGACCTACAAGATGGCGTTTTATACCAGTGATGAAAACGCCAGTGGTAAGCTGCAGACCCGAATTGACTTGGGTGTGGGTAGCTTAACCCAGTTGGTACAAAACTTCTTCATCGATATGCTGCCGCTGTTTGCCAGTGCCATTGTGTCGCTGATTATTATGTTTAATGCCAACTTTTGGGTGGGTATGGTTGGTCTGATTATTGTGCCGATTTACTTTTTTGTCAGCCAAAGACAGGCCAATAGATTGCAAGGCTTTCGCCGTCAGATGCGCCAATACCGTGAGACTAAAAGCGGTTTGGTTATCTCGATTATTGAGTCGATTACGGTTATTAAATCCTTTGTGCGTGAGCCAATTGAATCGGACAAGCACTGGGAAATCCAGAAGGACATGACTACTAACCAGCTGCGTATTCGCAGTATTGCGTTTATGTACAACGCTGGCAAGAGCTTTATTGAGCAGATTGGCGTGGTGGTGATTATCGTTTTAACCGCCTACTTTGTGCTCAATGATCAAATGACCATTGGTGCGATTATGTTTCATGTGCTGCTGTTCCAAAACGTGGCGGCGCCGATTCGCGAGCTGCACCGTATTTATGACCAGATTAATAATGCCCTAACCTACGCAGAAGGCTTCTTCGATATTTTAGATGACGACGATGCCATTGAAAGCGAAGGCAAGATTGAATGTACTGACTTAAAAGGTCATATCGAGCTTAAGGATGTTAACTTCTCTTACCCCAATGGTAAGCAGGCCTTGCAGGATGTGAGCTTTGAGATTCATCCCAATCGCATTACTGCATTAGTGGGATTAAGTGGTGCGGGTAAAAGTACCATTATTAATCTGCTGGTGAAGTTTTATGATCCAAGTAGCGGTAGTATTTGTCTTGATGGCCGTGATTTGAATGAGTACAGTACCCAAAGTTTGCGTGAACAAATTGGTCTGGTACTGCAAAAAAACCATATTTTCTCAGGTACCATTGCAGACAATATCCGCTATGGTGATATGAATGCCACCCAAGAAGAAATCATTGATGCTGCCAAAAAAGCATCTATTCACGATCAAATTGTCGGTATGCCAGAGGGTTATGATAGTGAGGCAAAAATGCTATCGGGTGGTCAACAGCAGCGTATTGCACTGGCACGTATGTTCCTAAAAGATCCACCGATTGTGTTCTTGGATGAGCCGACTGCCAGTTTGGATGCAATTGCAACCCAGCAGATTAAGCAGAGCTTAGACTTGATTAAAAAGGATCGTACGGTCATTATCGTCTCGCATAATATCTCACAAATTATTGATGCCGATGACTTGGTGGTGATTGAAGATGGTCGTGTGATGGAGACAGGTACACATGAGGAGCTGTATGCTCAAAAGGGTAAATACTTTGAGATATTCAATGCCATGTCAGACAGCTTAAACTTAGAGAAGATCAGTCATACCTTACATCCTGATCAATAACGTTCGTCGACCGCTGATTGAAGACGGCATTTGATTGAAGAAGGCATGGATATGCTGTTGTCATAAGCTAAAGCCCAATGTCGTTAAAAATTAGGGTCAACCAAACTTAGCCCCTATACTTAGCCCCATGATTAAAGCTTAATACATAAACTTAATTCAGAACCTAATAATAAGCCGCACAAATATGAACGTTAACTTTACCATTAAGCCCTTCGACGAACTAAGCCCTGTGGATGTGTATTACATTTTGCATGCCCGATCGCAAGTGTTCGTCGTAGAGCAGGCTTGTGTGTTTCAAGACATTGATGAGTTAGACTTTGATAGCCAACACTTGGTGATTCATAAGAGTAAATCTTTGGTTGGCTATTGTCGTATTTTGCCGCCAGATGTCATAGCCAATGACAAATCCCATCCTCATATCGGTCGTGTTCTGGTATTACCGGAACATAGGGGCAAAGGGTTGGCGAGGCAAATGATGACACGCGCTATTAAATACTGTCACGCCACTTATGGTAAGCGCCCAATCCAGATATCTGCGCAGACTTATTTATTCGATTTTTATCGATCATTAGGCTTTGAAGCCATCAGCGAGCCCTACTTAGAAGATGGGCTTGAGCATATAGATATGCTGCTGCCTAAGCCTAAATCTAAACTGCCTTCGGTTAAAATGTCAGCCAATCTTAGCGCCAAAAATATCTTGATTAACGTGCTGCTGTTATTGCTGGCGCTGATGATTATTGGCGTATTGTATTTATTGATATAAAATCAGCTCTAATGCCTAATATTTATTAACCTATTTAACCAAATATATTATCGAATATTGTTAATCAATCGGTTAATCTAGAAGCCAAATTAGCTCTAACCTATTCTTATAATTCTCTGATAAAGACAGACCACCATTAAGCGACAAGGATTCACATGCTATCAAAACAAGATCAATTAACCGAACTGGTACGTATGTTGGAATCAAAGGATCACGTGTTTGCAACCGATCCTTTACTGATTACCGAGCGCTTACAAGATGAGCAAGCGACTCCTATTCAAAAGCTACATCGCCGTGCGGAGCGCATTGATAGCAATGGGTCGTTAGCCTCAACCTTGTCGAAAATTGATGGCCGTATCAAAGGCATTATCTTAGTAATGAGCGTCTTGTGGTGCGTGTCTGGGTTTGTTGGCTTATTTGCATTACTGCAAGCCAATGTGGTCAACTTTTTTTATGTACTAGTATGTTTACTAGGCTTTCATACCTTAATGCTGGTCGGCTGGCTGGTGTTAACCATTATTAATAGAGGCAGTCAATCGCCAAGCATTATTACCAGCTTTATTAGCCCCAAAGCTCTGATTCGTGGTAAAGATGATGTGACTCAAGCAGCGGTCGAGCTGTATGACATGCAGCTGCGTCATACCGGCATGCGCTGGTATTTGGGCAAGTTTACCCATCAACTATGGCTAGCAACATTAACCGGTATGTTGTTTGCCATTATATTTTTACTGATTGTGCGTCAATATAGCTTTAGTTGGGAATCTACCCTACTGTCAGATAACGCATTGATGGCATTGACTCATTGGCTGGGCTGGTTGCCTAGTATGGTCGGCTTTAGTGTGCCTGACGCTGATGCGGTTATCCAAAGTCGACTGGTGACTGAAGCTATGCCATTGTCGATTGCCAGACAGTGGGCCAGCTTATTGATTGGCAGTTTATTGATGTATGGCATGCTACCACGAGCGATTGCATGGGCATTTTGTGCCTTAATGTTTAACCGTAAGAAGATGACGTTAGACATTAAGCAGCCGTATTATCAAAAGATATTGAGCTTTTGGCAGCGCAAAGTGGTTGATGAAAATGACTTTGTTGAAAAAGTACAACCTGTTGCCCCTGTTGCTGAAGTCACCCAAGGTCAAAAGCTAGTCGCATTATTAGAATATCCGTATAACGACAAACTTTGGTATCAAGCAGCAGGCCCTGAGTTTACAGATTCACAGGTGGTGGATTTTGGCATTGTTGATGACCGTGATGACTTTGATAAGTTATACGCTTACTTAGATGAGCATAAGGTACAAGTATTGCTAGGTATCCATGCGCAGGCTCTACCCGATCGTGGCACCATGCGCAAATTACAGAAGATTGCGACCCATGCTCAGCAAGGCTTGATTGTTCAGTTATTAAAGCCACAGTCTGATGAGGTTTCTGAACAAAATACCCAAAGCGAGACTGTTCGTCTTGAGCAGTGGCAAGCGGCATTGGCGGAATATCAGATTGGTCTGGTTTCTTAGCAAAGTCACAAACAGCTTTTTTCTATTTTATCGTTTTTTGAATTTATTAATTTTGAGTAATTTATGAGCACCGATAACAAATCACCCAATCCACAACGCCCTGCTGGTGGCTTATTTAGTGATAAAGCCTTTACTGCTGAGCCTGACGCAAACCGTTCTAGCGAGGTAAATAACTCTGAAACATCTCAAGCACCTCAAGGTTTACAGCATCAGGCAGCTAGCGACAGTCAACATATTCAGCACGCTGACGCTAAAAATATGGGGTCTCAACAGTCGGATGCTCAACAGCTAGATAATCAGGATTCAAGAGCATCAAATACTCAGCCTACTGAGAGTAATAACGGCTCTAAAAGCATGAGTGACTATCTACACAGTATCCCTAAAACAACCATCGCTAGTGGGGATCCGCTAAAACTGGCTGTGGTTGGTCATACCAATACTGGTAAAACATCGATATTACGAACACTACTGCGTGATATGTACTTTGGGGAAGTTAAAAACGAAGCGGCCACTACCCGCCATGTTGAGCGTGCGGTGATTAGTGATAGCCAGACAGATGAAGCCTTAGTCGCTTTATTTGATACCCCAGGACTGGAAGATGCATCGGGCTTGATGGACTGGCTAGAAGACAATACTGCCAGTCGCCGAGATGGTATTGAGCGCCTACAGCAGTTTTTGGCCAGTGATCTTGCCAAAAGTGAAGCTCAAGGTGGGACTAGCAATCACCTTGATGACTACTCACAAGAAGCCAAGGTGATTCGTCAATTACTGGCTAGTGACATGGCAATCTATGTCATTGATGCACGTGAGCCGGTGCTTGGTAAATATAAAGATGAGTTAGCTATCTTATCGTGGTCGGCTATTCCAGTAATGCCAGTATTTAACTTCACTGACAGCCAAGATGCCAATATTGAAGCGTGGCAAACCATGCTGGCACGCCGCAATCTGCATATCTCTACCCGCTTTGACTCGGTTGCCTTTGAGTTCGAAGATGAGATGACGCTTTGGCAGAATCTAGCCACCATGATGACTCATTCTGAAATCTTAGATCAGCTGGTTGCCCGTCGCCGTGAAGATTGGGCGCAATTATATGAGCAGGCCATGATTATCATCTCTCATTTCTTACTTGATGTGGCCGGTTACGTGCGCGAGATTGATGATGAAGATGATCCTTTGCCAGTGCTGAATGAGATGCAAGAAGCAGTACGTCAAAGTGAACGCTCAATGCAAAGCAAGCTGATGAACTTATACAAGTTCTATGACAACACAGCGGTTGTAACGCCACTGCAATTAAATGAATACCAACAAGACCCTTTTGATCCAGAATTATTAAAAAGCTATGGACTACGCACCACATCGGGTGCCGCAGCAGGGGCTTTATTGGGCTTAGGTATTGATGCTGCCGCGTTGGGCACTACCTTAGGCTTAGGCGCAGCCATTGGGGGTATTGCCGGCGGTATCCTATCGAACACCAGCAGTATTGCAGACAAGATAACCGGCGTGAAGCGTCTGTATATCGACCCAGCCACTGTTACCCTATTGGCCACTCGCTCGCTAGACTTACTCGCCTCTTTGCGTCATCGCGGTCACGCTGCAAAACCAGATACGCCAATTGCTGAGCTGCAACAAACAGCCACCCCGCCTTGGGATCCTAACAAGCTGCCTAGTGAACTTAAAAAAGCACGTGGTAAGCCACAATGGAGCAGCTTAACCAGTGGCAAAAGTGAGTTGGCGTTTGAACTGCGCGCGGATGCTGCATGGTCATTATCTGACAAGCTAAAACATTCTAGACAGTCGGATTAGATTAAATTATCCTAAACTAACTAAGCTGCTGCAGTTGCGATAGACCTCGTACATCGCTTTGCTGCAGATACAGTGCATATAAAGGATAGTGGTTAAAGTAGTGCTCAATATCAGCGACCAGCTTTTGTTGTCTGGCGGCTCGCTGCTGCCAAAACGAGTCTTGCTGCTCAAGTTGTATCAATTGATTGACGACTAACGCAGCGGGCGCCAACTGTGCTTGCTTTAATTGCTCCACGGCACGGCGCGTCTCTTCTATCGGTAAGTTATCAGCAGTCAGCACCAATATCAGCGCGGTTTTATGCTTATCATGCAGCAACTCTCCTGCCTGACGAAACAGCGCTTTGCGTTTATTTAGCACTTCTACCGCCTGCTGCCATCTATCCACTGGCTTCGCATCGGCAAAGGGATTGTTAAAGCCACGTTTGGGCTGATGAAGCTCATTATCATGGTGTTGATGATTGTCATTGTGTTTGTGCGAGTGCCCAGCCACATGGTCTGCTGCGCTTTTTAATTTGGCTTGCCGTCTTTGCTGCGACAATAACCCATCTGTCCAGGCTGCCATCATCTCTGGCAGTGTTAGCAGCCGTAGCGTATGGCCGGTTGGAGCGGTATCAAAGATAATATGATCATAATGATTTTGCTCTACGGCATCGACCAAATGACGACAGATGGCCTCGAGCATGGCTGCTTCTTGCGCTCCGGGTGCACTTTTAGACAGTTGAAGATGCTGTTTTATTTTTGGTAGCATATCAGGATTAGCATAGCTGCTAATGGTGCGCTCTACACGGGCAAAGTGCTCATCAATGATGATGTCTGGATTCAGCTCAAGCGCATCTAACTTATCAGTCAGAGTCGTTGTTTGATTGCTGAGCTTAACATCAAATACGTCGCCCAAGCTGTGGGCAGGGTCAGTCGAGATAATTAACGTCTTTTGACCGTTGGCAGCAAATTGCGATGCTAACGCAGCGGCTGTGGTGGTCTTACCTACCCCGCCCTTACCGCCCACAAATACAATGGGGATGCTATCTAATTGCTCGACCAATTTGTTTAAACTTTGCATAATATTCTCTTTAGGGCCTTCTGGCTTAGTCAAACTTCTGTCTTGGCTAAAAGTTAAAAGCTGTTTTAACAGCAGCCGCCATGCTGTAAGGGACAACGGGGCATACCCATGCGCTGATGCCACTCATGAAATTGCTCTAAGAATATGGGCTGTAGCTCAAGCGTATAAAAGCTGGCAGGATTATCAATGCCTAAGCTTTCGCAAAATAATAACAGCATAAACAGATCTTCTTCATCACGCGCTGCTCGAGCCAGTGTTTGTCGATATGGCGCATGATAAAACTCATTTAAACCAGCAACAAAGCGCTGCCACCAAGACTGTGATTGGGTATCCATGTTTATTGCCCTCTTCCTAAACCAGTTTTTATATAAATGACCATCATATTATCACCTTATCCATTATGTTATAAAAAAACGCCAACTTAAAGTCAGCGTTTTTTATCCTAATTAAAACCTAATTACTGTCTATGCTCTATGCTCTATGCTGTCGCCATTCACGACGTAATACAGAGAAGCTTTCAAAAGTTACCAAAATGGTAGCAATTAAGATAATAATATCCAAGAAGATAAGCAGCCAATTGCCATCACTATAGAACGTCTTCAACTGCAGGATCAATGCAAAGATTGCCATCACTAATAAGAAAGACAAGGGCGCAAGCGTATACCAAACCGTTTTGCCTTTACGCAGTAGAATAACGGTGACAATCATCAAGGTTAATGCAGCCATCAACTGGTTGGTAGTACCAAATAAAGGCCAGATTAGCATACCGCCTGAACCATCGATACCGCCAGCACCAAAGGCAATTAACAAACAGCTACCAACTGCAAGAAGTGTGGCAACCACGCCTTTTTTAAGCGCTGGCAAGTTATAAACCTCACCAAACTCTTGGAAGATATAACGCTGTAAGCGCACACCCGTATCCATGGTTGTACCCGCGAATAAAGCGGCCATAACCGTCAAGATAGTCTGTGATAATACAATCTCAATACCCATGCCATTATTTAAAATAGTGGCACCGCCATCGATAAAGGCACCGACTGAACCATCACCAAACTTCTGATAGACGCCTTCCCAGTCTGCTAAAGTCGCAAAACCTGCGGTAGCAGCCAAGATAGCACCCAGCGCTAATAGCCCTTCACCCACTGCACCAAAGTAACCGACAAAGCGAATGTCTTCTTCTTTATCAATTTGCTTCGAGGTAGTACCGGTTGCCACCAATCCATGGAAGCCAGAAATCGCACCACAAGCAACGGTAACGAATAACAGCGGCATGATTGAAGGTGTGCTTGCTGGTAAGTTGTGGTTGATTGCAGGTGCAACAATATCTGGCGTCGCAATAAAGATAGCGCCATATAAAAGGATTAAGCCCACAAACAGCTGCAATCCATTAATATAATCACGTGGCTGTAATAGCATCCAAACTGGTAGTAATGATGCAATCGCAGCGTAGAAAAATAAGAATAAGATCCATACCGCATTATCTGGTAAACCAAACACTGTCTCTGGGATGGCGACAGGCATTAATGTACCCAGATAAATCAGTCCGTATAAGGCGACAACACCAAATAGTGAGACCCACGCTAGGTTCATTTTGTAGCGATAGATACACTGACCAATGATAGCGGCGACGACTAATGCTCCCCAAACCGGAATAACCGCGGTTGGTGTTTTGATCATCATATTGGCAATCACCACACCAAATACAGCGTTAACCATCAACAGTAGTAAGAAGATAACCACCATCATCAAGGTGCGTACCTTGCCGCCCATCACAGAGCCTGCGATACTACCGATTGACTGACCCTTATTACGGACACTGGCCCAAGTGGCTGACATATCGTGAACCCCAGCCATAAAAATAGTACCTAAAACCACCCATATCATGGCCGGTACCCAACCCCAAATAACAGCGATGGCAGGACCGATAATAGGTGCCGCACCGGCAACTGATGTAAAGTGATGTCCCCACAGCACGTACTTATTGGTAGGCACATAGTCAATACCATCTTTCATGGTATGTGCGGGGGTGGGAATGGAATTATCCAATCCTAAAATATGCTTAGCAAACATCTTTGAATACACAAAGTAGCCGGCAAGCATGGCTAGGACGCCAAACAGTAAGACAATGGCACTGTTCATTTGTTCCTCCTTGAAAGTTAGCTTTGATAAGATTGGGAGTATTGAATTAAGTTAATAATAAGATGAACTTTTAAAAAACGCATTATTATAGACTGAAATAATGGGTAAAAACTATAGCTAAGCCATTTTTAAGCTGCGTTGTTCTGCTTCCTTGCGTAATACTTAACTTCAGTAATCTTTGACTATATCATTTATTAAATTAAAACCATATTAAATAAAAAACCACCCGCTGTGGTAGCAAGGTGGCTTTTTATTAAACTGATTGTCGTTATTAACAACCTATATTAACGAACTTTAAAGCGACGACAACGCTTAGTTCTCGAGCGCATCGATAATATCTTGCCCCATAGGGTTGCCTTCACCATCGCGGTAGCGTTGCAATATGTCAGCGGTATACTCACGGATGTCTATCGTATTCGCCGCATTGGGTGTGGTTGCACCTTCAGGCAAACTTGTAAACACAGGAGCCGTAATCGATACTGGCTCATAACGGGTTAAGCTTTGAAGCTCCACAGCACGCAACACATCCAGCTCTTCGCTGGCAGGTGCCTCATCTTTAAGCTTGTACTGTTTAAAGTGCCACTGAATGCGCTGATTATTATCAATGGCATAGATATCACGCCATAACCAGCTGCTCTCTGGGGTATCGGGGTTATAAACACTGTAGCGAACGTTTGGTTTATTAGCCTCTTTATTAGCCTCGTTTTCTTCATCTGCATCGACATCACTATCATCATTAGTTTCAACACCCTCTTCATAGGTATTGTTTTCTATCATGGTAAGTAATAAGCTGACCAATTTACGACTGTCAAATTTCAACTTTTGATAGGCGTCCTCATCATCAGCTTCTGTATCAATGATATCAGTGACATCGTTTTCTGACGCGGCCATAATTTCGGCCTCAAGGGCATTGGCTTCTGCTTCTTCTAATTCGGCCGCAGCTTCTTCAAACTCTTGTTCTAATTGAGCAAGATATTCTTCTTGAGTCTGTCTTTTTTGAGACTGACTTTCTTCCGCCTCTTGCTTCATTTCTTCAACCAGCTCAGGATACTTTTCGCTAATCTGTTGATGCAACAACTTGAAGTAGTTGTTCAGGTTGCCCTCAACATCGTCTTCGGTTAAGCGTCTTTCAATCACATAAGGCGCTGACTTCAGATAAGGCAAAAAGCGGCTGTCGAATTTTATGGATTCATTCGCACTTTGCTCGGCGCTTAGCAGTTGATTATTGGTTAAGATTTTATAGCGCTGCGCCGGGATTTGCTGTGCCGCCTGATCAGTGGCATAAAAATGGCTGGCAATGAAATCTCGGCCAAAGCCTTCTGGCAAGCTACCATCATTCAAATCGAGCTTTAACCACTTGTTGTGCATTGAGGTGCCCAGCTTTTGATCGAAATAGACCGATAATAAATAAGCATAGGTATCGGCCCAGATATACACGGCGCCTTGTTTGGCATCAATGTATAAATAGTGACTGGCAATACTGGTCAGATTTATGCCTTGATAGCGTAAGGTTGGCGTCACACTCATTTTACCAAGCAAGGGTTGATAAACGCCTTGCACACTAACACTGGTTGGCTTTAAGAAATAGGCATCGAGCAACTTGGCTTTATGCGCGTCTAACTTGGTATGCGCACTGTCATAATTAGGTAAGAAATTATCTTGCTGTTCAACGCCTGATAAAGCGGCCAATAACTCAGTGATGGCTTGTTGATCATTATGTGGTGTGCTGTCTTCGTTTTCGTCTATATCATTGGCTTCGTCTTCAACAACTGCTGAGGTTTCTTCAATAATTAGAGTATCACTGCTTGGCTGTTCACTATCCGAATTATTAATGTCATCATCAAGGTCGTTGCTATCAGCATAATCAGACTCTGAGTCTAAGCCTATGTCCAAATCAATCTGATCGTATCTGGCGTTTTCCCACTCTACTTGCTCTGTTTTACACTCAATGAATGCAGACTTAAGTGCTTCACGCTGGGTACTGTATTTAGAATTGTCTATATCAGCGCCCTCAAGCTGTGCGCGCTGAATCAGATCGGCGTAGGCTTGATCATGAATGTGTTCGCAATGCTCCTCGGCAATATCACTCATCGCCAACTGGTCTTCACTGACCTGATCGAAGGCAGCCAAGCGTGCTTGATTGGAGCCAATCATATCCATCCGGTAGCGATAAGCGGACTTGCGCTGTTTTTGCAATGCTTCCATTAAAGTGTGCTTTGCCAATAGCGACTGCTCAGATTCGGTAGGCTGGCTTGCCATAATTTGACTTAATGAGCTTGAATGAAGGCCGCCGTTAGTCAATGCGCCATTTGACTGACAGCCTACTAACGATAATGCACTGATAGACAATGCGCCTAACGCAGCAACGGTTACTTTTTTTGTACCAACTTGGGGTGTTTGTTGATTATCTGGCGTATACGACATATTCTGTTTATCACTAGCAATACGGTTATTTACTGGGGTATGACTATTAACTGGTGTGTGGCTATTATTTGGAGTATGACTGGGTTTCATTTTCGATCCTTGACCTATTTTCGCTATTTTTGGCACTGTGTCTTAATAAGCATGCGTTTCATATCAACGGTTTGATAGCTCCATGCTCTAATACATTTGATCTTCATCGGGAAGATAATCTTCCATCGAAGACTCATCGTCCAAATAATCATTCACATTGCCAGAGTCTATGATACGAATCTGCGATTGATAGTAATCGTCATCATAGGCTTGATAGCTGTTGGTGTCACGGTTGTAATAGCCATAACCAGAACGCGCTTCACGAGCAGTCTCTATCGACTTCTCACGATCTTTGATGTTTTTCAACCAAGCATTACCGTCTACCGATTTTATATTGTTTTGGGTAAAAGGCTGGCCAAAAGACTGTTCAAATAGCGATGCTAGCGGGCTTTGTTTAAGACCAGAATCAAAGCGGGTTTGAGTGGTTGTGGTGTGGTTACGGCCTGCCAAATCACTACCAATGGCAGTACTAACCTGCTTACCAATCAAACGATTGCTTGAATCTAAATAGTAAGTATTAATCTTATTAAAGGTAATCGGCAAAAAGGTCTCTAAGGTTTGCGTCATGCGTCCAATATCATCGGTTAAGAAAGTAACACTTAATTCCTGCCATTGTTCCAGGCGATCCACTATATCTTCTGGATGTTCATAGGCCTCTGGATGATTGGTCACATGGGTCTGTAAGCTGTTTGCCATGTGTTTAACAATCACGCCAAACATCTTGCCTGATTGATAAGCATCTAAATTAACTTTAACAGCGCGACGAGCGCCTAGCTCTTTGGCAAAAGGGTCTTGGCTAATATCTAGCGCTGTAAAATTACTACTGTCTAGCTCAGTTAAGCTGTGGTTGATTGCAGTAATCAAGGCATCATAAACCACTTCAAGTGGGAAGTTGCGACTAAGTTCTTCAGGTAAACCAAAAGCAACCGTGGTTGATACCATCTCATCAGGCAGCGGTGTGTTTTCTGGTGCCATTAAAGCCACAAACGGTAAAATCGCACTAGGATCTAAAGTCATAGACCCTTGCTTAAAGTCGATACCCAGTGGCAATTGCACTGAGGTATAAGAAGAAGGGCTGGCATAATCAAAGCTATAAACACTGTTATATTTCTTTTGCTTAGCATCGTAAGCACTTAACTGATTTAGCGTTAGATACTGATAATAATAAAAGTTATTGGCTTCAATCTGAGCTGGCGTGATTTGCATCATCGCAACCGCTTTTTGAATGGCTTCTACGCGTTGCTGCTTTTCGTACTCACTTTCTTCTTCATAGTCATAATCACCATAATCATAGTCATCATTGCCATAAGTCAGCTCTTCAACCAGATCATTTTCGATTTCATATTTTGTTTTTTCATCTAATGCCAGTTGTTTACACTCAATAAAATCTTCATTGATGTCTAGATAGTGTTGCGGATTGTTTTTATAGGTAATACCTTTTCGTGCCGCTTCATCTTCGCTGGCAATCATCTCATCAGTACACTGCACAATTTGCTGCTTATAGTCCAAAAAGTACTGTGGCCAACCGTAGGATATATAAGTCACAGGCTCTAAGTCGTTAAGCAAAAACACGCTATAATCACACGCGTTGTAACTGCGCCATGTGTTATAGTAGGTCTTTAAATCCTTATCGTTTGATCGATCTGAAACCAAGTAATCAGACGTTTGCTTAGTAAAGCGATCAACGCAGGCATTTTCAAGTTTGACGTATTGACGCTGATACACATTAGAGAGCGCTAAGATTTCAGGCTCATCCTTACTAACTTCGTTTAAACATTCCTGAAAAGTCGCTTCAAGTGCTTTAATACCTTCATCATCATGTTTAGTGCCTGGCTCAGTTTCTAAAATAATATCAAGATCATAGGAAAAATCGACGGCGCATGAATAGATATCATCTAAATAACTAACCACTAAGTTTGAGTCATCATAGCTACTGGCCGACAGCCCCTCTACTCTTGTCACCTTATAGTTTGGGGTTGGCAAGCTGCCTTGTTTTTCATCGATATAGTTTAAGTATAAGGCGTCGCCATCAAGTAGGTAATCGTCTTCAGTACGATAAGTAGGACCGGCGAATTTCTCTTCATCGCCATAGTAAGTGATTGATTCCTCATCATCAGAATTATCATAAGCGTCATCATCACTGTCTAACTCTTCTTCATAAAGCGCTTTTTCATAAACCGTTTCTTCATAAATCTCTTTTATATCAGCGGCAACATCATCTTCATAATCATATTCGTCATCTTCGTAGTCATCTTCATCACTAAAATCAACCTCACCAAATATCACATTTCTAAGTTTAAACAGCTCTAATGCAGACAATGAGCCTTCTAATATACTTATAAAAGAATTTTGTGACTCAGCATCAACACTATTAGGCTCAAAGAAAGGAGTCTCATGCATACGTGTTTGCGAGATGGCCACATGATTGCTGCTTAAATGAGTGTTTAAAGCATTTAATAGCGTATTTTTGGCATTTTCATCAGCACTATCGGTTTTCGTAAACAGCTGCTGATAGCGATTGTTATTATCGGCGACTTGTTGCTGATAGGCTGTATTTGCAGAAATTGGCGAGTCTGTTAAATCAAAACTTTTTAAGGACTGCTCTGGGGAATGGGTAGTTTGACAGCCTAACAGTGAAGCTAATGATGCGGTTAAAAACAGAAGTTTAAAATGACGGCTTGAAGTTGATTTAGCGTATTGAGAAATGTTGGTCATGGTGGTTTGACTGCTCCGTGCGTCTTGATCAATCTATCAGTTATTTATCCTAATCGATCGATTTTGAACTCAAATATGACTGTTACGATAAACTATAATTGCACAATAAAGGGTTAGACAAATATAAGATTGTTGAATAAAATCAAAGCAATGCACGACAGTTACCTTCGGCGCATTAAACTTTATAGTCACATAAATAACGCAATGTGTGTAAGATTTAGGTAATACTATCACAATACACAGCTACATTAGGTTACAAAATAGCTTTTTTGTTTACTTTTTATAACCTAAGCTGTTCATCTAACGCTTTTTTTAGTTGGATTTATTCTTCTAACCTTGGTTAAAATTTGTTTATCTGAACTTGGCTATTACGAATAGGTTTATTAAAACGTCTATTCGATTTTAATAAAGACGAGCTGGATACAACCACTCACCTTTATTCACCCCCTACACCACTTACAACTCTATTTATATAGATATTTTATTTATATAAATTGTCATAAAAGGATTTAACATGACGCATTACTTTGGATTTGAACCCACCGACAAACTAAAAAATATGATTGACGACGCTGAACAAAAAGTCAGCTCTAATAGCTCGGAACCTTACTATCCGCTACGTAATGATATTTCTCATCAAATTGCCCACGAAATTATCGAAAACCTATTGGTTAACCTAATCAGTGTCATTCCTGATGAAGAACGCAAAGAAAAAATGAAAGGCATTGTCAGCAAAATTGAAGGCGCAGCTGACACCATGCTGAATATCTTATTGGGTAAAGATAAAAATAAGGACGTCCTACCTAACTTTGAATATCTAAAAAACGAAACTGTATTTGAAGACAATGATGGCAACACGCGCATCGGCTTTAAATTAGACGACTCTGTTGCTCAAACTATTAATGATGGCTTCGATTCAGTCACTGATGAGTCAGTCGATAAAGATAAACTACAAAAAGGATTAATGGCGATGAATCACGCCGTTGTTGATCACTTTATTACTCGTTTTTCTGAAACCCTTCCGCTAGGTATGTTCAAGCGCAATGCAGTACCAGTTGCCAAAGCAGGTATTAATAAAGCACTGGAAGTGGCTATCAACAAGCTATTCCCACAGCTGCCATTGGAATCGTTACAACGCTTGGTTGCTTTTTACCGTCCCTATGTAATCGAAAAAGCGTAATCATTTATGCAATAGCAACAATTAAGGCCTTATCCGCTTTGATTTTGTGTTGAGGCGGATAACAATATTGGCTCGTTATGGTAAATCCTGTTAAAATAACGACTTTTACTTAACCTGTGGTGCCATTATGAGCCAAATCAGCAACCAAGAAATCGAAAAAACCCTACGCAACTCAGAATGCCTAATCAGTAGCATTGAAGTCGCTGCTGCTTATGAGCGTCTAGCAGCACAGTTGAACCTACATTACGCTGGCCTAAACCCGATCGTTATGGTCGTTATGAACGGCGGCTTAATCCCAGCAGGTCAATTGTTGACTCACCTCACCTTCTATCATCGTATGCACTATATTCACGCGACTCGTTATCGTGAGAATGAAGGCACCAATGAGTTAATCTGGAAGTACAAGCCAGATGTTAACCTTGAAGGCGAACACGTGCTACTAATCGATGATATTTTTGATGAAGGCATCACCTTAAAAGCGATCGTTGAAGATTTGAAAAATGAGAATCCAGCCTCGATCAACTGCTGTGTGCTACTAAACAAAGAGCACGACCGCAAGGTGCAAGACTTCAACGTTGATTTCATCGGTTTAAATGTTGCAGACAGATATGTCTATGGTTGTGGTATGGATTTCCATGGTTACCTACGCCACCTTCCTGGCATTTATGCGATTAAAGAAGACTAGGTTTAGTTTTCATTAATCAGATATGCAAAAAGCACCTGAATAACAGGTGCTTTTTTATGCGCTATTTTTGTGATTGAGTAACTTTTAAGGAACGTTTAAAGTGTCTCAAACTGCAACGCCAATCCGGTATGTCTTTGGGTTGGTGTCTGTACTGCTTTCTCTAATGCTGACTTTGAACTATAGATAGTCACCTGCTTTTTAGCGCGTGTCACCGCCGTATAAATCAGCTCTTTACTTAGTAGTCTGCTGTGACTGTTATCTAAGGCAATCGCCACATGATCAAACTCAGACCCCTGAGATTTATGAATGGTCATCGCATAAGCAGTCGTGATTAACGCATCATTTAACAAATTAACCGCTATCCCCTGAGTTTTATTCTCAAAGAACACCTCTAATCGCCCCTTGTCACCCGCTGTTTGTAAGCAAATACCAATATCACCGTTGAACAGCCCAAGCTCATAGTTGTTTTGCAGCACCATCACCGGGCGTCCGTGATACCAGTTGTCTTGTCTTATTAACAGCTTTAGCTCATTGGTATGCCATTGAGTTAGGTAATCGTTAATAAAATGATCGCCCCATTCGCCATGATGCCCGGCACTTAAGATTCTAAATTGATTAAATACAGCCATCAGCTCAGTAATGGTTTGTTTTACGACTTCTGGCATGGAAGTTGCGATTGAGTGCGTTAGTAGTTTATGTGTTTTACTAACATAATTAGCATAATGTGTGGTCAGCGAATGAATTTGATTTTTATTGCTTAGGCTATTTATTATCTGATTATTAGAAGATGATTTATCTGATGGCTTTGATAACTGGGTGTTTTCAAAGTGTAGCACTTCATCCTTTTGTATTAACTGCCACATATCCCTGACATCAACCTGAGACTGGTTAATCAGGGTTGCTAATTGCCCAATACCAGAGTCAGCACCAAAGCGTCTACTCTCAGTCAGCTGTGCATGAATTGGTGTCAGCAAAGGCGTGCGACATAGATCCGCCAATACTGCCCCAGCATCTACTGCCGCTAACTGATTGGCATCTCCTAATAATATCAGTCTTGCACCCGGCTTAACCGCACTAACTAAATAATTGGCAAGCTCTACCCCTAGCATAGATGCTTCATCGACAATGATAATATCTTCGCCCAATGGGTTATCGGCGTTATAACGTGGTTTACCAGTACGCCCTATGCCTAATAAACGGTGAATAGTTTTCGCTTCTTGTAGCTGCATCTCAACCCCAGCAGCATCAAGCGCTGCCTGAAGTGACTCTTGCATGCGCTGCGCCGCCTTACCTGTGGGTGCCGCCAATGCTAAACTGGCACTATCGGTACTAAAGGTAATACGTGGTTGTATCGCTGCACTACTCTGTTTGTCCTGTGCCTGTTGTAACGCCATGACCAGTTGCGCCACGGTATAAGTCTTACCGGTACCAGGGCCGCCAGTAATGATGCTAAATGCGTTATTATTGGCCACTTCAACGGCATTGACCTGCTGTGCATTGAGGTGTTCAGGAATATCGATATCTAGCGGGCTAATGCGATTATTAAGTATTTGCTTTACCTTCATCGCCAGATTGTATTCTGCTTGCCATGCTCTATGTAGCCAGAGTGTTAGTGTGATGGGTTGTTGTTCTGATTTGTGATACTTAGTGTGGTAGATATTTGGCGCTTGCTTACTTTTGCTTAGGCTATTTTTATTTGTCAGAGATAAAGACTGTTGTTCATTGACCAATGCTTCAAACAAATCATGCTGCTGTAACTGTGCGATCAATGCTGACAAGCTAAGGCGGCTAAGCTGTTGATAAACTGTCAGTACCAATTGCAGACGCTGCTTTAATATCACAACTTGCGCTGAGTTAACCGAAGCATGCCACCACAACTGCTCCTTCTTCGTTAGCAATACCGACATGATTTCAAATATAGTAAGCTGTCCTTGAATGGCTCGCACATTTAAAGAAGGCTGCTCCGCTGAAGCTGACTCATCACTACTTAGCGCATCGCTATCAATCTCATCGGCGTCAATATAATCAACCAAAGGCGCAGTTAATATCTGCAATACTTGAACTTGCCAAGCATACAGCGACACTGCTTTGCCATTGATATGCCCTATGCTAGGCGCCTCATTGGCTGCCTGAGTCAAGGTTAATACCGTGTGCCCCTCTTCTAACTGGCTGGCCAACAAGATAAAAAATGCTCTAAACAAAGCATCACTCTCATCTGTGTGTGCAGCAGTTTGCTCACCTGACACTGCCCTACTTTGACTGTTCATTGGTAGTTCAGTGCTTTTATAAGCAGTGGCTGTTTGTTGGCGGCGCTTGATAATATAGTCACTCACCTGTGTCGCCCAGCTTTGTTGAGCGCTGATGGTGGGGATTGTACGGTTACTTTGTGCCATGAGTTTTCTCTGAGTATTCTTTAATTTATTTTTAATAAAGATATTTTTATTTGCTTAGGCTATTTTAATTAATACTAAAATAACGGATACGATTAAACCATCGTATTCATTTGATTAAATCAGCTAACTTGGCTTACCAAACAAGCTATCAAGCGCTTTTACAAATTCAATAGGAATATCCCAAGTAACCAGTCCATAGCGCTCGCTTTCAAAGTCATTATCCGTATTATCGTCAGCTTCGGCTTGTTCAGCTTCCGCCATATGCACCCCGCGTAAAAAAACATACTCTACCGGTGCCAAATATTTGTCCTCATTACCCTCATAATCAGCGATTCGCATTGACAAAAAGCGATGCAAAGCGACTTGATAAATAGCCGCTTGCAGCCAATACCCTGCTTTACTCATCGCTTTTTTCAAAGCAGCTTGGCTATAATCGCTTAGGCTATTTCCTAAATAATTACTCTTATAATCAACCACATGGAACTTATTGTCATACTGATAGACCAAGTCAATCTCCCCTCGCAAGTAGCGATACAGATAATCATGACTTTGAGCCAATAAGTTAATATGCTTATCTTTATCAGGCACATACTGCTCAAACAGTTGATTAATTTGTAGCACCTTAAACTGCTCTGACAGCCCCATATTAAAGCCAAGCTCTGCCACACGCTGATGTGGTTCAATGGCTATTAATGGCTGGTTAGAGGCCAATAACGGCGTATGTAGCACTTCATCAATCCAATTCACCAATGCCTTATGCTCACTGTCGTCTATCTCAAATTCAGGCTTATCATCAGACTTATTTGAATTGGGCGCTAGGTTATTGTTATTCAGCTTAGAGCTGTCTTTTTCGTTTAACACGCGTAGTTGCTGCTCACGGCTGGCATAGACTGCTGGCAGCTGATAGCTTCTAATAGCTTTATCGATGACCTGTGGCCACTGCGCTTTATTGGTAAACTCAATCTTTTCGTAAATTTCATGCAAAAAGGTACCCGCATTGGCGCCTTTGACGAAGCTGAAGCGAATGTCGTCTTTTGCTTTTAGCTGCAGCTCACTACCCTCATGACTAACGTTTATATCCGTAGGATTGATACTATTAAGGCCGTTTCTCGAATCAACAGCAACCATACCGAGTGCCACAGCATCATCAATACGCTCATCAGCCACTGCCAATGCTTGCGCCGACTCATCTAGCTGACGTGCCAGCGCGGTAAAGCTGGTCTTGGCCCAACCTTTGAAGTAGTTGGTTTTCATCACTGTCGCAAAGTCATCATACTCAATGGGCTGACTGATTGACTTGCCAGACTCAGAGTCAACGGACGTTGACGAAGACACCGAACTACTTTTCGCAGCTTGCTCAAAGTGACTATTAAAGCAATCGATAATATTAACAGCGGGCAGATAACCAATTTGTTGCTTGAGTCTATCCGGCAATTGATAGGTTACAGGTTTTTGCTTAGGCGTTTCAAACCAATGAAACACAGGTTTAAGATCCATATCAGCGGTATTATGCGGATCAGATAACACGATGTATAACTGCTCACTGGCGCGGGTGAAGGCAACATAGCCCAGACGCAAACGCTCATCAAAGTTTTCATCAGTCTCTAAATCAATATAGTGCGTTTTATTTGTAGCTGTGCCTTGCATTGGTGAAAAGCGACGCAAGGTAATTGAATTCTTATTACCGGTAGTTGCTATAGAGGACGGTTGCTCAGTATTGTCTTGCTCAACCTTATCTTGCTCGACGTTATATAAATACAGCCCGTAGGTTTCACCTTTACCCGATTTATTACTAGCAGAAGCCATTCCCATGACATACACAATCGGGAACTCCAAACCCTTGGATTTATGAATGGTCATCAGCTGCACCCCTGACTCAGTTGGCAGTGGATGTTGCTTGGCCCAGTCGCTACCCGGGGCTTGTTCAATATTTTGTTTAAACCAGGCCAGCAGTTCGTACTCACCCATGCTCAGACCATACTCTGCCAAGATATCCATCACATGGCGCAAGTCCATAATATGGCGATCACCATCTTTGTGGGCCGCCAATGCTTGCCAGACACCTTGCGGCTGTATGGTATTGGCCTCGAATAAATAATGAAGCGCGGATAAGATACCGTAACGCTGCCAAAGCTCCGCCCCCTGCTGCAAATAGCTGATAAAGTCTTGATAGCTTTTTTTACTCTGTTTATCTGTTTGCTGCGCTTGGTTGTCATCTGCCTGACTGTCGTTACTTATACCCGTGTTAGAAATCGAACTTGTATGATCTGCCTCAGCCACACCAGTTTCATAATCCATCATCATCGCTTTGGCTTGCTTAACACTAAACCCATACAGATGACTGGTTAACACCCGATTGACCAAATCATGACGATACGGCTGCAACATGGCACTGAGTATCGCTGCCACATCTTCGGCAATCACCGTTTCAAAAATACTGGCATCACTGGTGGTCAAGGTTGGAATCTTGAGCTTAACCAGTTCATTCTCTAACTGCTTTAACTGTTTTTTAGCCCTTGCCAGCACCCCAATATCACTGGGCTTGATCGGCTTACCGTCTAGGGTTTGGCCGCTATTGAGTAGCATCGCAATATGCTTGGCCGTCACCTCAAACTCGTTATAGCTTGCCTCTGTGTCATACGGTAGATTAATTAAGCTGACCCCACGATTAGGCAACACGTGTTGATGCAGCTCTTGATTCAGGTCTTGTTGTCGCTCGGATTGTTGTGCTTGCTGACCTTGTTGCAGTGACTGCATCCATGACAGCTTCGCCTCTTCATTAGCCGCTTCAATATACTGATAATAAATACCCTCACCGAGCTTTGCTAAGTGATGCTGCTTGGCACTGTCTTGAGTGGGCATACAAAACCAATGATTGAGTGCATCAATGACTGCTCCATTAGAACGGCGGTTAACATTCAATGTCCAGATATGCTTGTCATCGAACTGGCGCTTCATGGCATTGTAGTTGGCGACGTCACCACCACGGAATCCGTAAATGGCTTGCTTGGGGTCACCGACCAACAATAAGAACTCGTTATTAGAACGCTGCTTACGGTTTTTAGTATTTGGCAAATACACGCTTTGGATCATAATGGCCTGTTCACCATTAATATCCTGAGATTCGTCAATCAAGGCTACTGGATAATGGTGACGAATATAACGTGCCAGTTTATCACCTTGCTTACCACTTAATGCTTGGTTAAGCCTTACCATCTGTAAACTAAATGTTGTCTGTGAGCGCTCTTCTAAAATAATTGGCAGTCTTTCACGCACCGCCAGTACAATATGGCGATTTAAATTGGCGAGTAAGCCCGTTGTATATGACTCTAAGCCATTAGACATATCAATAACATCCATGAGCTTACTAATGGTCGTCAGCCCAAAAAACACCTGATGCTCTTTTTCTCGCTTTGAGTTAAAGTTTTTAATCTTACCGTCTTCTTGAGGATAACGTGCAGCCTCAATCGCTTCGATTAGTTTTTTAGCATCTTCACTTAGATAGCTCTCAAAGCCTAACCCTCTTTGCGAGATAACTTTGTGAATCTCAATAATATGCTCAAACCTCGTTTGAAGGCTCGATCTACCATTAAATCCTTGAGATTTTCTATAATCAGGATTGAGATAAGGCTCAATATCAGTTAAATCTAACTGAGAGAAGTCATTAAGTAACTGTTCATACTCATCAAAACTAAAATCAATGACTGGCACTTCATCAATAGTCGCTGAAAAGAAGTTTAGCGAGCGCTGTACAAAGCCTCTATGATCGGCAACATCCGTTAGCTTGCCTTGCTGGTCTAATAACTTGTATAGACGCGGCTGCTCATAATACAGACGGCTTTGAAACTGACGCAGCTCATCATGGATGATACTGTCAGTGACTTGCTCAATACTGTGATCTTCTATAATGGACATGCCTTGTTGGTGACCGGTCTCACTACTGTATTCGCTCAGCCACTTTTGCGCCAAGCTGTCTAAAGTTCCAACGAACAGCTTATCAAGCGTGGTCAATACCAAGGCAGTACGGCGAATGGCCTCTGATAGCTTATAGGTGTGTAAATGCTGCAACAGATATTGCACCAGATGCATGTTCACCGGATCGCCCATAATGCCATCAAGGCGGGCATACTTAGCTTGCTCTTTTAGCCATTCCGCCTGTTGCTGTTTACACGCTTCTTTTTTCTCAATCAAACGCTGTTGCTCGGCATGTGCATCCTGATTTTCATCATGAGCCTCAATATCAGTACTTGACTTGGCTTTATCAGCCTCCGCATCTGGTTTAATCACCAATTCAGTCGGATACAACTCATCATGATTGGCTGGATTAGCACTGAGCACATCAACCCACTTCAATAACTGATAAAACTCAACCAATCGATCATGAATACGTTGGCGCATCTCAGCGGCAGCGGCACGCGTAAAGGTAGTGGCAATGATTTGCTCTGGTGCGCGGCGGGCCTCAATCAATAAGCGCAGCACAATACCGGTCAGCGTCCAAGTCTTACCGGTGCCTGCCGAGGCTTCAATTAAGTGTCTGCCGGTGAGATCGACATCAATAGCAGGTATGATTTCTTTAGGTTTGGCCGGTTGTGACGCTGGTTGGCTACTGTCTTGATTGAGCGACGTGGTCATGCTGTCTGATTGAGTCATATCAATTTACGCTTATTGGTTTGTCTTATGTGTATTATCTGTCTATTTCTGTCTTGTAGTGCTTGTTGCTTACAATGGCTTCTGCTTTATAACGGATTGGCTTTAAAAAGATATTGGCTTATTAAATGCTAGGCTTTTAAAGGCGTCAAAGCGTTATACATTGGCTGATACAAAGGTAATGCCAAATTATCTAGTCCATCACGCAGCGCATTAAAGGCATCATCATCACGCAGTACATACTGCCAAATGGCATGTCGGACGCAATTATCATAGACATCTTGTTGATAGCCCGGCGCAAACCACTTGCTAAAGTCCGAACGTTTGGTCCAATACTGGCTATCTTCTTCGGCCGATTGTTGAACCTTTGCCACATAGTTTAGGCCGTACTCTGGCAATAAGGTCATTGGTACTTGACCTGCCAGCTTAGCGAACAGCGCCCATTTGATCAGTTCAATGGCTGCCTGATTGTGTTCTACTGGATTTAGCTTAAACGCAACCACACTCTTATAAGCATCTACATCAGAGCGTGACTTACTAAAGCGCCAATAGCTGACCCCATCAGCGAGCGCCACTTGCTGAGCTGTGGTGCCTCTGGCCACTTGCCAATACAGATGCGACAACCAAAACTTTAATAGATGTTTAGGGCCTGCTGAGCTGGGCAGTATGTTTAACCAATATCGAGGGGAACGCTGAGAATACGCAAGTTGATCGCTATGATTGACATCAATAGCGTCATCTCCATGATTAGTTGTTGTTAGTGCATCAGCAGTATTTGTATCAGTCGTTTGTGTAGAGACTGTATTAGAATGAACAGGCACTTTACCTTTAAGCTTAATATACTTAGGTAATAACGACAGCCACTGCTTAATCTCACTCTGCGAACTGTTATCTTGTAAATTGTTACCTGATGCTTGATGCTGATACGATTCAAACAGCTGCTGTACATTAAGCTGAACCGGCTCTTCTTTGGTAGCAGTCAATAAGAAGTGAGCAGGTTGCTGCTGCTCTTGCAATAGCTCGATTAACGGCTCGTTATCAGCTTCATTGACTAACAGCTGCTCTATAAACTCCTCGCATTGCTTTTGCAGCTTCTGCTGTTGATTGGGCAGGGTGGTTTGACGCGCAATACCAGCAGGCATGATCTTTTGATACATCAACTGGTTGTCTTGTTGAGCAACGCCCTGCTGAGCATTAGACTGGCTATTATCGTCCGAGCTGTTGTCTATTAAACTAGTATCTTCAAGCGAGTCATTGGATTGAGACTGATTTGCCAGTGAATTAATCAGATACTCATTGATCTGATAGCGCGCTAATGGATCTAAAAACAGCGGTTCTTGATTGGCCATCACTTGCTGACCTTGCACTACGTGTACTTGCTGATAGCGCAAAAACTCTTTACCCGGATGGCGGACTTGATACGCCAAAGCGCCATCAATATCTATTTCTTCGATATTAAACAAGCTATCGGCCAACGCCGAGCAAGCAAGGTCAGCATCTAAATCTAGACTGTCAGTAGAACCTGATTGATCGTTTGAACTAATAGCAGCTTGATGATCAAGCAGCTGTAATAGCGACTTGATGGTCTCAATATCTAATGAACCCAGCTTACCAAGCAGATTGACTTGTTTGGGTTGCTGACTAGACTCAGGTTTAGCTTGCTCTGGTGGCTCTACAAACAGTCTGGCAATAGACTTGTATTGCTCGGGCGTTGGCAACTCGACTCGGCTAACAGACGGCTGATTATCACGTACTTTAAGCGTATTAAATACACTTTGCCACAGCGGTGCTGGCGGGAACTGTCGCTGTTGAGCCAATTTGGTCTGACGCATTGCATGATTTAATTGTGCTTCTAAGTCTAAATTACCAGAGTCGTTAGCATCACTGCCTAAGTCAGTACTTGTTAGTTCCGTATCGTTAACAGACTCATCGGTATCATCAGCGCTTACTTGATCGAGCTCTTCCGTGGTCTCAAACAAGCTTTTATCAAACGGTAATGCCGGATGCTCGGTGACTAGCCACTGCTTAATTAAATTTGGCAACTGACGTCTGACACTTTGCGCATCAGGGTCAATATCATCAGGCATATTTTGCATTGAGCTGACTTGCCATTGCACTTCGCCTTGTAAGAACTGTAGTAACTCGCTGACTGGGTTGGCCGGTAGATGCTCATGGGTATCAGTTAGGCTCTGACCGTTATAGAATATCCAACAGGCACTGCGCGCGCACAGTAGCGCATCCAAGAAGGCACCATTGTCATCATCCTCACTGTCTCTATCACCGCGGCGAGACATGGTCGCTTTCATCAAGTCATAACGGTTATCACGGTCACGTCCTGGGAACTCAGATAAGTTCATATTGAGCATGACTACCAGCTCAAACGGTACGTTTCTTAACGCACCAAAGCGACCAAAGGTAATCACTCCGGTCGGCTCGGCACTCACTTGCTGACTTTCTAGCTCAGCTTCGATACTGTCTAGCATAAAGCTAAGCTTAAGTGGCAGCTGCTCAATATTATCGAAGCTGTTTTCTTTTTGCTGCTCAGTTGCCTGACTCGGATCACTATAGTGTTGGTAATGACGATTGGCACGCAGGCTAGACTTAAAGCCGTTCATGGCGTTATAAATGGCGCGCATACTGCGGGTTTGATCGACATCAGCAAAGTAACGGTGAATCACTTCGGTCTCAATCTGATTGAGCCAGTCTTCTGCTTTCATGGTTTGTAGGTGATCATAGCGTCTTTCGACCAATCCGCTATAGATGCGACACAAGGCTTCGATAATCGGTGCGTCATTGAGGCTGACCTGTGATAACGGCAGGCTCATCTCGGCAATGGCAGTCTGCGGCCAATCGTGCTCGTCAATCGGATACAAGCAGTTGCTCATGCCAGCTTCCGGCATCACCAAACCTAAAGTTAGGCGGTCTAATGCTTGGGCAAAGCTAAAGCGATAATCAAAGTCCTTGTCATCCAAGGTCTGCTTTAAGTGCTCTTCATCAAAGCCGCGGATAAAACCTGCCTCAACCAATAGATCACAGCCTCGACTCATCTGCTCATGGGTCAAACCAAAGCTTTGATATAGTGGCGGCAGCATCAACCAATCAAAGACTTCCGCCGCTTCAAAGCGTGCACTGTCACTACCGAGCAATTTATAAAAGCCAATCACCGCTTCCCACAGCTGACGAATATCCGCATCCACCACACCGGTAATCTTGGCGGGCAAATACAAGCCGTCTTGACCTTTGCCATTGACAAAGATAGAGCTAATCAGGGCATGATGACGCTCCACATCAGGCAATAACACCACGATATCAGACACATGGCGTGGCTTAGCACCTTCTGGCAACGGTTCATTAAGCCAGCGTCCAATCATAATGCGCAGCACTTCTAGCTGACGCTGTAAACTGTGGCACGAATGAATACTTAGGCTATTATCTTGTGAAGAGATTGGCCAACTACGTGGCTTATCGTAATGCTTATTTTCAAGCACCTCATCAGAATACGGATCAAACTCATCAGTTTGAGCAATATCAATATTGGCTGATTTAGGTAAACTTTCGGCTTCTGTACTTTGAGGATTTGAGCTTTGATTGCCTGCGCTCTCTAGCTGCTCACCAATGTCTTTGGTTACGCGCACTGCAGTTGCTTGCTGCGTCGATTGCTCATCGAGCATCAGCACATCTTGTTGCAGCTGTTGTAATAGACTTGGCGTGTTATTTAATGAGTTATTTGGCGCGTTATTTGAAAAGTTATTTGGTGAGTTATCCAACTTTTGGGCAGAGTCACTAGCGTCAGATTGAGACTCAAGATTTGGCTGCGCCTCTTCTTCGAAAAAGCCATCCTGCCAATAATCGTCTTGCCAAAAGTCATCGTGCCAGACTACCTGCGCGCGCTCATAATCCTCACCACCTGACAAGGTCGCCAACATCGCAAAGGTATCACGTGATTGCTTACCCAGACGTGACAGCAGACTGTGACCATAGTCACGTAGGAACACACTCTCAGGGTTAATAATACGTTGACGCTCAAGCCAAGACTTATCGACAATATCTGCCCAAAACAGCTTTGATGGATTGTAGTGCAGCAAGGTGATGTCCATAAACTCAGACAAACGCTGCAAAAAGTCGAGCTCTGCTTGTGGTAGCTGCTGAATGGTAAAGATTCTCAGCACTTTGGGTAGCGTATCTTGCTCATGGGCAATGTTGTTGGTTAGCACTTCCCAAAACTTAGCTTCTAACGCCACACGGTGCAAATGCACATCGGCAAAAAGATTTAGCCAAAGATGACGCTGCGCGGCTTCTAACTCAATATAATGATCTATCAGCCAATCTGGCGTACCGCGCGCATATTTATCGAAGCGCAACGAGAGACTGTCTTTTTCTAAAATCAGTTGCTCAACTGGCAGCTGCTTATTGTTCGACCACGTCTGTAGCCAGTCTTCACGGTGGGTCAGATAACGGTTAAACACCCGTGCCAAATCACTTGCCAGCTGCCACAGTCTGGCATCTCTTTGCCCCGGATCTTGAGTGTTTTGCTGTTGGCCATCCGTTTGGCTCTGGTTCTGATTCTGAGTAGAATTTTTAGCTTGGTTTTGATCTTGCAGCGATTCCATCAATGAAATCAGCAGCGGATACAACGGATGCTTGTCATCTTTGATGATTTGCGCTTGATAATGATTAAGATATCCAAAGATTCGCCACTGCATAACGGTTGGCGACAGCACAGCCACTTCTGGCACATTAATAGTAGTGGCATTCGGGTCTTGGCTTTTGACAAAATCATTATGACGGCTCAATACCGCTTGCATCAGTCGCCATTGATATTCACCCCAGAATTTGGTCTGCACCAAGGTACTAATGCCTGCCTGACTGGCGATGGTTTTATCCAGCCAATCTCCCAGTACTTTTGACGGCACAATCACAATAAACGGCTCAAAAATGGGCTGATCTTTGGATTGATATTCGTGTAGCAGTTGGGTGACCAGTTTTTCGGTGCGATTGGACTGAATAATTTTAAACATAAGGGGCAATCTTTTGTTAAAGGCAATTCGGATTAATACGGCGATAGCAAAGACACAGGAATTAGAAGAACACAGAGTTTAGAAAAGATAAAGCGCTTAGATAAGCATAACCGATTATGGCAAAAAGAAAACCATCAAACCACACCCGAACGTCACCCATTGTCGCAAAGATTTGATAAAGCATTAAAGCCATGCTTCACAAGTCAAGTGTTAGGTCTAATTAAACCAACTATCTGCTAAGGCTTGCGCTATCGACCCAATCAAGCTCCTCTAAGATACGCGCCCACTGCTCGTCAAATCCTGCCGTCAACACTAACGGCTCACCAGTTACCGGATGATCGAGTTTTAAGGTCTGAGCGTGTAACAGCATACGTGTGCAATCATATTGAGCACGAAAAAACTTATTATGGCGTCCATCACCATAGCTGGTATCCCCGACTATCGGGTGAAACAGATGTCGCATGTGCCGGCGCAGCTGATGTTTCCGCCCAGTCTCAGGCAATAAGCGCATTAAACTATAACGGCTGGTCGCATGCTTTTTTGAAACCGCAAACGGCAGCTCAATTTGGTCTAAGCTTTGCCAATGGGTTACCGCTTCTTGAGCAGGTTTGTCTAAATCAGCAAATTTATCGGCAATAGCATCCGGCTTAAAGCTTAACGCATAATCAACGCTGCCTTCCTCTGCCATAAAGCCACGCACCACAGCGATATACTGCTTAGCAACTTTACGCTCAGTAAAGGCTTCAGTCAGACTGCGTGCCACAGCAGAGCTCTTAGCGAATAACAACACGCCGGATGTTGGTCTATCTAATCGGTGTGCTGGAAACACATGGCAACCGACCGCATCACGGGTGAGCTGCATCGCAAAGCGGGTCTCGCCTTTATCCAGCCAGCTGCGATGCACCAATAGACCGGCTTCTTTATTAATGGCTACTAGATGCTCATCTTCATAGATAATTTCTATTGGGTTATGTTTTAGGTCGTCTGTTTGGTTATCTGATTGACTGTCAGTGCCACTTTCAATATCCATCTTTATCCATTATTAATATTGTTCTTTAGGCGTTAGGCTTAACTCTTAATAGGTTTGCTTTAAGCCCACTCTCACTGTTTAATATCTTGAGCAGGCAGGGCTTAAGTTCTATAAAGCACTTTCACCACATGCCAGCCAAACTTGGTTTTGACTAAATGCGGGGTTAATAGCTCACCATTGAAGCAAACTTTATCAAATGCCGGCACCATTTGACCTTTTCTAAATTCACCCAAGTCGCCGCCCTTCTTACCAGAGGGACAAGTTGAGTGTTTCTTAGCGAGCACATCAAAATGCGCGCCCTTTTTAAGCTTGGCTATAATTTCTTCAGCCAGCTCTTTGTCTTTTACCAAAATATGTAATGCGCTTGCGGTACGTGCCATGATATCAATCCTTCAAAAATATTAATTGTCGCGGCATTATAGCACTAGTGACTGATAGTACGGGTGCTACGCTTATAAAAGTGGGTCAAACAGCTGATTAATTATGATAAAATAATTCTCCTTTCTATCAGCATTTCAATCTATGCGCTTATAGCTCAACAGGATAGAGCAGTCGCCTCCTAAGCGATCGATCGGGGTTCGAGTCCCTGTGGGCGCACCAACACATGTGATTACTAGTTACCGCTCATTACCTACACCCCTTCAAGTAAATAAATCCAAAGGAATGTAGTTTTTTATTTTAGTTAATATTTAAGAAAAATTTATCAAAATTTTAGCCAGTACTAATCTTATCCACTAACTTTTTTGTGTCTGCAATTTCCGTTTTTGCAAGCAGCTAAGGCAATAATGATGCTATTATCAAGTGCTATTGCATTTGATTGTGACCAGTAAACAACTTGACAAGGAATAGTATGAAAAAATTAGCAGTATTAGCAATGGTAGGATTAATGTCAGTAACAGCTACAGCAGCAAGTTCTGACGGCTGGGCTTTAGTAGCGACTACTGAGAACAACCAAAGTAGAAGTTATGTCAATACTCACACTTTGACCAATTCAGGATCATATAAAATGTCCTTTGAAAAAGTGGAATTTGCTGAATACCAAACCGATGGCGAAAACTATTACAATTCTATTGAAATGTTTACTACTGTTGATTGCAACAGTACTCCAAAAAGAATTAGCAGGGATAATTATAAAGTTTTCAAAGATGGTAAGTATCTATTTATGTTTTTCGAGGATGAGGAAACTTTTAATGATGCGCCTATAGGCACTGTTGGTGGCAATGTAGCTGATTATATGTGCTCGCATTAAAAAGATAGGACAAACCAGTGTCACGTTGATAGTGAGAACCTGCCTGTAATTAAGCCAAACCATCCTGCTTCAGATATGGTTTGGTATCTTGATACACGCAAGCACATCGGTTAGAGGTGAAATTAATTAAGCACTAAGACTTGTTTTGAACCTCTTGTAAACACTCATAATTCTTCTTATCTAGAAACAGTGAAATCGCTAAACCTTTAAGGTATTTAGTCTCATACACCGGGTAACTATAAGCCTCAGATAATAAATCGTGATAAAAATCGAGGCTGTTTTCTGCCAATTCAAGGCCATCAGAATTTTGACTTAAATCAATTAGAAGATAAATATCCTCATAATCATAGCCCTTTTGCCTCATGTTCATAAAATTAAAAGCATAGGCTGACTTAGCTGAACAAATCCCTCTTTCTTCATAAGAAAGCTGTTGTTCTATCTTAATATTATCCTCTACATCAGCACTCTCGATAAGCGCTTGAAGCTCAATAGGCAAGTCTGAAAATGACATTGTATTTGCTATCGTATCTTTCAGACTTTCTGATTCTTCAGCATAACCCTGCTGATACGGTGTAACTGTACTGATTAAAATGCCAAAAGTTAAAAGCCATTTTTTCATAGTTATATTCAGCCGTTAGAGTGTGATTTAATTTAACGATAAATACTCTACTAACTCCCCACTCTGCCCTTCTTAAAATGTTCGGCCTGGTCGAATATCTCGGTATACACCTCATCGCGATCAATCGGCGGATAGCCCCACTCATCAAGCAGCACAATCAGATCAAACTCTAGCTCAGCCTTAGTATCATTACGCTTATTCCAGTCGGTATACTGCGCTTTATCATCAACCAAGTCTTTCACCGCTTTAGACAGCTCGATAAGCTTATCTTCTGGGTAAGTAAAGTCATACTTATGCGCCAGTGTTAATAAGATGTCATAAAAAGCTTTTTGTTCATAATCGATACCCTTATCTTTATACGAGCTCACCTCATCGCGCATCTGGTGAATGATATCGATAATTTGGTCAGTGAAGTCTTTCATCACTGTTGAGTGCATGATGCTGCTTTCATCACGCTCGTTGTACTTTTGCACAATGGCGTTCATCTTTTTACTAAAGTCGATACTCTTGACCTTGTTGGTCTTTTTGAACTCACCAATGGCTTTTTTGAGCAATTGCTGCAACAGTTCCATCTTGGTATTGGGCTGTTTAATCTTATCAATCTTAGCCAAGTAGTCATCGTCAAAGATACTGATTTCATGCCCATGCTCAGCGCCCATCTTGAAGATTTCTTCGACACCATCGCTTTGTAGCGCATCTTTCACCAGCTCACGCACCTTTTCATTCATTTGCTCAACATCGGGGGCATTGCCGGTAGTAATTTTGAATATAATGGTACGAACCGCTAAGTAGTAGTGAATCTTGTCCTTGTGCAGTTGCGTTAAGTCATTACTACCAACACAGATGTCATAAGCTGACTTCAGACGCTTTACCACATCCATAAAAAAGCGCTTCGACTTCTCAGTGGCCAGTACAAAGTTGGCCGACTCATTTAGACAATCTAATTGCTCAATGGGCTTACCTGAGAAGTAGCCTGAGTTATCAAAGTTATGGAACATGGCATCAAGTAGGCTTAACTGGTCCTTGACGATCACCACCGATTGAGCGATTTCTTCTAAATTTTGCTCTTTGCCTTCGGTGTACTGAGCCAGCGCCAAGTTCATGTGCTTTTTGATACCAATATAATCCACTACCAGCCCGCGCTCTTTACCCTCAAACTTACGGTTGACCCGTGAGATGGTTTGAATCAGATTGTGCTTTTGTAACGGCTTATCAATATAGATGGTATCCAAGAAAGGCACATCAAAGCCGGTGAGCCACATATCAACCACGATGGCTATCTTAAAGTTGGATTTGCCATTTTTAAATTGACGGTCCAGCTCTTTGCGATAGTCTTTAGTGCCCAGTAAATCCCACAGCTCTTGAGAGTCATCCTTGTTACGCGTCATAATCATTTTGACGCGCTCCATCGGCTTAATGGTCTTTTTCTCGCTCTCAGTAAGCGTGCTGCCCTCTTCACAGGCCATCACTTCCGCCCATTGCGGTCGTATATCGATAATGTCCTTATACAGCTTAAATGCGTTCTCACGAGAGCTACACACGAACATGGCTTTACCTTTTTGGGTCGTGCCCTCGGCCACTCGAGTTTCGTAATGTTCAACGAAGTCTTCAGCAATAGCTCGAATACGGTCAGGGTCGCCCAATACGGTCGACATAGTCGCCATGGTTTGCTTACTTTTTTCTATCTGATACTCGTTGGCACCTGCTTCTTCGGCTTGCTTATAGTATTTTTCGACTTCTTCCAGTTGATTGTTATCCAACAACACTTTGGCGGCGCGTCCTTCATAGACGATAGGTACCGTAATCTCGTCATGCACCGACTCGGTCATGGTGTAGCTGTCGACAATCGGGCCGAACACATCGAGCGTGGCATCGACTGGCGTTCCGGTAAAGCCAACGTAGGTTGCATTAGGCAATGAGTCATGCAGGTATTTGGCAAAGCCGTAAGTCTTTTTGACACCGTCTTCGGTAACGGTAATCTTCTGCTCAAGGTTGAGCTGGCTGCGGTGCGCTTCATCAGATAAGACAATGACATTGCTGCGCTCTGTGAGCAGCTGCGTATCTTCGGTGAACTTGTGAATAGTCGTCAGGTACACGCCGCCGCTTTTAATGCCTGACAGCCGCTCTCTTAGCTCAGCACGGCTTTCAACACTGATGATATTGTCATCACCAATATAGGTCTTGGCATTGGTAAATTGACCAGACAGCTGATCGTCTAAGTCGGTACGGTCCGTAATCAAGACAATAGTCGGGCTGCCAAGCGTCACATCACGCATTAACAGACGGGTTAAAAACAACATGGTATAGCTTTTACCACATCCGGTCGCACCAAAGTAGGTACCGCCTTTACCGTCACCAGCGATAAGCTTGCCAGCCGAGTCAATTTGCTTGATGTGCTGTTTGATATTATTGAATAGCTTGGTAGCCGCATAGTACTGGGGATAGCGGCAAATGATTTTCTCTTTTTTGGTAGAGGTATCAGGCAGGTAGATAAAGTTACGCAGCACATTAAACAGGCGCTGTTGATTAAATAGGCCTTGAATCATGGTAATCAGCGCACTGATTCCGTCTGTTTCTAGCGCTTCATCACCAGTGACTTTACGCCAAGAGTAGAAGAATTCATAAGGCGCAAATTGCGAGCCCATTTTGGTATTGGCACCATCACTAATGACACAGATGGCATTGTATTTGAGTAGTTCAGGGATATCACGGGTATAGCGGGTCGTGAGCTGCACGTAGGCATCATGTAGCGGTGCTTCTTCGCGTATGGCGCTCTTAAATTCGAACACCACCAGTGGCAAGCCATTAATGTATAAAATGGCATCGGGAATACGCAGCTCATAGCCTTCAATATTTAGCTGAGTGACGACCCGCAGCGTATTATTGCTCAGGTCATCATAATCAAGCAGCTGGATAAACAGGTCTTTTTTGGTGTGGTCTTCACGCTTAAGCAAAAAGCCATTAGACACATCTTTCATAATGGCTTTGTTACTGTCGTAAAGATCAGAGGCTGGCAGGGTTTTAAGACGATGCAGGATTAAGCCAATCTCATAATCGGTAATGTGCTGATCTTGATAGCGTCTGGCTAGAAAATCACGTAAATCAGACTCAATGAGTACATCTTCAGGCTCCCGCCCAAGCTGGCTATCGACGATTTCACCTGGGGTGTGTGGATAACCTTCGCTGGCAAGTAATTCGACAATGGCCTGTTCA